>NC_020126.1:2867343-3185937 GCF_000331735.1 Myxococcus stipitatus DSM 14675 | reverse complement strand
CGCGCGAGACACCGAGCAGGGCTACGGCGAGGCCGCGCGGTGGATGGAGACCGCCGCCAAGGCCGCGGGGCTCCAGGACGTGCGCCTGGAGCCCATGACGACCGGCCCCCAGTGGTCCGCCACGCGGGGCGAGCTCTGGGTCTCCCTCCCCCACCGCTACAAAGTCACGTCCTATGCCGACCTCCCCATGTCCCTGCCCGTGGGCAGCGGCAGCTTCGAGGGGACGGCCCTGGAGCTGGTGGACGTGGGCACCGGCGCGCTCGACTCGGACTCCGCGGGCAAGGACCTGAAGGGGAAGGTCGTCCTCACCACCGGGCGGCCCAGCCTCGCGCTGCGCGAGGCCGTGGTGAAGCACGGTGCCGTCGGCGTCGTGTCGTCCTACTCGACGCCGCCCTGGAACCAGCCGCACCGCCTGGATGGCGACTTCCCGGACCAGGTGGGCTGGGCACGTGTCCCGCCTGGGCTCGTGCCGAAGGGGACTCCGGCACCTTTCGTGTTCATGGTCTCCGACCGGCAGGGCCGTGAGCTGCGCGCCCAGCTGCGAAGCGGCCCCGTGAAGGTGGACGTGAGCGTCGCGGTGAAGGAGGTCGAAGGGCACTACAGCATCGTCAGCGGCGTCATCCCGGGCAGGCTCGCCAGCGAAGAGGTCGTCATCACCGCGCACCTGGACCACTACAAGCCCGGCGCGGATGACAACGCCTCGGGCTCCGCCACCGTGCTGGAGATGGTGCGCACGTACACCACGCTCATCCAGCGCGGCGTGCTGCCACCACCGGCGCGCACCGTGCGCGTGCTGTGGCTGCCCGAGTTCGATGGCACCCGCCACTGGTTCACCCACCACGCCGCGGACCCGGTGCGGCGCGTGGCCAACTTCAACTTCGACATGCTGGGCGCGCACCTGTCCCGCGTGCACTCGCGCTTCAACATCTCCGCCACGCCAGACTGGAACGCCAGCTTCGTGAACGCCGTGAGCGAGTCCACCGTCACCTTCATGAACCGCTTCAACGGCGTGAAGTACCCGCCCCGCCGCGACTTCTACATCGGCTCCGTCACCGGCTCGCGCGACGCGCTGGACGCGCGAGTGGAGCGCTACAGCCGGGGCTCCGACCACCAGCTCTTCAACGACCACGGCATCCCGGGCGTGTCCTTCACCACCTGGCCCGACGACGCGTACCACACCAGCGGAGACCGGCCGGAGAACGTGGACCCCACCCAGCTCCACCGCGCGGCCTTCGCGGGCCTGTCCACTGTCACCGTCGCCGCGTGGGCGGACACCTCGAGCGCGGTGGAGTTGGCTCGCCTGGTGTCCCTGCACGGCATCCGGCGTGTGGCGGACGATGAGTTCAACGCCCGACAGGGCTTGGCCTCCGCCTCCACGCAGGAGCTCCCCGGCCTCTACCGGCTGGCCCGCGCCGCCGTGCGCGCCGGCTATCAGCGCGAGCGCGAGGCCCTGCGCTCCTGCCTGCCGCTGGGTGCCCCGGCCACCGCCGTGCAGGCCATGACCCGACAGCTCGAGACCAGCGAGACCCAGGCCCTGAGCCGCCTGGAAGCCGACACCAAGGCCCGAGGCGCCTCCACTCGCGAACCCACCCCCAGCCAGGCCGAGCGTCGGGCCCGCGGTGTCATCCCCCGCCGCGTGAAGGGCCAGGAGCTGACACCCTTCGATGACGTGGCGAGCAACGCATCCCCCCAAGACAAGGCCCGCGTGGAAACCGTGCAGGCAGCCATGAACGCGGCGACCGTCGCACTCCGGGAGCGAGGCGAGGACGAGCTGCGCTTCTTCGAGCTGGCGGACGCCATCGCCAGCTACGCCAACGGCCAGCGCTCCGTCGCGGACATCCGTGACGCGGTCTACGCGGAGTACGGCCACGCCCTCCCCGTGGAGGCCCTCCTGGAGCTCTTCGGATTGATGGAGCAGCGGGGCGTCATGTCGACTGTCCGATAACCCAGACCTCACAGGTCTGTAGCGCGGGATTGCCCCTCCCAGGTCCACCGCGGCGTGTCACGCTGACATGCCGCGGCAACCGGGACCCATGACAGAACCATGACAAACGCATGGGGTTCTCGTGGACCTTCCGCTGGGGCACGCGAAGTAGGTTGGACCCAATCGCTGATTGACCTTGCATTGGGTTTCCCGCATGCGCGTCCTCACCCCTGATCTCCTCGTTGCTGCCGTGGCGGAGTTCTCGAAGGGCAACAAGCTCGTCCGCATCAAGGACGTCCTAGCCTGGTGTGAGTGCAACGCGGTCGACTACCACGGCAGCGGCCTGAAGAACCAGGCGCTGTGGGACGCGGACCTGGGCGAGGCCCGGGGCCAGCACCGGCTGCTCAAGTTCAAGAGCGGCGAGTGCAAGCAGTCCCGCGTGGGCTGGGCGCTCATCCCCCACGGGGAGAAGGCCCGCGAGGCCGCGACGCACCTGGGCTGGCGTGAGCTGGAGTGGACGGGCGAGGGCTGGGACTGGCCGGGCGGCGTGCCGCCTCCGGTGCCCCGGCGCCCCACCCCCACCACCTGGGCCACCAGCGTCCGGGAGTCCGCCGACAGCGTCCTCCTCGAGGCTGGCCTCGCGGCGGGCTGAGCCCTCCTGTCGAGAAGGCGCTGTCAGCCCTCCGCGTCGAGCAGGGCGCGGAGGTCGTCGGGAATGGGCAGGGGCGTGAAGATGCCCACGTCCGCCCCGCCGGTGTTGCCCACGGGCGCGCGTCCGAGCCATGAGGCCGGCCCCGCCCCGAGCACCCTCGCCACCTGTCCCCACACCTCCCGCGTGTCGCGCCGGCGCCAGCCGTACCCCAGCATCCGCCAGTGCACGCGGACGTGAGGGCCCACGAAGGCCTGGCTGAGCACGTGGGCTCGCTCGAGGTGTCTCCAGGCGCGCGGCAGCTCCGCGCGCGCTTCCGCTTCCAGCGCCTCGCGCAGCTCGTGCTCGAAGGCCGCGCGCAGCAGGGGTCTTTTCGTCATGGCTCCCTCGTGAACAGGGCGCCACCTTCGCGCGGCCCCGGGCCCCGGGACTTGTAAGAACGCGCTATCCCGACGGCGGCCCCACCCACTGGACCACGCCGGCAATCTCCGAGGGATTCAGCCCCAGCGTCCTCCGGAAGGAGTGATTCAGGTGCGCGCTGTCGGTGAAGCCCGCGGCGTGCGCGGCCTCGGTGAGCGAGGCACCACGCTGGAGGTGCTCGGCGGCTCGCTGCAACCTGAGCCAGAGGATGTAGGGCCGCAGCGCGAAGCCCGCCTCCGCGCGGAACAGATGCGACAGCCGCCCCACCGACAGCCCCACCTGGGGCGCCAGCGCGGACAGCCGCACGTCACCGTCGAGCGACTCCGGAAGCAACCGCAGCAGCTTCTTCACGGCCGGGTGCGTGGGCGGAGGGGCGCCGACCTCCGCCTGGAGCGCCGAGAGCAGGGCCCGCGTCCACGCCTCGGCCTCCGCCCAGCGCACCGGCAGCCGGGCGACACCACACGTCCGCAGCCACTCGCCTGCCCGCAGCCAGTCCTCCGCGCGCGCCCCCACCCCCAACATCCGCAGCCGCCGCCCCGCCAGGCCCTCCGCGGGGACGTGGAGCAACACCACGTCCAGCGCGCCCCGAACCACGGTGTGCTCGACGTCTGGCGGGATGACGGCCCACGGGCAGTCCGCCTCGTGCGAGTCGCCATCCCGCATGCGCACGGGCTCCCCCAGCGCCACCATCACCTGGAACGTGGGATGCGCGTGGGGCTCCGTGGGCGCCAGGGGCCCCGCGTACATCAGCCGCTGAGGACCGAAGAAGAGCCGCCCGCCCCACAATCCGGGGCGAGCGGGCCTGGCGCGGGGACTGACGCGGCGGGAGGAAGTCATGACGCACGCGCACCTTGCCTCAATGAAGCGCCACGTCATCGCGCGGATTCACGGGTAGCCGCGACCCCAGGCCAGGTGACTGATTCAGCGACACCGCTGTCCGGAACCACGGCGCCCGGGGCTCTGATACAAATCCACTGTCAAAGCAGTGCCTTACGCGGGCCTTTGTCACATGACTTGACGCCCCATCGCGCTCTTCCTGGAGTGTTTGTACTCCATGCTATTCTACAAAAACGTGTCTTTCTCTCTATCCCCTCAAGTGGCCCGGCAGTTGCTCATGAGCCACCCGCTGTCCGTGGCTGACGGGTGGTCAGGCGGCAGCGAGTCCCCCAACTCGAGGAAACGACAAATGTTCAAGAGAGCGGCAGTTCTCGCGGTGAGCTGTGGCGCGCTGATGGTGGGTTGCGGCACCGAGGGTGGCGAGGCGCAGGCCCCTTCCGAGAACGATGAAATCGTCGCCAACCTGGTCGAGGCGGGCTTCCCGGCCAACGACATCATGGTGGTCGACGGAGCTGTCTACGTGGGCCGCGACGCGCACGTGACGCTCGAGGCCTCGCGCGAGATGCTCCAGCCGGCGCCCTTCAGCCTGGAGCAGTACCGCACGACCAACCTGGTCAGCTCCACCAAGACGAAGATCTGCATCAACCCCACGGCGAGCTTCAACTCCTACTCCCGCCTGAGCCAGGGCCTGGACCTGGCCATCGCGAACTACAACGGCCTGTCGCTCACCTTCAAGATGGCGCGTGGGCCGACCACGGGCTGCAGCGCGAACATCACGGCGACGACCATGTCCGGCGCGGGCGGCTCCGCGGGCTTCCCGTCGGGCGGCAACCCCTACGGCACCATCAACATCGGCACGGGCCTGCAGAGCTACAGCGTGGACGTGAACGAGCACGTCATCACGCACGAGCTGGGTCACGCCGTCGGCTTCCGTCACTCTGACTACTACAACCGCTCCATCAGCTGCGGCAGCGGCGGCAACGAGGGCGCCGCGGGCGTGGGCGCCATCCACATCGCGGGGACCCCGACCACGGCGACGGTGGGCGGCTCCATCATGAACTCCTGCTTCCGCTCGACGGAGACGGGTGAGTGGACGAGCAGCGACCGCACCGCGCTGAACGCCCTCTACTAAGACATGACGCACAAGCCCCTCGGTTCCGTCATCACGCCGTGGGGCTTGGGCCTCATGGGCACCGCGCTCCTGGGCATCCTGGCCTGTGGAAAGGACGCGGTGCCCGAAGACCCGCCGGTCTGCGAGGAGAGTCCTCGCCAGGCCCAGGTCACCGGCTACCTCCAATGTGGCGCGACGCTCGACTTCACCCCCGTCAACAGCTACCGGGGTGAGTTCGCGGACGCCGTGGCCCAGGAGGACGCCGTCGTCCTGATTGGCGGCAGCTGCACGGGCACGCTGATTCAAGCCAGCGCCGGCCCCGTGGTCCTCACCGCCGGCCACTGCGTCAACCGGGGAGACCGTCCGCTCATCGTCTTCAACCACGAGGAGTCTCCCGACGGCCCCGACCTCCTGACCGAGGGCACGGTCATCGAACAGGCGCTCGAGCCCGACTACGCGCTCATCCGGCTCGACGTGCTCCCCGCAATCACCCCCATCCCGCTGACGCTCGAGACGAGCGACCGGCTGGCCATCATCCAGCACCCCCGAGGACGGCCCAAGGTCGTCGCCGAGGGCCGGTTCGCGGGCGCCTGCAACCGGCTCGTCTACTACTCGGACCTGGACACCCTGGTCGGCAGCTCGGGCGCGGGGGTGCTCAACCGGCGAGGCCACCTGCTCGGCGTGCACACCGACGGCGATTGCCAGGAGAACGGGCGCGGGACGAACCGGGGCTGGACGTCCGAAGTGATTGTCGAGGCCTCCGAGTACCTGGTGCGCGAGGACCTGGTCGGCCCGTAGGGCCTGGCGTGCCTTCGCCAGACCCCACCGAGAAGCCGCGCGTCAGTGCAGCAGCGGCGGCGTCACCGGACCGAAGACGCCCTCGAGGAAGCCCGGCAGCGGCGCGCCGCCCGCGGCCCCCACGGCGGGAATCTCCAGCATCACGTCGTCCGCGAAGCCATCTCCCGTCGCATCCCCCAGCCACGTCGAGTCACCGACGTGCCCGTTGGGAACGAAGAGCTGGGGATGGTCGAACGGCGCGCGGCGATACAGCACGCGTGCATCCGTGAGCGTCTCCAGCCAGGCGACGAGCGCGTCCACTTCATCGACCGCCAGCACGGGCACCCCCAGGGGCTCGATGGGCGTGCCATCCCGCTGGGCGACGGGGGCCACGTTGCCACCGCGGCTGTACAGCTCCACCGCCTCCCGGAGCGTGTGCGCGTCACCGTTGTGGAAGTACGGGGCGGTGAGCGCCACGTTGCGGAGCGAGGGCACCTTGAACGCGCCCTCGATGCCGAAGCCCTTGGACACGACGGCGCCGTCGAAGTTCGTGGGAATCGCCCCGGGAAACAGGCGCTTGGCGTGGGAGAGCGGACCGAACGCGTCGCTGCCCCCCGCGCCCAGGTCGTCCGAGGTCGGCCGGATGCCGATGTTGTTGAACCCCTTGTCGATGATGTTGCCATCGCGGTTGCGCACCGGCCCGTTGACCGCGGCGGTGACGCGGCGGACGGAGGCATCCGTCAGCTCCGCGGACTCGTGGCAGTTCGAGCACCGGATGTTCGTGGGGCCGCGCGTGCGGTCGTTGAAGAGGTGCGCGCCGAAGAGGGCCTCACGGCTGATGTGGTTGGGACTCGTGTTGACCCAGGGATTCAGCGCGGGGTCGGTCGGGTCCGGGTGCTCGCGACGGAAGCGGTCCCAGGGCGTGTCATCCGCGATGAGGGTCGACTGGTACATCTGCAGCGCGATGCCGAAGAACAGGCTGAAGTTGTACTCCAGCAGCGTGTACTCCTCCGTCGCCGGGTCGTCGTCCGCGAACCAGACGAAGGTCCTGCTCCCATCCGGCGCGACCTGGATCTGGCGCCGCGACTTCCACCAGACCTCGTGGAACGCGTCCTTCACCATCCGGTTGTAGGAGGCGACATAGAGCCCCTTCTCGGGCCACCGGCTCATCCCGCCCAGCACGCTGTCCGTCGGGTCCACCAGTTGGTGACCCAAGGGACGCACCGGGTCGAGGTGCCGCGCCAGCCGCCGCGTCCGCCGCGACAAGGCCCGCGCCACATCCAGCGGAGTCCTCCCCGGCGCCGCCATCTCCAAATCACTCACGATGGGGGCCACCGCCTGGGACGCCAGGCTGGCGTTGGCCAGCTCCACGCGCACCTCGACCGGGTCCTCCCACGGGTCATCCGAGCGGTAGACCTTCGCGTTCGGGTCGCGGGTGCCCAGGGCATTCACCCCGTTGAAGACATTCTCCGCGCGCCCATCCCAGAACTGGCGGTGGTTGAAGACGGCGTTGATGACAGTCGGGGTGTTGCGAGGCTCGACACGGCGCGTCTTCACCAGCCCCAGGCTGAAGCCCTGCGGGTCCAGCCCCGCCTTGAGCCAGGGCACGCCCTGGGAGGAGACCACGTCATTGCTGTCCGTCGCCGGGTCTAACGCACCGCGCACCCCGGGGATGAGCAGCCGCGTCAACGGGAAGTCCTCCGCCTCGAGCTGGTGGTTGGGGCCCGCCGTGTTGAAGGCGAGGTCCGCGCTGGGGACGTGGTTGAGGCCGGGGCTGAGCTGATTCTTCGACCGAGGGTCCGCGCCCGCCCGGAAGTGACAGGTGGCACAGGCGGTCTTCCCGTCGCTGCCCACCTGCATGTCCCAGAACAACGCCTTGCCCAACGCGATGACCGCCTGTTCGTTCTTCACGAAGTCAGACAGGTTGGAGGGTCTGGGCACCGCGATCGCGCGCAAGTCACCTGGCAGATTGGTCAGGTCACTCGCGGGAGGAGGATTCTGCACGCGGGAGATGACCATCTCCTGCGTGTGTCGGGCCAGCTCCTCCGTGCCCTTGGGACGCGTCTTCTCTTCCGCGTCACTACATGACACCACCAGGGCCGCCGTACCGAGCACGGCCCACCGCTTCCTCATCATTCCCATGCGCTGCCCCCAGGCGGATGACATCCGCTCGTTGGCAGAGATTATGGGTGAACGCCTGACATTGTCGCGGGGTGTGTCGCGAAAACAAGCTCAGGGGCGCTGCTGCGCGAGCATCCAGCTCAGGATCCGGGGGTCCTCGTGGTAGACACGATCCCAGATGTTGTGCCCTCCCGTGGTGAAGAGCGTGAGAATCATCGGTCGTTCGGGTGGATTGCCATTCGCGTCATGGTCGGTGAAGCCGTCCACCCACTGCCACGTATTCGTCGCCGGTCGATAGAACGCGGTCTGGTCTCGGCTTGGGATGGAGGGTGCATCCATGACGCCCAGCGGGTTGCCCATGGCGTTGCCGATGTGGGTGAACCAGCGAGCCGTCTGGTTATAGGACGCCGTGTCATTCCTGGCATGGACTGCCCAGATGGGGAGGTTCGCGTTCACGATGTTCTGGCCGAGCGTCGGAGAGGAGCCGTCGCCGCCATTGCAGACAGGCGCGGCCGCCGCCAGCTTCGAGGAGAGGTAGCCCGCGAAGGCGAACGTCCCCGCGCCCCCCATGCTGAGCCCTGTCATGTACACCCGCTTCCGGTTGACCTTGTACGTCGTCAGCATCCGCTCGAAGAACGTGTTCAGGTCGTGCTGGATTTCATAGTCGTTCCACAAGTAGGCGGTCTGCGGCGCCACCATGATGAACGGATAATCCTTGCCATATCGACTGTAGTAGGCGGGGAGCCCCTGCTCGAAGACCTTCGCCAGCTCAGTCCCCTTGCCATTCCCCCGCTGCCCATGGCCGTGCAGGAAGAAGACGATGGGCCAGTTGTCGCGCGTCTCGTAACCGGCCGGCAGATACAGGATGTAGCCATAGGTTCCCTGCGTGTCGCCCACATCGTCGATGGCCACGATGGTGCCGCGCCCGCTGATGGCGCGCTCCACGCGGACCTTGGTGCGTGACGTCGCGCTCGCACCGTGGTTGTCCGTCACCCGCAGCTCGAACTCGTAGAGCCCCTCCACCAGCCCCGTCACCGTGGCGCTCAGCGTGCTCGCGCCCGAGAGCGTGGCGGAGTTGGGCCCGGAGACCTGCGACCACTGCTGGGAGGCCACCTGCCCGTCGCTGTCGCTGGCCGTCCCCGTCAGCTGCGCGGACGACGTGGGCAGCACCAACGTCTGGTCCAACCCCGCTGACGCGGTGGGAGGAGCGTTGGGCGCCGTGCCCGCCGGGGTGCCGAAGACGACGATTTCATTGGAGGCGCCGTCCATGTTGCGCGCGAAGTGCAGGTAGCGCGTGCGCACGCCGACGGTGATGAGCCGCCACTGCTCCCACTGGTCGGTGAGCAGCGGGGGCAGCGCCGTCCACGCGCCTGGGGTCCCCGTGCTGAAGTAGACGTACCCATCCCTGCCGACGTTGTCGTAGGTGTCGAACACGCCGACTTGCGTCACGTCGTAGAGCTGCCCCAGGTCGATGACGAAACCCATGGGGTACTGGTTCTCCTGGTACGCGACGTTGCCCCAGGTCGTCGCGGGCTTGAAGGTCCACGAGCCTCGCGGGTCTCCGAGGAGCGTCTGCTCGTCATAGAGCTTCTGATACGCGCCCAGCGTGGGCCGGAAGCCATCCGGCTGGACCATGGTGGGCGTGATGATGATTTGCGGAGCCACGAGCGGAGACGGTGTGGAGACCCAGTTCCGCGTCTCATCCTCTCCACCAGGTTCTCCACAAGCACCCAACATCAGGGACATCGCGACGAAGCCAGACTTCCAGCGTCCAGGAACCTGCCAGCGAATCACAGAGCCTCCTCATGCGGAGATGGAAGACTCTCAATACATCGAATTACTACTGCAAATCCAGGATAACAGTAATTTCCCATGTTCGCCTTGTCCGAGAGGAATAAGGCGTCCCACCGTCTCCCTGGCGCGCGAGGGGGCGCGTTCGGAGCTGGGACTGCACACTCATTGGAGCAATGAAGAGGAATCACTCCACCCTCCTTCGCCGAGCCTGGATGGTCGCGCTGGGGCTCATCGTCGTCGCAGGTGTGCTCATCGCGGGCGTGGTACTGCTCGAGCCCACCTGGGTGGGTGAGCGCTTGCGCGGTCAGGTGGAGACCGCCGCGAGCCGCGCGCTGGGCCAGCGCGTCACCGTGGAGCAGCTCTCGCCCCGCTGGTTCCCGACCCCGGGCGTCACCTTGATGAACCTCCGCGCGCGGGGACAGGAGAACGAGCCTCCCTTCCTGGAGGTCCCCCGCGCCACGGCCACCGTGCGGCTCTGGCCGCTGGTGCGCAGCCTCGGCAAGGAGGTGCGCGTGGGCTCGTTGACGCTCGACGAGCCGCGCGTCAACCTGGTGCGCCGTGCGGACGGGACGTGGAACTCCGAGTCGGTGGGACAGCCACCCGCCGATGCCCCGCCCTCCTCACCTCCCGTCGAGCAGTCGTCCCGGCAGGCGTCCGTCGAGCACATCCGCCTCCAGCACGGCATCGTGAACGTGGTGGACACCCAGGCGGCCCAGGGCAATGCCTCCGTGGCGCTGCGCGATATCGACCTGGAGCTGGAGAACGTGGGCGTGGGCCTGCCGCTCGAAGGGATGCTGAAGGCGGCGTGGGCCAGCGCCGAGCAGAACGTGGAGGCCGACTTCAAGGTGGACCCGCGGCCCACGAACAAACGCTGGCCACACGTGACGATGCACCTGCGTGGCAAGAACTTGTCCGTCCACGCGCTCCGCGACTTCCTCCCCGCGTCCCAGGCCGAGTCCTTCACCGGAGGCGAGGTCAGCGTCGACGCGGACGTGAAGACACTCGAAGGCCGGTATGTCGTCGACGGCCACGGCGCCGTGACGGGGCTGAAGCTCCGAGGAGACCCCGCCAGCGGCGCCTTCACGTTCAACGCACGCGTCGACCCGGACGAGGTGAAGGCCACACAGGTGGGCTTCTCGCGCCTCGCGCTCTCGGGAGCGGGCGTGGAGTTGGGAGGAACCGCCTCCGTCCAGCTCGCCCCCATGCGCGTGCGCTTCGACCTCCAGGGCTCCGACCTGGACCTCCAGCACCTGTTGGGTGAGCCGGCGCCGAAGCCTCGAAGCGCGGCGCCCTCCCCCACCGCGCTGCCCGCGTCGGTGCGCAGGTCCCTGGGGAAGGTGGACGTGGAGGGCACCGTGAAGTTCGACCGGGTCCGCCATGGGCCGCTCACGCTCACGGAGGTGGATGCACACGCCCGGCTGGATGACGGACGGCTCCACCTCGAGCAGGGCCGGGCCCGGCTCTACGGAGGACAGGCCGATATCGCGGGCACGCAGGTGGACCTCACCCAGGCCAGGCCGAAGTGGAGCCTGAAGGCGAAGCTGGAAGGACTGGACACGGCCCAGGCCTTCACCGCCCTGTCGGGGAACACGCCCGTGCAAGGCAAGGCGAGTGGACAACTGGAGCTCACCGGCACGGGGCTCGACTGGACGCGCATCCGTCAGGAGATGACGGGGACGGGCACCCTCCAGCTTCGCGAGGGCGTCTTCACCCAGACAGACCTGGGCGCCACGCTCACGCCGGTCCTCACCCAGGGACTCCTGTCGTTGGGCCAGAAAGGCGCCTCGGAGTCTGTCCAGAAGGCGGGGCGCGGCACACACTTCAAGGACCTGGATGCGCGCTTCAAGGTGCAGAGGGGATGGGTCTCGTTCATCCAGCCCATGGCGTTCCAATCAGACCTCGGCGGAGGGACGGTGGCGGGGCGCGTGGGGCTGGACCAGCGCTTGGAATTGAAGGGAACGGTGAAGGTCTCCCGAGACTTCGTCTCCAGCCTCACCCGAGGCGCCGTGCCACGCGGTGCGCCCGTGTCCATTCCGCTCACCATCACCGGAACCGTGATGGACCCACGCGTGAGCGCGGGCGCCCCCGAAGACCTGGTGAAGAGCCTGCTCCCCGCGCTGCCCGTACCCAAGTCCGCGCAGGACCCGTTGAATCAAGCGCGCAGGAGCCTGGAGGACCTCTTGCGTCGCCCGGCTCCACCCAAGCCCACGCCTCGCAGGTGAGGAGAGACCGAGGCCTCCTGCTACGAGGTTCCGCGTATTGAGTCTCCCGCCAGTCAACCCGGACGATGCCTGCCCTCATCCGCAGTCATCCCTGGAAAGGCTGGCCGATGCCCTTCGTGTCGCGAAGTCGAGTGGCCGTTGCAACCCTGATGCTCGGAGTCCTCGGCGGTGTCACCCCCGCGGGCGCGGATCCCGCGGACAACGCGAGCGCCTCCACGCTCACGGTCGCGCAAGACGAAGCCCGCGTCCTCGCGTACTGGACGCCGGAGCGCATGGCCTCGGCGCTGCCGGCGGAGGTCCCCACGACTTCGGGCAAAGCGCCCCTCAGCCTCAAGGCCGTGGCCCCCGAGAACGTCCTTCGTCGCGAGGACGGCGTCGAGCCACGAGGCGGTGTCTCCCCGCTGGCGGACGTGAGCTCGATGACCGGTCGCGTCTTCTATACCGATGACCAGGGACGCAACCGGAGCTGTTCCGGCAGCACGGTGAACAGCAACAGCAAACGCGTGGTCTTCACCGCGGGACACTGCGTGCACGGCGGAGGCTCTGGCCGCGGCTGGTTCACCAACTGGGTCTTCGTGCCCGCCTATCACCAGGGCTCGCCGCACGGCACGTGGACGGCGTCCGGGCTCTGGTCCAAGAACGGGTGGATCAACAGCGCGGACCGCGCCTTCGACGTGGGCGCCGCGGTGATGAACCTCCGAAGCGGCACGCGCATCGTCGATGCCGTGGGCGGCCAGGGCATCAAGTGGGGCGAGGCCTACGGCGCGTACATCGTCCAGTTCGGCTACCCCGCGGACCCGCCGTACAACGGGAGCGCGCTGCACAACTGCCCGGGCACCAGCTGGAACGAGAGCGGCTTCCCCACCAACTCCTGCACCATGACGGGCGGCGCCAGCGGCGGGCCGTGGCTGGAGAGTTATGGCCAGAACTTCTGGGCCTATCTCTACTCGGTGAACAGCTGGATGTTCTGGAACTCCGACCCCACGCGCATCTACAAGTGGCAAGGCCCGTACTTCAGCTACGACACGGCGGGCAGCCTGTATGACGCCGTGAAGGACCTGTAGCCGTCGCGGGGTGCCCCCCTCCCCACCGAGGTCCGAGGGGGGCGCTGCCCGCCGTCACCGTAGAAACAATAAAATCAGAGTACAGTTCATCTAATTGCTGCACCGTGCGAATGGGCCCCCGTGAGCGCCGTCGCACGCGTGAGACACCGAGCCTGACGAGGTGCGCCATCCTCGGGCGCACGGGGTTCTCCTGCGGCGGAGGGGCCTCGAGCCCCCCGCCAGACGGCGTCCGGCCGGGCGCCCCAGGGGCGGCCCACTTCCGCTCTGCCTGCACAAGCCCCCCGGCCATCCCGGCCGCCCCACCCTCGCCATCCCTGGTGAGGAGACTCCCAGCTCGCTCGGAAATCCCGTATAGGCCCTTCGCGCCAAATGTGCGGCATACGAGCGACCCAGAAGGGGGGTGTCAGGCCCCGGGACTGCTCTGGAGGAATGGATGGAGTTGTCGAGTCTCGAGTCGAGTTTCTGGGCAGTCGCACCGGGCGTTGTCGGCGCCGTGGGGTTGCTCTTCGCTGCGTTCTTCTACTTCCGCGTCAAGGCCCTCCCCGACGGTGACGCGACGATGAACCGCATCGCGGGCTACATCCGCGAAGGCGCGATGGCGTTCCTCGTGCGCGAGTACAAGGTGCTCGCCCTCTACTGCGCGGTCGTGGCGGTGGTCATCGGCCTGGCGCTGGGTTGGCTCGCGAGCGCCAGCTTCGTGATTGGCGCGGTGCTGTCGCTGCTCGCCGGCTACATCGGCATGAAGGCCGCGACGTTCGCGAACGTGCGCACGGCGCAGGCGGCGCGGACCGGCTCGAAGCCGAACGCCCTGCTCGTCGCGCTGGATGGCGGCGCGGTCATGGGTCTGGCCGTCGCCGGCCTGGGCCTGCTGGGCATGGGCGGCGTGTACTACGCCTTCCAGGGCCACCCGCAGCTGTCCCCCATCCTCCACTCCTTCGCCGTGGGCGCCAGCTCCATCGCGCTCTTCGCCCGCGTGGGCGGCGGCATCTACACCAAGGCGGCGGACGTCGGCTCCGACATCGCCGGCAAGGTGATTGAGAACATCCCCGAGGACGACCCGCGCAACCCGGGCGTCATCGCCGACAACGTGGGCGACAACGTGGGCGACGTGGCCGGCATGGGCGCCGACATCTACGAGTCCATGGTGGCCGCCATCGTCGCCGCCATGGCGATTGCCCTGACGGCGAACGCCACGGACCTGGCGCGCCTGGTGGTGGACCCCTCCGCCACGGGCCTGGCCAAGGTGGCTGGCGTGATGCTGCCCCTGGTGCTGTCCGCCGTGGGCATGCTGGTCAGCCTGCTGAGCATCTTCATCGCGCGGGCCCTCAAGCACATGAACCCCGCGCAGGTGCTGCGCAGCGCGCTCATCATGCCCCCCGTCATCCTGGTGGCCCTGTCGTTCGTGATGATGAACGTGTTCGGCCTGTCCCAGGCCATCACCGTGGCCCTGGCCGCGGGCGCCTTCGGTGGCGCCATCATCGGTCTGGTCACCGACTACTACACGTCCTCCAAGCCCGTGCAGCGCATCGCCGAGGCCTCCGTCACCGGCGCTGGCACCAACCTCATCCGCGGCCTCGCGGTGGGCATGGAGAGCGTGGGCATCCCCATGCTGACCATCGCCATCGTGGCGTACATCGCGGACCGGGCGCTGGGCCTGTACGGCATCGCGCTGTCGGCCGTGGGCATGCTGGGCGGCACCGCCGTCGTGATGACGGTGGACGCGTACGGCCCCATCTCCGACAACGCGGGCGGCATCTCCGAGATGTCCGGCCTGGGTCCCGAGGTCCGCGCCATCACCGACGAGCTGGACGCGGTGGGCAACACCACGGCGGCCATCGGCAAGGGCTTCGCCATCGGCTCCGCCACCCTCACCGTCATCGCGCTGTTCTCCGCGTTCAACCTGGAGGTCAACCACACCCGCGTCGCCGCCGGCATGGCGGAGATGAGCCTCCAGCTCACCAACCCGAACGTCATCGTCGGCCTGCTGCTGGGCTCCATCCTCCCGTTCCTCGTCGGCGCCTCGACGATGCTCGCGGTGGGTCGCGCCGCCGGCGCCATCGTGGAGGAGATTGGCCGTCAGTTCCGTGAGATTCCGGGCCTGATGGAGCTCAAGGCGGACCCCGACCCGAAGAAGATCGTCGACATCGCGACCAAGAGCGCGCTGAGCGAGATGATCTTCCCGGGCCTCGTCGCCGTCGTGGCCCCGCCGCTGGTGGGCTACCTGCTGGGCCCGGGCGCGCTGGCGGGTCTGCTGGCCGGCTCGCTCGTCGTGGGCGCCACCATGGCGCTCTACATGGCGAACGCGGGTGGCGCGTGGGACAACGCCAAGAAGTTCATCGAGAAGGGCAAGCTGCCGGGCCACGCGAAGGGCTCGCAGGTCCACAAGGCCGCCGTCGTCGGTGACATGGTCGGTGACCCGTTCAAGGACACCTCCGGTCCGGGCGTCGCCATCCTCATCAAGGTCATGAGCGTCGTCTCGCTGCTCGTGGCCTCGCTCATCGCGCTCCGGTAGTCCGTTCGCGGCGCGGCGCCTCGGCAACGAAGGCGCCGCGCTCGCATCCGCCGGTGGAAGCCGCGCGTCTCGAAGACGTGTGCTCCCGGCGACGCGGCACGTTCCGCCGCTGTAAGCCAATGAACATCTCGCCAGGTTCCGTCGGGCCGGGTCCTCCGGGTGGCCGACACACGCGTGCTACCGTCCCGCCTGTTCCGCGACGACCTGCGCGCCAGGCAGCGGGAACAGCGGCATCAGTCCCGTGGGCCTGACGCGCGCGCTCGCACGCTTCGGTGCGAGGGGGGAAGTGCCTTCGCTGTTTCGCTGACGGAAGGGGTGTCTCATGGTCCTGGAGCTCTCCCAGCAGCAGATCCATCTCCTCAACTCGTGCCTGGCCGAGAGCATCGAGGAGCTGCACGACGAAGTCCTCCACACCGACGGCCGCGAGATGCGCGGGGAGCTGAAGGACCGGCTCCACCAGCTCCAGGCCCTCCAGCGCGTGGTGGCCACGCTGATGCAACGCGAGCAAGCGGTCGTCTGACGCTCGAAGGGCGCTTCGGCATAAGCTCGCGCGGCCTCGCTCCCGGGGCCCGCGTCTCATGCTCTATCTCGCCCTGAGTTGTCTCCAAGGACGCCCCATGCAGGACGCCGCCGATGCGCTGCTCGCGCTCGGTGCGGAGGCGCTCCAGCTCACCCCGGGCAACGCGCCGTCCCACGACTTCGTGGAGGGCCTGCGCCGCCGGGGCGTGCCCGTGCGCACCCACCATGGCTTCGATGCCCGCGCGCTCCGGCGGCCCGTCTGGTCTCCCAGCGCGGAGTGCCTGGTCGACGCGGACTCCGTGCACCCTCCGCGCGACGTGGACCCGGCCAGCGCCCCCTGGCGACAGCGCGCCGAGTCGGGGGCGTTCCACGCGCTCACGCTGGAGACGATGTATCCGGGCTACGCGCTGGGCACCGGGGACGCGCTCACGTGGGCGATGGACCTGGGGTTGAAGCTGGCGGTGGATGTCTCGCACCTGCACATCCAGCGGACCTCGGGGGTGTTGTCAGGCGCGGTGTGGCGGCGCCTCCAGGACTACCCCCTCATCGATGAGGTGCACCTGTCCGCCAATCCCGGGGACCGCGACGCCCATCACCCGTTGCAGCCCGACACGTTCGGACTGGAGTGGGCGCGGGCGCGCTGCGCGGACGGCACGCCGCTCATCCTCGAATGCTACCTGCACCGTCTTTCCGACGATGCACGCAAGACGCAGTGGGCCCTCTGCCGAGACACGACATGAGCTCTCCGAAATACACCCCCGCCGAGACCGCCGCGCTTCGCGAACAGTTCCTCCAGAAGATGATCGAGCCCGTGGTGCGACGCTGCTTCCAGCGACACCCCAGCCTCCGCTCGGCGCTGTTCCTCGTCGCGCAGTACTGGAACGACGAGGCGGATGACGCCGTCCACCATGAGCTCATCTTCTCCCAGCGGGAGACCCCTGACGTGGAGGCCGCCTCGAACGCCGCGCGCGAGGGCGAGGACGACACCGTCAACCTCGCCGCGCCCATGGCAGCGCCCTTCTGGGACCCGCTCACGACGCCCTACGTCGACGCGTGGCCCGACAACCATGAGGCCATCCCCGTCTTCGCGGCCTTCACGCGAGAGGACTGCCACCAGGAGATGAGCATCCTCGAGGCCTATGCGCCCTATGCCCTCTTCCGGCGGGCCGGGGAGGACCTCTCCGTGGAGGTGGTGGGCCAGATGCTCCGGCCCTGGCTCGACGGCGTGAGGGCGACCTGGGACGCCCCGGAGTGACCGGGCGCCCCTTCTCGCTCACCCGAGCGCGGCCTGGAGCAGCGGCAGCGCGCGCTCCCGGATGCGGGCGGAGAGGTGCTCCTCCTCCGCCAGCCCCAGCGCGCCGCAGGCCGTGGGGAAGGCCAGCTCCAAGTCGACGCGCACATCGAGGATGACCTCCTCCAACAGCGGCTCCAAGGGGCCCTTGCCCAGCTTGGAGAGGGCGCTGGCGACGCGCGCGGGATTGACCAGGCGCAAGGCCCAGGCCCCCAGCGCCTCGGCCGAGAGGGCTTGATTCGGGTTCCAGGCCTCGCTCTCGTCGAAGCGTCCCTCGTTGAACTCCTCGATCTTCCGCTTGCTGGCGACCCGGGCGCCAGGCGGCGCGGGCTGCTCGCTCTTGAGGACGAGCCCCTCCGCGATGTTCGCGTCGAGCGCGGGAAGTCCGAGCATCGCCGGCACGAGCGAAGGCCGGCGCGTGGGCACGGTGTTGACGTCGGTGCGAGTGCCCCGACGGAGCACAGGCGGTGTCATCAAGCCCACCTCGTGAGCGGCGCGCTCCAGGTCTCGGTGCGCCAGCAGGAGCCCCTCGTCCTCCGGGGTGCGGGCGACGAGCACATCGAACGGAAACCAGTGCAGCGCGGGGGAATACCAGACACCCGTCTGCACCGCCGAGAGACCGGGGACCGGCGCGACGTCCGGGTGCGGGTAGTGCCCCCCCAGCAGCTCTCCGTAGAAATAGACGGAGGACTCCTCGGCGCCGAGCGAGCGCACCATCTTCCGGACGGCGGTGCTCAACTGCGCGCGCAGCAACTGCCAGCCGAAGAAGGGCTCACCGTCGGCGAGCCACGCCTTGCGCTTGCCGAAGCGCACCTCCCCCGCGCTCACGGCGATGACGAGCTGGGCGCCGTGGAGCTTCTCCAAGGCAATCCAAGCGCCACCAGGACTGGGCTGGGCTCGCGACTCTCCAGGCGCGGAAATCTTGGCGTAGGGACGAAATTGCATACAGGGCTCCGAGACCACGGGCTGAACCGCGAGCCAGGGACCTGCCCACCGAGGCTTCCTGACAGGGTGGTGACAGGTGCCACTGGAGGACCGGACGGACACTTGCTACTAACTGAGAAACCATGAACTCAAGACAAAGCCGCTTGATGCGGTTGTATTCAGGAGTGCTGTCCATCCTCATGTTCGCGGGCTGCTCGAAGGAAGCCGAACCCACACAGGCCACGGGGACGGCTCGACAGGCCGTGACGGTGCCGGTGACGACGCTGGAGTCCGTGGCCATCACGAGCCAGGGGATGACCCAGAACGGCTCGGCGTATCGCAACGAGTCGCTCATCGGCGTCTTCCAGACACCGGACTACGAAATCGAGGCGCTGCTGCGCTTCCCCCAGCTCGGCATCCCAACGGGGTCCGTGATTCAGAGCGCGACGCTGCGCCTGGCGGTGGAGACCTGGCACAGCGGGTTCACGATTCGAGGCTCCTACGTCCAGACGCCCTGGAACCTCCAGGCCAGCACGCTGGGCTGGCAGTTCCGCGAGAATGGCCTGGAGTGGAACCAACTGGGTGCGCAGGGCCCGGGGACGGACCTGGTCGCCGGGACGACGTTCGAGCTCACCACGTTCCCCACCACCGTGAGCTTCCACGACGTGCCGCTCAACGTCGCGGTGGTGCAGTCGTGGGTGGATGACCCGTCCACCAACCAGGGCATCCTGCTGGCCAACACCCAGCTCAGCAAGGTGGCCAAGGTGTTCACCCAGCTGGCCACCGAGCCGGCGCGCCGGCCCGTGCTCACCCTCGAGTACACCGAGCCGGGGCCGCGCAGCGACACCACGCCTCCGACGGTCGCCATCACCGCCCCCGCCAACGGCACGACGGTGCAGGGCACCATCGGAATCACCGCGAGCGCGAGCGACAACGTCGGCGTCACGAGCACGCAGCTTCGCGTCGATGGCCGGAACCTGTCCTCGGCGCAGCTCGACACCACGCAGCTGCGCAATGGCGACCATGTGCTGACCGCCCACGCGCGCGACGCCGCGGGCAACCTCACGACCTCCGCCGGCGTGCGCATCACCGTCAACAACCCCATCATCGACACCGCGCCTCCGCAGGTGTCCATCATCGACCCCACGGCGAGCGCGACGGTGAGCGGCCTGTTCTCCGTGCGCATGAACGCGACCGACGACGTGGGCGTCACCCGGGTCCACGTCGAGCTCGACGGCGTCCCGGTCGGCGCGGCCGATGAGGCGGCGCCCTGGACGGTGCTGCTCGACACCGAGAACCTCCTGCCCTACGGCATCCGCCAGCTGACCGCCGTGGCGCGCGACGCCGTCGGCAACGTCACCACGTCCGCGCCGGTGGCCATCAACGTGAGCGCACCGCCCCCGGACAACGTCCCGCCCGAGGTCCAGATTGTCTCCCCCGCGAGCGGCCTGACGATGGGCGGCACCGTCACGTTCAAGATGAGCGCCTCCGACAACATGAGCCTCGCGGGCGTGCAGCTCCGGGTGAATGGCCAGAACGTGGGCGCCGAGGACGTGAGCTATCCGTACTGGGTCACCGTCTCCACCACCATCTTGAGCGACGGCACCTTCCCCGTGACGGCGGTCGCCCGGGACCGCGCCGGCAACCACACCACCTCCGCCCCCATCACCGTCACCATCGCCAACGGGGCGCCCGTGGTCCTCAACATCCCCACCACCCACCCGCGCATCTGGTTCACCGGGAACCGGCTGGCCCGAGCCCAGGCGCACTTCGCGCAGAACCCCTACACGCCGGCGACGAACGTGCAGGGCCCCGACCAGGCCATCGACGCGGCCATGCACTCGCTCATCACGGGCTCGGCGGCCTCGTGCCGCGCCGCCATCACCTGGGCGGTGAACACCCAGGTCACCGTCCTGGACACCTCCGCCGCCAGCGACCCGGCCCGCTGGTACGGAGAGGCCGCCATCCTCACCTACGACTGGTGCTTCGCCCACCTGCTGCCCGCGGAGCTCACGACCCTCCAGGACCGCTGGAACACCGCCATCAGCAAGCTCAACGACAAGGCGTGGGGCGGCATCGGCATGGAGGGCAACAACTACTACACGGGTTACTTCCGCAACTCGATTCTCTGGGCCATCGCCACGTGGCATGAGAACCAGCCGTACGCCGACACCCTGCTCCAGTACGCGATGAAGTCGCGCTGGCAGTTCTCGCTGAAGCCCTACCTCCAGACCGAGGGCAAGGGCGGGGCGCCCCACGAGGGCTCCACGTACGGCCGCCGGACGTTCGGCTACCTGACCGCCCCGTTCACCACGCTCGGCCTGTATGGCCATGACATGTGGAACCAGACGAGCCACTTCATGGAGACCGTCTTCTGGTCCATCTACTCGACGACGCCGGGCCCCACCCGCGTGGGGACCTTCCAGATGTATGAGACGTTCCCCTACAACGACGACGAGCGCTGGCTGACCCGCTATCCCCCGGGCAACACCGCGCAGACGCTGCTGGGCAGCTACTTCGCGCCGCTCATCGAGGAGTGGTCGACGCAGCCCATCGCCGGCTACGCCAAGCGCTTCCTGGAGCTCACCGGGCACCCCATCGACGAGCGTCACATCCGCTACGTCTACAGCGACACGCTGGCGTCGGTGCCCGCGCGCAGCCTCGGTGAGCTGCCGCTCGACTACCACGCCTCGGGTCTGGGCATGGTCTACGCGAAGACGGCGTGGGCCGCCGACGCCACGGTGCTCAACCTCCAGTTCGGCGTGACGGCCAACGCGGGCCACACGCACCGCGACTCCGGCAACTTCCAGGTGTGGCGCGCGGGCGAGTTCCTGGTGCGGGAGACCGTCGGCTACGCGAACACGATTGTCGGCCCCGCGGGCGAAGGGGCGGTCGACACCGAGGCCCCCGTGGCGCACAACACCCTGCTGTTCGAGGGCCGGGGCACGGTGGGCTACTACCACCACGCGCCCCAGATGCTGCGGCTCGAGTCGACGCCGGTCATCAACTACGCCGCGGTGGACCTGACGGGCGTCTACGACTTGAACGACGAGTGGGCGCACCGCGAGGCGGAGGTGGGCAACCCGCACTCGGGCCGCGTGATTCGCGAGACGCTGTTCGTGCGTCCGCTCGAAACGCTGGTGGTGTTCGACCGCGTGGAGAGCTCGAATGCCAACGCCTCGGTCGACAAGACCTTCATCATCCACTTCCCGAGCAACCCCGTGCTCACCGGCAACACGTGGTCGGCGACCAGCGGCACCCAGGAGGTGCGCGTCAGCACGCTGGTGCCGGCGGCCCCCACCCGGCGCGTCATCGACGAGCGCGGCCCCCTGCGCCCCAATGGCACGTACACGTACCCCGTCGGCCAGTTCCGGGGTGAAGTCGAAACCAACGGCCAGGTGGTGAGCCACTTCCTGAACGTGGTGCAGGCGAAGGACGCGAGCGGCGCGAACCTCCAGCTCACGCTGAACGAGACGTCGACCACGTACACGGTGACGATGACACATCCCACCCGAGGCACCGCCGTGGTCAGCTTCGAGAAGGGCATCCAGAGCACCGGCGGCACCTTCGGCTATGCCGCCACCGGCATGGCCACCCCGTCGCCGCTGCGCACGAGCGTGCAGGCGATGACCGTCACGGGGAACGGGCCGGTCTGGGCCCCGTAGTCCACGACAAGCCACGAGGCGGGCACGCGCGGAAGGCGTGCCCGCCCGAAGTCCGGGCTGTCAGCGGACGAGCGCGTTCGGCGGCGACTCCTCCCGGAAGACGAGCAGCCCATCCATGACCGTCGCCCAGGGCCCCGTCATCCACGCGTAGCTGATGGGACGGGCGGCCCTGGGGCCCAGGTCGCGCAACTGGCTCGCGTCCAGATACCGCGTCTCCGTGGCCTGGCCCGAGAACGCCCAGCCCTCGAGCGAGTCCGCCCGTGCGGGCTCCAGGACCTGCGTGCGCTTGTTGCTGACGGGGGCGTAGCTTCCCGCGTGGGCGGAGAAGCCCAGCACGAAGGCGTCCGCCCCGAACCGGGCTTGAACGAAGGACCCGAAGGGGACGGCCTCTCGCAGGTCTCCGTCCAACGCGCGGAAGTCCTTCGCGGCATGGATGGTGGCGAGCCAGACAATCGCCTTCCGGGGCCGAGGAGACTGGGCCAGGTGCCACTCCAGGTTCGTGAACATGGAGCGGGCGCGCCCGTTGTAGGCAGTCCAGTCACGCCCGCCGCGCCCCTTCTCGGAGGCTTGGGAGAAGCCCGCGGCTTGACGCTCGAAGAACCGGTCCAGGCTGTGGACCATCTGGAGATAGCCCTGCGTCCTGGGCCCCCCCGCCGCCCGCGGCCGTGAGAGCGCGGACGCCATCTCACGGAAGCAACCGCGAACGCGCCCCACCGTGTCGACCGTATAGGGATGGGCGTCGTCGTATCGCCAGCCCATGTACCGCTCGAGCTCCTCGCCACACGCCTCCCGCCGCGCGCCCTCCAGCAGCGGGAGGAGCTCGGAGGTCATCTGGCGATGGGCATACGTGTCCCGGTTGAGCTGGTCATCCAGGCCGCCCGCGACCAGCGTCCCCGCGTTGAGCCGCTGCGTGAGGAAGGGAACCAGGGGCGCCATCTCCTGATGGGCCCACAGCCCGCCGATGGCCGTCGCCACCATCGCCTCGCCCACGGGCTCGCCCGCCTTCAAGCGCTCCGCGATGTTCACGAAGTCGTAGGTGCCCGCCTCGATGAAGAAGGCGTCGAACTGGCACTCCTCCACGAGCCTGCGCACCAGCTCGACCTTGAAGGTGACCGTCCTCCCGCTGCCGTGGTGGGCCTCCTCGCCCAGCAGCGCCACCTGCTTGCCACAGAGGTCTCGGACAATCCGGTCCACATCGGAGACCGGCGCGGCGGCCTGGGGCGCCTCCCCCTTGGGGACGGAGGCACATGCCGCAAGCAGAGGTAGCAGGAGCAGAAGATATCTCATTCGCCGTCATCCCATGAGTTGAAGAGCCACATCGTCACCGCCCCTGGCGCGCCGCGTCCGAGCCACGGTCCCCCAAACCGCCCGAGTTGACCCCGTTGGAGCAATCCCGCGTCGACGGAAATTGCTGCGGGCAGGACCACTCGGCGGCGCTCAACTCACACACGCGGCGTCCTATTCCGACGCCTGGAACTTTCGGCTCACCTCCGTGACGACGCGACGCGCCAGCCATTCCGAGTCACAAACACATATCAAAACGTAGAGCCACGCTTCGCCCCATTGAAAGACATATCACCCCATAGCTCCCGGCTCGCGGAGCAATTGCTTGTAGCCATTCTTGACATCGCGGAGCCACGAGAGTACCCAGACAAACACTGTTTCACCGCACCTCGAGCGAGTCGCCGAGCCCCTCCGGTTCGGACGCCACGGGTGCGCGCCTGACAGGCTTTCCCTCGGAGGCGACCATGATGTTCACACGGTATTGCCGCTGCATCTTGTTCACGCCAGCTCTCGCCGTGGATCGCTTCGCCCGAGGCCAGCAATCCGGTGCGGACATCGCCCTGGTGGACCTGGAGGACTCCGTGGCGGCCCAGCACAAGGACGCGGCCCGGCAGCAGGCGGAGGCCTTCTTCACCGCCCCGCGAGGCCCCAGCCGTCGCGCCATCCGCGTCAACAGCGTCACCCGGCCCGAGGGCTTCAGGGACCTGCTCGCCCTGCGGGAATACGCCGTCAAACCCGACGCCGTGCTCATTCCCAAGGTGGAGTCTCCCCGGGACCTGGAGATCGTCGAACAGGTGCTCGGGCCCAGCTGCTCCCAGGTCGACCTGCTCGCCCTGGTGGAGACGCCTCGCGGCGTGGAGAACGTGCACGCCATCGCCAGCGCGACACCTCGGCTCAAGGCGCTCGTGTTCGGCTCGGCGGACTATTCCTTCAGCATCGGCGCGACGCTGTCATGGGAGCCATTGCAATACGCCCGCGCCCGGCTCGTCACCGCCGCGCGCGCCGCCCATGTGCAAGTCGTTGACTCACCGCTGTTCAACATGGCGGACGAGGAAGCCTTGCGGCTCGAGTGTCGTCTGGCTCGGAGCATGGGTTTCAGCGGCAAGGCCGCGGTGCATCCCCGCCAGGTGGACATCATCCATCAAGCCTTCTCTCCGGATGAACACACGTTGAGCAAGGCACGGAAGATCGTGAAGGAAAGCCAGGCGCGCGACTTCAACATCTGCGTGGTGGAGGGGACCATGATGGGTGCCCCGTTCGTCGAGGCGGCGAAGCGCACGCTCGAGGAGTTCGGCTCCCAAGGGGGCTGAGCCCGACGCCGCCCCCCTTCCCCCAGTGCCCCAGGAGGAGTCCACATGGAAACGACCAACGAGCAGAGCGTCTTGGGTCCCAGGCGCTACCGCAACAACGAGAAGCTCATCGCCGTGGGAGACAAAGGCTGGCAGACGGCCAAGGACCACGGGCTCATCGGCCTGCGGGTGGGCTTCGAGTCGAACAACCGGCTCGTCGACACGAAGACGGGCCACGCGTTCATGACGCTCTGCTCGTGCTCGTACCTGGGCCTCAACCACCACCCGCGCATCCTGCAAGGCTCCATCGACGCGCTCCGCGAGGCCGGCACCAACAGCCTGGCCATGTCCACGCTGCGCATCCGCCTGGAGCACATGGCGCGCATGGAGGAGGGCTTCCGGGAGCTGTACGGCTGCCCCACCCTGCCCGGGGCCACCTGCAGCGCGCTGACCGCGGGCATCCTCCCGCTGCTCGCCTCCGGCCACGTCACCGAGGACGGCAAGCCTCGGGTGATGGTGTTCGACCGCTACTGTCACTTCTCGATGGCCTACATCAAGCCCATCTGCGGCGACGAGAGCCTGGTCCTCACCAGTCCCCACAACGACCTCAACTACCTGGAGGACGTCTGCAAGAAGTACCCCCGCGTGGCCTACGTGGCGGACGGCGCCTACTCCATGGGCGGCCTGCTGGCGCTCGAGGGTCTGTTGCAGCTCCAGGAGCGCTACGGGCTCTTCCTCTACATCGACGACTCGCACTCGCTCTCGATTGCCGGTGAGCGCGGCGAGGGCTACGTCCGCTCGCGGCTGAAGATGAACCCGCTGACGATGATTGTCGCGTCGCTGGCCAAGGCCTTCGGCAGCTCGGGCGGCATCGCCATGCTGGGCAGCGAGAAGATCTTCGACTTCCTCTACCGGAACGCGGGGCCGCTGGCCTGGTCGCAGAACCTCCAGACGCCCTCGCTGGGCGCCTCGCTCGCGAGCATCGCGCTGCACCACACGCCGGAGCTGCGCCAGCTCCAGGACCAGCTGCAGCGCAACATCCAGCTCTTCGACAGCCGCTTCCCCTCGCCGCACGCGGGCAACGGGATGCCCATCCGCCTCATCCAGGTGGGCGAGGAGGACCGCGCCATCCGCCTGTCCGCGGAGCTGTACCAGCGGGGCTACTACTGCTCGGCGGTGTTCTTCCCCGTCGTCGCCCGAGGCGAAGCGGGCGTGCGCGTGATGATGCGCGCGGACATGACCGAGGCGCAGGTGCGGACCTTCTGCGACGACGTCCAGGCCATCCTCTCGCGCTTCTGAGCGGCGCCCACCTTCAGGCCACGAGGAGACACACCATGGAGGGCACCGGAATCACCGGCTACAAACGGCTGGGCCCGCAGCGCTACCGCGAGGTCCTGGGCTTCCACTACGAGGACTTCACGGTGGGGGACGTCTTCGAGCACCGCCCCGGCAGGACGGTGACGGAGGCGGACAACGTCCTGATGAACACGCTGGCGATGAACCCGTCCCCGCTGCACCTGGATGCCGCGTACTGCGAGCAGACAGCGTGGGGCCGGCCGCTCATCTCCAGCCTGGTGACCTTCAGCATCGTCTGCGGGATGAGCGTGCGCAGCACCAGCGGCCGGGCCACCGCCAACCTCGGCTGGGACAAGATTCGCCTCACCCACCCCATCTTCGCGGGCGACACGCTCTACGCGGAGAGCCGCATCCTGGGGAAGCGGCTGTCCACCGGCCGGGCCGGCGAGGGAATCATCACCTGCGAGACGGTGGGCCTCACGTCCAAGGGCGAGGCCTTCCTCTCCTTCGAGCGCAGCTTCCTCGTGCCCACCCGCGAGCGGGCCGTCGAGGAAAGGGCCAGGTACTGACGCCATGCGCGCCGTGCTCTTCGAAGGCTCCGGGGGACCGGAGGTGGTGAAGCTGCGCGAAGTCCCCAGGCCCGTGCCCCCGCGCGAGGCGCTGCTCGTGAAGGTGCATGCCACCGCGCTCAACCGCGCGGACCTGCTCCAGCGGCAGGGCGAGTACCACGTGCCCGAAGGACAGTCGTCCATCCCAGGCGTCGAGATTGCCGGCACCGTCGAGGCCTGGGGCGAGGACGTGAAGGGCTTCACCCGAGGACAGGCCGTCTTCGGCGTCGTCGAAGGGGGCGGGCTCGCCGAGTACTGCCTGCTGGACCAGGGCATGGCGCTGCCCATCCCGTCCTGCTTCGACTTCGCGGAAGCGGCGGCAGCGTCGGAGTCCTGCCTCACCGCGAACGAGACACTCTTCGCGCTGGGGCAGCTCCAGCGCGGGCAGGCGGTGCTCATCCACGCGGCCGCCAGCAGCATCGGCACCACCATGGTCCAGATGGCGCGGCACGTCGGCGCGACGACGTACTGCACGGTGGGCACGGCGGCGAAGGTGGAGGCGCTGCGCGCGCTGGGCGCGGACGAGGTCTTCAACCACCGGGAGCAGGACTTCGTCCGCGAGGTCCTCCGCCTGACGCGCGGCGAGGGTGTGCCGCTGGTGATGGACTTCATCGGCGGCGCGTACCTGGAGCGCAACCTGGCCGTGCTGGGACACGAGGGGATTCTCGTGCTCGTCGGGCTGCTGGACGGCATGACGGCGCAGGTGGACCTGCTGCGGGTCGTCCAGCGACGCCTCCAGCTCAAGGGGTCCTCCCTGCGGCTGCGGCCCTTGCGCGAGAAGCGCGAGGTGAACGCGCGCTTTCGCCAGCGGTGGATGGAGGTGCTCGCCCGAGGCGAGCTGCGCCCCGTCATCCACGCCCGCTACCCGCTGGAAGACGTGCAGTCGGCGCTCGCGGAGATGGAAGCCAACCGCAACATCGGAAAGCTCGTGCTCACTTTGGAAGGGAACACTCGCCATGCATGAAGAGCTGACGGAGAGCATCAAGAAGATTCTCATCAACAACCTGTTCGTCGAGCTGCCGCCCGAGCAGATTGGCGTGGATGACGGCCTGCAGTCCGTCATCGGCCTGGACTCGGTGGGGTTCCTGGAGCTGCGCGTCCTGTGCGAGGACCAGTTCAAGGTCCGCATCTCCGACGAGGACTTCAACACCGAGAACTTCCGGACGGTGAGCCAGCTCGTCTCGCTCATCTCGGGTCTGAAGACGTCCGCGCAAGGAGGCGCGTGGTGAGGCCCCCCGCGCCTGGAGGGAGGCTGGAGCCCGGGGATCTCGACCGGCTGCGCGCGGGGCAGGCCCTCCAGATGGACCACTACGGCGGCGGGCGTCTGCCCTTCGCCTGCGTGCAGGCCAAGGGGCTGGTCCAGCACATGGTCCCGCTGGACGGTGACGACGCGGGCCAGGTGCTGGAGGTGATGGACGCCAGCGGCGGCTACGCCAGCGCGTGCCTGGGCGCGGCCCACCCCTGCCTCCAGCCCGCGTTCCGCGATGGGCTGGAGCGGGGCTACGTCACCGATGAGCTGGGCTCGCTGGAGCGGACCCTCCTGCTGGAGGAGCTGTTCGGCCCCGGGGGGCGCTGGGCGGACCGCTTCCCGGGCACCGCCTACCACGCGAGCGGTCGCAACTCCGGCTCCGAGGGACTGGAGCTGGCGCTGCGGTTGGCGCTGGAGTCCGGCTTCGACCGGCGACGGCTGTCGGTGAAGGCGGGCCGCGAGGCGCGTCGCACCGTCCTCGCGTTCGAGGGCGCGTGGCACGGCTGGACGGGCGGACTGGTGCCGCTGCTCAACCGCCGTCACTACCGCCTGGGGCTGCCTCCGCTCTCCACCGAGCCGCCGTACCACCTGGACGTGGCGTTCCTCCCCTTCGGCGAGCCGGAGCTCCTGGAGCGCTTCTTCGCCGAGCAGGGCTCGAAGCTGTCCGCGGTCATCGTCGAGCCCATCCAGGGCGACGCGGGCATCCTCGTCCCTCCACCGGGCTACCTGCGGCGGCTGGCGGGGCTGTGTCGCGAGCACGACGTGCTGCTCATCGCGGACGAGGTGCTCACGTTCGCGAAGACGGGGCGCTTCTTCGCCATGACGGATGAGGAGGGGGCCATCCCCACCGACGTCACCGTCATCGGAAAGAGCCTGGGCATGGGCGCGGTCTCCACGTCGATGGTCATCGCGCGGCGCGAGCTGTCCGTGCGCTCCAGCGGCGCGGTGTCCACGTCGGACCTGCGTCCGCTCACCTGCTCCCTGATGCGCTCCGGTCTCCGGTATCTCGCGGAGGAGCGCCTCATCGAGCGCGCCGGGCCCTTGGGCGCGGAGCTGCGGGAGCGGCTGCGCAAGGACGTGGTGGAGGTGTTCCCGGAGCTGTTCCAGGAGGTCCGCGGCCTGGGCTACATGAACGGCATCGAGCTGACCGAGCGCGCGTCCGTGGGGCTCACCGCGCTTCGTCGCCGGCTGCTCGAGGCGGGTGTCTTCGTGGAGTTCATGGCGGGCGCGGGCCGGCGCACCCATGGCCTGCGCTACATGTTCCCCGCCATGCGCATCGCACCGCCGCTCATCGCGGGGGAGGACGACCTGCGGCGCATCGTCGAGCGCATCCGAGAAGGGACCCGGAGGTTCGTGGAGGCGGGGCGATGATGGCCACCCTCGTCACGCCCCCCCGGCGTCACCGCGTGGAGCACGTCGACACCGATGCGTCGGGCGTCGTCCACTTCTCGCGCTACGCCTCGCTGTTGGAGACCGCGGCGCTGGAGGAGCTCGACCGGCGGGGCTCGGGGCTCGCGCTGCTCGAAGGACAGGGGTTGGACCTGCGGGTGCGGGAGCTGCGCATCCGCTACCGCGATGCCGCGCGCTTCCAGGACTGGCTGCGCCTGGAAGCGCGCCTGGAGCACGTGGGCCCCGCGAGCCTCAAGTTGGGTGTCGCAATCTATCGCGAGGGCACCGCGCCGGAGCCGGTGCTGCTCGCCTCTGGAAGTCTGGACATGGCTGTCGTCAACCGAGAGAGCGGAGAACCCTCATGCATTCCACAGACACTCAGCACCGCCCTCGCGCGGCCCCCCTCGCCCTGAACAAGCCGGAGCGAGAGCCCAAGCCCCTGGGCTTCACGGCGCTGCGCCAGTGGCTGCGCCACCGGCACCCGATGATTCTGCTGGACCGCATCGTCGACCACGAGCCGGGGAAGTTCCTGGAGGCCCTCCTCTCCATCTCGGGGAACCTGGACTGCATCGCGGGACACTTCCCCGAGCGCGCCATCTACCCCGGCAGCCACCTCATCCAGGCCTTCGCCCAGGCGGGAATCATCCTCTACCAGATGAGCACCTCGATGCTGGCCGAGGATGAGCTGACGCTGGTGGGCTCGGTGGAGAGCCGGTTCCTCCAGGTCGTCGTGCCGGGGGACCAGGTGTTGCTGCGGCTCCAGGTGAGCAGGCTCGCGGGAGGGCTCTTCATCTACACGGGCAAGGCGATGGTGGGGAATCGTCGCGTGGCGGCGTTCCGCGCAAGCCTCATCCGCGCCAAGGTCTCGGAGCTGGGCTCGCCGCTATGGTAGCGCCCGTCGCGGTGACGGGGGCCGCGTGGAGCACGGCCCTGGGTCACGGACTCGACGACGTGTGGCGGCGCCTGCTCGCGGGAGAGCACGGCTTCGTCGAGGTGGAGTCCGTGTATCGGCTGCGCAACCTGCTTGCCGCGGCCATCCCCGCGCGGGAGGACAGCCCCGCGCGGCGGCTGCGGCGGCTGGCGGTGGAGACGATTCACCGTGCGTTGGCGGAGGCAGGGCTGAGCGCGGAGGGAGACACCACGCGCCTGGTGTTGGGCACGAGCCTGGGCGCATGGCTCGATGACGAACAGGAGCGGGAGGCGCCGCTCCACGCGTGGGCGGACGAGGTGGCGCGTGAGGTGGGCGCGCGCGCGGCACCCGTCAGTCTCTCCACCGCGTGTTCCTCCGGCTCCGACGCCATCCTGGTGGGCGCGGAGCTCATCCGCTCCGGCGCGGCGGAGGTGTGTGTCTGTGCTGGCGTGGATGTGCTCACGCCGAGCAAACGCCTGGCGCACTCGGCGCTCTCCACGATGTCCCCCACCCGGCCGCGTGCCTTCGATGTACGGCATGACGGGATGTTGTTGGGTGAGGGCGCGGGGGTCCTCGTGTTGGAGTCGATGGCGCATGCGAGGGCTCGGGCCGCGCCGAGGCTCGCGCTCTTCCGGGGAGCGGGCTCGGCCAACGACGCGGCGAGCATGACGTCTCCGGACCCGGCCGCGTTGGGTGCGCGGCTGGCGATGGAGCGGGCGCTCTCCGACGCGGGGCTCGTGCCTGGGGACATCGGGGTCATCAATGCACATGGCTCGGCCACGCCCGCCAATGACCGCGCGGAGGCGGAGGCCTTTCGAGCCACGTTCGGGCCTGGCGTGCGCCCCCGGGTCTTCGCGACGAAGGGGGCCTTCGGGCACACGTTGGGGGCCACGGGAGCGATGGAGGCGATTGCCCTCATCCTCGCACTGCGCGAAGGCGTGGTGCCGCCCGTCGTCGGGCTGGAGCAACCCGAGCAGGACTTCCCTTGTTCGCTCCCCGTGGGTCGGCCCGTGCGACATGACGAGCGGCTGGGCCTGAGCCTCACGCTCGGGTTCGGAGGGTTCGATACGGCACTCGTCTTCGAGGTCCCGCGATGAAGACGCTCCCTCTCATCCTCCGTGGAAGTGCGCGCTCGCACAGCGGCGTGCCCAGTCCTCACGCGACGCGGGCGGACACCGCATTCGGATTCGAGGTCCCGCGATGAAGACGCTTCCGCTCATCCTCCGTGGCAGTGCGCGGTCGCACGGCGGCGCACCCAATCCGCATGCGGCGCGGGTGAAGACCACCGTGCGCTACGCGGACCCGATGGCGTGGGCACTCACGCTCGCGATCGGCGAGGCCATCGAGCCCTTGGGCGAGGACTTCCGCGCGGCCGTGGCCCGGTGCGCACTCATCCAGGTCGGCCCGGAGGCCCCACCCGAGGCCATGTCCCGAGCCGCGACGGATGCCCTGCGCGGCTTCGCCTCCGCCATTCGCTTTCCCGCCGCCACCCCCAGCGCCCCCACGGGCCTCGCCTGCATCGTCCACGGTCTGCGCGGCCCCACGCTCACGCTGACCATGCCTGTGTCCGAAGGCGCCAGCATCGCGCTCACGCTCAGCACCGCGTGGCTCGCGCGCGGTGTCGTCGACTACGTGCTCATCGCGACAGCCGCCGCTGTCCCTGGTGGCGACCCGCGTGCCGCGTGCGCCGTCCTGTCGCGGGGCGAAGGTCCCGCGGTGGATGCGGCGCTGCTGGTGAAGACCCTCCTCCCTGAGCGGAGCTCCCATGCCTGAAACCACCCAGGACCTCGCGGGCATCCCCCTGCCGTCCGTCCAATCCTTCCTGGACCGCGTCCGGGACCTCACCACGGAATCCGATGCCCCACAGAAGCACTCGGTGGAGCAGCTCGCGTCATCGTGGAAGGCCCACGGACTGCGAGCAGGCGATGTCGTCCTGCTCGCCCTGCCGAACGGAGCGGAGCTGCTCGCCCAGGTCTTCGCCATCCTCGCCGCGCGAGGAGTCCCCGCGCTCGTCTCTCCCTCCGCGCCCACCTTGCGGCAACAAGCCCTCGTCGAAGCCCTGCCCGCCCGCGCGCTCGTCGCCATGCGCCGCCCTGTCCCTCAGAGCAAGGACGTGGAGCGCTTCACGCTGGGCCAAGCCGAAGTCGCCCTGTTCCCGGAGACACAACCGCCAGGCGCACAACCCGGCGAGATGGTGCTGCTCACCTCGGGCACCTCCGGCTTCGCCAGCGGCTGCGTGTTCGACCTCGAGGCCCTCTTCCGGAACGCGAACCGCCATGCGGACGCCGTGGGCCTTCGCGCGGGCGACAGCGTGCTGGTCAACCTGCCGCTCTACTACTCGTACTCCATGGTGGCCCAAGCCTTCGCCTCCCTGCTGCGAGGCGCGGACCTGGTCATCAGCGGGCCCCCCTTCCAACCCGCCGCCTATCTCCGCCTCCTCGCCGAACAAGGCGTCACCGTGTCCGCGCTGACGCCCCTCCTCGTGCGCGCCCTCCTCCAGTACGGCGGACCCTTCCCGGAGACCACGCGCTCCCTCGGCGTCGGCGGGGATGTCCTCTCACCCGAGCACGTCGAGCAGCTCCTCCGCCTGCGCCCGCGTGGAGAGCTGTTCCTCACCTATGGCCTGTCCGAAGCCGGCCCCCGCGTCGCGACGCTCGCGGCCCACGCCGAGCCCACCCATCGCCACGCCTCCGTGGGCCTTCCTCTCCCCGGGACTCAAGTCTCGCTCGTGCCCCGCGCGCCCGGAGGACAGAAGGAGCTGCTGGTGTCCTCGGACACGCTGATGAAGCGGCGCATCGGCATCGTCGAAGGCGAGAAGCTCCACGCCTGGCGAGGCCCGCGCTTGCTGGCCACCGGCGACATCTTCGACATCGACGCGGAGGGCTACCTGTACTTCCAGGGACGGCTCTCCGACTTCCTCGTCCGAGGCAGCGAGAAGATCTGCATGGCCTCCGTGCGTCGGCTGGCCACCACGCTCCCCGGTGTCCTCACCGCGCGCACCCAGGTCGTCCGAGGCGCGGAGGGCGACGACTACGAAATGATCCTCACCGTGGCGGATGAGAGCCGCCCGCCGGAGCACGTCTCCGAGGCGCTCTCCCGACTCCTGCGACTCGCCGAACGCCCCCGGCGCATCCAGGTCGTCTCCGCCGACATCACCACCGCCGCGCTGCACAAGTGAGCCCCTCTTCTCCACCTCGAAGGACCTCCCGATGACGCTCTCATCCCCGACATCCAGCTTCCAGCCCCCGCGCAACCGGACGGAGGAGCTCCTGTGCGAGCTCTGGAGCGTGCTGCTGGAGGTCGAGCGCGTGGGCATCCACGACGACTTCTTCCAGCTCGGCGGCCACTCCCTCATCGCCACGCAGCTCGTCTCCCGGCTCAACGAGCTCTTCCACCTGCGCTTCCCCCTCCCCACCATCTTCGACGCGCCCACCATCGCGGAGCTGGCGGCCGCCATCGAGTCCGCGCGCGGCGAGGAGACAGCGAGCCAGGACCTCCCCCTCCGCCCCTGCACGCAGGGAAGCAGCGTCCCGCTCTCGTTCGCCCAAGAGCGCCTCTGGTTCATGGAGCTGCTCTACCCGGGGACGGCCACCTACAACATCCCCGTCTTCTACCGCATCACCTCGCCGCTCGATGTCGGCGTGCTCCAGCGCGCGCTCGACGAGGTGCTCCTGCGTCACGAGTCGCTCCGGACCACGTTCGTCCCCACGGACTCGGGCCCCGTCGCGCGCATCGCGCCGCCGCGCGCCTTCCCCCTGACGGTGGTCGACCTGAGCCGCCTCCCCGCGGACACCCGCGACGAGGAGGCGGCGCGCATCGCCACCGAGCACGCGAGCCACCCCATCGACGTGCGCACGGGCCCCATCATCCAAGGCACGCTGCTGAAGGTCGGCGCGAAGGACCACCGACTCCTCCTCGTGGTCCACCACATCGTGTCCGATGGCTGGTCCCTCGGCGTCCTCATGCGAGAGCTCCGGACGCTCTACTCCGACTTCGCCGCGGGACAGCCGTCCTCCCTGCCCCCGCTCCCGCTGCGCTACGCGGACTTCGCCGTCTGGCAGCGCCAGTGGCTCCCGGTGCAGACCCAGGAGCGGCTCCTTCCCTACTGGCGCAAGCGGCTCGCCGGAGCCCCCACGCTCCTCGCGCTCCCCGCCGACCGCCCACGGCAGCAGGTCCAGACCTTCAAGGGCACTCGCCGCACCTTCCACATCCCCGAGGAGACCGCGCTGGCCATCGAAGCGCTCTGCCGCCGCGAGCGCACGACACTCTTCATGACGCTCCTCGCGGGCTTCTGCGCCGTCCTCCATCGCTACACCGGACAGGACGACGTCGTGGTCGGCTCGCCCATCTCCGGACGCATCCGCCCGGAGGTGGAGGGGCTCATCGGCTTCTTCGTCAACACGCTGGTCCTGCGCAATGACTTGTCGGGAGACCCTCGCTTCGTCGACCTCCTCACCCGCGTGCGCGAGGTCACGCTGGGGGCCTTCGCTCACCAGGAAATGCCCTTCGAGAAGCTGGTCGAAGCGCTCCAGCCCGAGCGCACGCTGAGCCATGCGCAGTTCATCCAGGTGATGTTCGTCCTCCAGCGCTCACCCACGCTGGAGGCGGCTCCATCCGCCGCGCTCCAGCTCGCCCCCTCGCCGGAGGCCTGGGAGGTGAACACCGGAACCGCGAAGGGCGACCTCCTCCTCTACATGGCGAGGACACCCGAGGGACTCCGCGCCACCTTCGAGTACGACAACCACCTCTTCGAGGACGCGCGCATCGAGCGCATGGCCGGACACCTCCAGGTGCTGCTCGAGGCCGTGGCCGCCGACCCGTTCCAGCGGCTCTCCGCGCTCCCGCTGCTCACGCCCACCGAGCGCAACGTGCTGCTGCGCGAGTGGAACAGCGCCACCACCGACTACCCACGCGACGCCTGCGTCCACGAGCTGTTCTCCCGCCAGGCCGAGCGGACGCCGGACGCCATCGCCGTCTCCTACGGCGCCAGCAGCATCACCTACCGGGAGCTCGACGCCCGCTCCAACCGGCTCGCCCATCACCTGAAGTCGCTGGGCGTGGGCCCCGAGGTCCTCGTGGGCCTGTGCGTCGAGCGCTCCGTGGACCTCATCGTCAGCATGCTCGGCATCCTCAAGGCAGGCGGAGCCTATCTCCCGCTGGAGGCGGCCTATCCCTCCGAGCGCCTCGCCTTCATGCTCGAGGACGCGCGCGTCAGCCTCCTGCTGGTCCACGCCGCGAAGCTCCAGCAGTTGCCGCCGTTCCCGGGCCCCGTCGTCCGCGTCGACACGGACCAGGACGCCATCGCGCGGCACTCCGACCTTCCGCTCGCCTCCACCGCGCGCCCCGACAACCTCGCCTACGTCATCTACACGTCCGGCTCCACGGGCCGCCCCAAGGGCAGCGCCATCGTCCATCGCGGCATCGCCGCCCTGCTCTTCCACACCAACTTCGTCCGCTTCACTCCGACAGACCGGGTCGCCCAGGCATCCAACGCCTCCTTCGACCCGAGCACGTTCGAAATCTGGGGAGCGCTGCTGAACGGCGCACGCCTCGTCGGCATCACAGCGGACCCGGCGCGCGAGCCGCAGGAGCTGGCCGCGCAGATCCAGGGCGAGGCCGTCAGCATCATGTTCGTCACCACCGCCGTGCTCCACCTGCTGGCGCGTCAGGTGCCGGACGCCTTCCGCTACGTGCACACCCTCGTCTTCGGAGGCGAGGCGGCCGACCCGCTCGCGCTGCGCGAGGTGCTCCGGCACGGCCCACCGCGACGACTGCTCAACGGCTACGGCCCCACGGAGTGCACGGTCTTCTCCACCTCGCACGCCATCGACGCGCCTCCGTCGCTCGGCCAGCCCGTGCCCATCGGGCGGCCCATCACCAACGGCCCCGTGTACCTGCTGGACAAGCACTCGAGGCCCGTGCCCATCGGCGTCCCCGGAGAGCTCTACGTCGCGGGTGAGCGGCTGGGACGCGGCTACTTCAACCGACCGGAGCTCACCGCGCGGACGTACGTGCCGGACCCGTTCAGCACGAAGCCCGGCGCCCGCCTCTACAAGACGGGAGACCTGGGCCGCTACCTGCCCAACGGCCGCATCGAGTACCTGGGCCGCGTGGACCTCCAGGTGAAGATTCGCGGCTTCCGGGTGGAGCTGGGCGAGATTGAAGAATCGCTGCGCCTGCATCCGGGCGTGGAGGATGGCTCGGTGGTGGCGGTGGAGGTGGGCGGGGACCGGAAGCTCGCGGCCTACTTCGTCGCGAGAGGCCCGGCGCCCACCCCGTCGGTGCTGCGCAACTGGCTGCGGGAGCGGCTGCCGGAGCACATGGTGCCCACGTCCTTCACGCTCCTGGCCGCACTGCCGCTGACGCCCAACGGCAAGGTGGACCGCCGCGCCCTGCCGTCACCCGAGCAGCCCCAGGCAGACACGTCCACCTACCAGGCGCCGAGGACCTTCACCGAAGAGACCCTGTGCCGCATGTGGGGCGCGCTGCTGGCGATGGAGCGCGTGGGCATCCACGACAACTTCTTCCACCTCGGCGGACATTCGCTCCTCGCGACGCAGGTCGTGTCCCGCGTCCGCGCGGAGCTCGGAGTCGAGGTCTCCCTCCGCACGTTGTTCGCGAGCCCGACGGTGGCCGACCTGGCGCGACACATCTCGCGCGCGGAGCCCTCCGTGGTGCTCGCGCGTCCGGTGCCGCCGTTGCGCCGGGTGCCCCGCGAGGGGGCGATGCGCGTGTCCTTCGCCCAGGAGCGCCTGTGGCGCTTCTTCCAGCGAGCCCCTGAGTCCAGCGCGTACAACATCCCCCGCGCGTTCCGGTTGAAGGGGCGGGTGGACCCGAAGCACCTCGAGTCGGCCTTCCAGGCGCTCATCGCCCGGCACGAGACGCTGCGAGTCATCTACTCCGAAGAGGACGGCGTACCCGTGCAGCGCGTCCAGCCGAAGGCGGACTTCCGGCTGCGAGAGGTCGACCTGCGAGGAAGGGAGGACCGCGAGGAGGAGGCGACGCGGGAGATGCTGAGGTCGGCGCTGCTCCCGTTCGACCTGTCGACGGGGCCCCTGATGCATGGGGCGCTGCTCCGACTGGAGGACGAGGAGTTCGTGCTGTTCTTCTGCATGCACCACATCACCGCGGACGGATGGTCCATGGGGCTCACCTCGCGAGAGCTGGGTCGGCTCTACACGGCCATCGCCTCGGGGGTGGACGCGGGCCTGGCGCCGCTGGCCATCCAGTATCCCGATTACGCGGCGTGGCAGCGCGAGTGGCTGTCCGGTGAGGAGCTCAAGGAGCGGCTCAGCTTCTGGAAGAAGTCACTCGCCGGAGCGCCCACGCAGCTCGACATCCCCACGGACCGGCCGCGCCCCGCGACGCGCACCTTCAACGGCATCCAACGGCAGGTCGCGCTGGGACAGGCTCGCACCCAGGCGTTGAATGCGCTCTGCCGTCAGGAGCAGGTGACGCCCTTCATGGCGTTGCTCTCGGTGTTCGGCATCATGCTGGCACGGCGCGCGGGACAGGACGAGGTGGTCATCGGCTCGCCCATCGCGAACCGACTCCGTCCGGAGTCGGAGCCGCTCATCGGCATGTTCGTCAACGGGTTGTGCCTGCGCGTCAACCTGCGCGGCGCCCCCGCCTTCCGAGAGCTGCTCCAGCGGGTTCGCGAAGAGACGCTGGCGGGGTTTGCCCACCAGGAGGTCCCCATCGACCAGGTGGTGACCTCGCTGGGGGTGGAGCTGCCCGCGAATCGCTCCCCGGTGTTCCAGGCGATGTTCGTCCTGCAGAACGCGCCCACCGCACCGCTGGAGATTCCGGGAGTCTCTGTCACCCCCGTGCCGGTCGACCGAGGCTCCGTCACCTACGAGCTCACCCTGGCGCTGACGGAGACACCCGAGGGCTTCGCGGGCGTGCTGGAGGTCAATACGGACCTGTTCAAGCCGGAGATGGCGGAGCACCTGCACGCGGAGCTGGAGGCGTTGCTGGACGCGGTGCTGGCGAATCCAGACCTGCCCGTGGGTTTGGAGACACGGGCCTCGCGGTGAGAGGCTTCACCCATGGCGTGTCTTGATGCACGCCATGTGGGGAGGCTCTCATGGTCATCTACACGTGTACCTTCTGCCTCAAGCTCCAGCTGGGAATGCAGAACTTCACGCCGACGTGTCACGGAGACATGGCGGTGCTCGTGAACTTCACCCAGGTTCGCGACCCTCGCGTCCTCCGGCTGAGGGACATCCTCCTGTCCCTGCCCATTCCCATCGACGATGGAGGGCCTCCGAACGATGGAGGGCCTCCGCCAGAGCCCGACGCCCTCATCCCCAGGCCCATGCCTCATGCCCGGTTCCGCCCTGACCCCAACTTCCTCTGGACGGACATCGGGCAGCGCGCGATTCCAGAGATCTTCTACACCCTCAACGTGGCCGATGACGGAGGACCGGGCAATCCCTTCGAGGCCCGCGAGCTGGCGCTGCCCATCTATCAGAAGCACCCGGCCGCGCTCGAGCTCTTCCAGGCCTTGAGCCAAGGGGCGGTGCGCTTCAACATCCCTCCGGAGGGCGAGGTCATGTATGTCATTACGGATGACTTCAGGCTCATCATCGCCTCCCGGGAGGAGCGTGAGCATCACCTCCCCCATCCGACGCTGGTGGGTGGCGATGAGCCCGAGGTCGTCAGCGCGGGCATCCTCCACTTCTTCGAGGGCCGTATCTCCCGTGTCTGCATCAACTACTCCGGGCACTTCAAACCCAACGCGCCGTCCTCCGTCGAGATCAGCCTCGCGCTGTTCGGACGCCTTCCCCTGGAGGCGTTCCACGCTCATTTCGAGGGCTTCGTCATCTTTGGACTCCCGCAAGTGATTCCCTTGGAGGGCACGGGTGGAGGACCCACGCCCTTCGAGGTGACACATCACGGGCACGGCGCCATGGACTTGAGTCGCACGGTCGCCATGGACATCAACGGCGCCCGCTTGAGCATCGTCGCCCTCACGGACGGAGGTGCGAGAACGCCCTTCAAGGACCGCATGAAGGAGGCGCTCACCAAGCTCCAGCACCACCTGGTGAATGGGAGGCCACCTCCGTTCCCATACGTCCTGCTCTTCAATCGCCGGATGTATCGGATGTACTCGCGCATCCTCGCGGACATCCAGTTGGTGGCGGCCAAGGGCCGGTACAAGGCCGTCATCGACCACTCCAAGTTCCTGCTGCTCAAGGCCCTCCTGGAGAGCGCGCTGACGGCGCTCTGGCGTCCGCGAAGTGCCCTGGGCTAGCCGAGCTTCAGGCCTCCCTCGAAGCGAGGGAGTGCCAGAGGTCAGCCGATGGGGACACCCGGCATGTCGAGGACCATCTTCTCGAGCGCCGCGCGGGTGGCGAAGCGGGGCGTCCATCGCATCATCGTGTTGCGAAAGCCACGCGCCAGACCACCCTCCCACTGCGCGACCTGGCCCAGGGTCCACGAGCGGTCGCGAATCCATTCGGCGCGGGGACGGCGGAGGCTCTCGTAGCGGGCCAGCGCCGCGTCCGTGGGCCCCATCGTCACGAGGAGCTGGGCCAGCGTCGCCGCATCCTCGACGGCGAGCCCCGCGCCCTGCCCCAGGTTCGGCGTCACCGCGTGCGCGGCGTCACCGAGCAGCACGGCCCCCGGCTTCCACCAGCGCGGCGCGGAGCAGTCCTCGATGTCGTTGTGCAACATCCCGTCGACGTGCGTGAGCGCGGCGAGCGCGCCCCGAGCCGGGCCCGCGAAGTCCGCGTAGAGGGCCCGCAGCTCCGCGAGGTCCTTCCACGCGGGCGGCGCGCGACGTGGCGCGTTGAGCGTGAGGAAGACATACGACTGGTTCGCGCTGATCGGCACGACTCCCACGCGGCGGCCTCGGCCCCACATCTCGACCACCGCGTCCGAGAAGTGGCCGTCGACGATGGCCCGCCAGCAGGTGTGGCCGGAGTAGCGCGAGGACACCTCGGCGCCGCAGACGAACTCCCTCACCGTGGAGCGGATGCCATCGGCGCCGACGACGACGTCATAGCGGCCCTTCTCTCCGTCGGAGAACTCGACCTCCACCCCCTCCGCGCAATTCCGCAGGCTCGAGACCGTCACACCGAGGCGCGGAGCAGGGGACACGCTCCGGAGAATCCGCAGCAGGTGGCTGCGATGAATCGCCGTCGCGGGGAGCGGCAGCTCGGGCACCGCGTAGGCGGACTCCTGGAGGACCTCACCGGAGGCGTCCGTGATTCGGGCATGCGCCACCTGCCGCCCCGAGGCGATGAGGTCCTCGTGCAGCGCGAGTCCCTTCATCACGGCCATCACGTTGGGCCCGAGCACGATGCCCGCCCCCTCGTCGCCGTAGGACGACCGCCGCTCGACGATGTCGGCCACCACGCCTCGGCGCGCCAACGCCGCGCCCAGCGCGAACCCACCAATCCCTCCACCGACAATCAGCACCTTCATGACGACCTCCTCGACCCCAATCCCATCAGCAGGGCCTCAAGACCGCGGCGCATCCCCTCTCGTGCTTTGGCCAGCGGCACCCTCGTCAAGGGTGACAGCATGTGCAGCAACGCCGAGTGGTACACGGAGAAGGCAAGCCCCGCCGCCAGCTCGCGCTCCAGCTCCGGCCGGAGCTCCTTCTTCGCCTTCGCCTCGTCGACAATCCGAGCCAGCGTCCCCAGGAACTGCGCCAGCGCGGGCCGCTGCGCCTCCTCGGCCGCCCCCGTGAGCCAGGGCAGCTCCTTCACCACGACCCGCGCCAGCTCGGGCTGCGAGGCGTAGTGCGTGAGGAGCGGTGTGAACAAGTGCATGCACCGGTCCACGAAGGCCCCGGCGGGCAGCGACGCCACCGCCTTCGCCAGGATGGGCATGGCCTCCTCCCGCCATATCTCATGCAGGAGGGCATCCTTCGTCTCGCCGTACACCAACACCGTGCCGGTCGCGACGCCCGCCTCCTCGGCGATGGCGCGCACCGTCGTGCTCTCGTAGCCGCGCTCCGAGAACAGCCGCTTCGCCGCGGCCCGGATGCGCTCCCACTTGTCAGCCTTCGCTCGTTCTCGCAGGGACATATTTGAACGCGTTCAATTTCGAACGTGTTCATAACTACCGCGAAAGCCCGCGTCAACTCGTTCGACTTGGGGGATGCCCGGCACGAGGTGCCGAGCGAGGAGTCACTCGGCGCGCAGCGAGAACTGCCAGGGCACGGCCCGATTCGCCAAGGAGCTGGGTGCGGCCTCCACCACATAGGTTCCCGCCACCTCGGCCTTGAAGCGCGTGGCCTCCGTCGACGGAATCGGGTACCGGTAGATGAGCTGACGGTTCGGCCCGATCACTCGAACGGATGCGTTGCTGAAGTCCAGGACGTAGGACCGCCCCGCCTCCAGCTCGACCGAGAACACGTCGAGATCTCCCACCAGCTCGAACACGCCAGCCAGGGACACAGGAATGCTCACGGGAGTGGCCTGCGTGGCGTCATCACCATGGTCATCCGTTCCGACCTGGTCCACCTGGAATGTGAAGTCAGCGGGCCTTGGATACGCGCCGACGCGGAAGGTCACGAGCCCCGAGCTCCGCACGAGGACGTTCCAGACCCCAAACCCTTCTCCATTCAGGGCGACGGAGCCACTGGGACCATAGGTCGTGATTGAACAGGAGGGGGTACAGGTGAGCCGATAGACGCCGTCAGGCTCGAGCGGAACGGCGATGGCATCCCAATCCGAGTCGTCGTGGAGGCGCCCCGTCACCCGCTCCCCCAGCGCGGCACGCGTGGCCGTCTCGACCAGGCCTCCGTGGTCATCCCGGCCCTTGTCATCCACCCTCACCTGGAAGTCGCTCCCCCATTGCGTGTCCTGGAGCACATGCACGAAGTACGTCCCAGTCACCGGCAACTCACGGGAGAACAATCCCCCGGTGAACTCACCCAGCGGCTTGCCATCCGGGGCCGTGACCCGGACCTGCCAGCTCCGAGAGATCGGCATCCAGATCTCCTGCTGGTGTCCCGCGGTCCCCGAGAATGAAAAGACATCCACGTCGTTGGTGCCCTGGAGCCGCGCGGTCACGGGGACTCCCGACACCAGCGGGGTCGCCCCGGCGGAGGTGTTCGCGTGCTCATCGCGGCCCAGGTACTCCACCTGGCAAGACGTCGTGCGAAGCGCCTCGGTCCGGGCGTAGACCTTGACGAACCAGGTGCTCGCCGCCTGTCCCAGGTGGCCCACACGGGGGCCCTTCCCATACTCACCCGCGCTGTGCGCCAGCTCCACGCCCGCCTCGGTCATCAGGGCCAGGGACGCCACATCCGATGCACAGGAGAATCGGAAGCCATGCCCCGGCTCGGTGCGGAAGCTGAAGACATCCGCGTCACCGGGATACTCGATGACGACAGGGAAAGATCCACTCGACTCCTGAATCGCCGTCGCGGTCGCGGGCGTCGAGCCATGGGCATCCTTGCCCAGGTCCTCCAGCCGGTAGGAGTACGTTCCCACCGCCTCTTTTCCCTGGGACGCCGTCACCCGGATGAATCGCGGAGCCTCCTCCGTGGACGCGAACTCCACGCCCTGCCCCTCCTGGGTCCGGACAAGCGTTCCAGCGACATCCTTTCCCGCGGCATCCATGAGACGCAGGTCCACGGCGGCCAGCGTTCCGGGCCGGACGACGAAGCGGAAGCCCTGCCCTGTCTGGGCAGGCATGGCGAAGACATCCCGGTCGGCCTTGTCTCGAAAGGCAGGCTGGATGGTGCCTTCGCGAAACTCCGTGAAGGGCACCAAGGGCGTGGCGAGCGCCGCCGTATCCCCATGGTCGTCCTGCGGCCGGACCGCGGCGATGGTGCAGCGCAAGCCCGCCGCCTGGTCCCAGGCGCTGCAACGACATACGGGCGTCCCCGCCTCCGAGACACAGCGCCCCGCGGTGCACTCCACATCCGCGCAGACACGCTCGTCCTCCTCGGCCGAAGGAACACCGCAGCCCATGAGGAAGCAGACAGCCAGCAGCGCGAACACGCGCGAGATGAAACAGGAGCGAACGAGGGGCACCGGGAACCTTGGGTTGACGACCGTCGAGCGACCGTAATAACCGAAGGCTCGCGCATGCAAACGCTCTCTCGTCCCACCGCGCAGGTGCTGGTCCTGCTTTCACTCTTCGTGTCTTCGCCCGCCTTCGCGGAGGAACGCCCGGAGCAGGAAGGCGGATTTCCAACCTGGCTCGCACTCTCCGCACGAGGGGGCTACTTCATCCCCGGAGGAGGGATGGAGGACACGCCCCCCGAGCCTGTCTACCTCTACGAGGTCTACAAGGGACTCTTCTCCGTCATCCTGGAGCCCACGCTCCGGATCGGCTCACACGTCGAGGTCGGCCCCTGGGTTCAGTTCTCGTACGCGCAGATGCGCGTGCAGTGCGCGGAGGACCAGGCGTGCAAGGGCGGCAACTTCCGCTTCGGCCTCCAGGCCAACTACCACTGGATTCCCTCCGGCCCTGTCGATGTCTGGTCGGGCCTGTCGCTCGGCTACGACAAGTCCTCCATCCACGTGCCGGACGCCGACATCACCTACTCCGGCCCTGACTTCACGCTCCAAGCCGGAGGCGACAAGAACTTCGGAGGGAACTTCTGGGCCGGACTCTTCCTCGGCGTCACGGGCGGCTGGTACGACACGCTCGACGTGAAGCTGCCGACCGGCTCCGGCAGCGAGAAACTCCGAGAGCGCGCCTTCCACCTGTGGATTGGCTTCGGCGTCCGCATCCGGCTCGCCGCCCCCCTCTCCACTTGAAACTGAGTGGCAAGAGTCGCGTAGAGTCCCTCCCCGCCTGACACACCGGGGAGGGACACATGTCGTCGGACTGCTACTATGTTCGGGTGGGGACGCTCGAGGGAAAGAGCGTCACGCTGCACTGCCTGACGGGCTTCGCGGGCGGCATGAAGGACTACGCGACGACCCGGTCCTTCGCACTGCTGCTGCTCATCGACGCCCGGAAGCGCGCCGATGACACACCGGACCTGGTCCGGGGCGCTCCGAAGGAGGTGGCGAAGCTGCGCAAGGCCCTGGCGAAGAAGGTCGCCAAGGCCCGCTCGCCACTCCTCGATGAGGTGTCGTGGCCCCGGTACAAGGAGGACTGGCACGCGGAGAACACGCCTCGCTACATCCAGCGCGTGAAGCTCCTCGAGCGGCACAATGACCTCCACGAGTGGAAGCTCGAGAAGGCCCGTGCGGAGCTCTCCCCCCTCCAGGACAAAGGCTTCGGAGCCTTCCTCGAGGCGGCCTGGGAGCGCATGCATGGCTTCGACCTCCAGGTCGAGGTGACGGATGCGAAGTACCTGGCGCACCTCGTGGAGGGGCACCTCTTTCCGACCACCGCGTTCGATGTGTGGAGCGAGCCGAAAGCAGCGCCGCCCAAGAAGGCCCAGGAGCCCAAGGGCCCCAGGATGCAGAAGCCCGCGGCCGCCCCGAAGGGGAACTACGCGGGAATGGCCCTGGACGACTCCTTCTGGCCCGCGAACGTCCGCAAGCCGAGGGACATCAGCGGCTCGAACTTCCAGCAGGCGAACCTCACGACCGTCGTCAGGACGCCCTACGTCAAGGCCCTGGAGTGTGACTTCACGAAGGCCAAGATGACCCGGAAGACCACCTGGGACCTCGACACGTACATCATCGGATGGAAGCTGAGGGGCTCCCTCTTCCGTGGAGCCTCGCTCAAGGATGCTGTCTTCTCGGACTGCGACCTGAGCCACTGCGACTTCACCGGCGCCGACCTCCGCGACGCGACGTTCATGACGAACAACCTCAAGGGGGCCATCTTCAAGGGCGCCAACCTGAAGAACGCCCTGATTCCACCTGAGTTCGCCAGGCAAGCGAACCTCGAGGAGGCGAAGAACTACTCGCCTGCTCCCGGTGGTGCGCCTGGGGCGCAATGCCGGGCACTGTCTCGGCTGCTCTCCCAGTCGAAGGAGATTTCCTTCGAGGTCCACAGCGCGACGCCCGACGCCGAGGGCAACCGCTCCAAGCTTTCCTTCGGCCGGTCTTCGGACGACGAGAAGAGGATCCGCGTCTATCGCATCTCTCTTCTCTCCACGGATGGCGACACCGATGAACTGTCCGACTCCCACTTCTCCATCGACGTCGAGGCGCGAAAGTTCGGCTCCCGACTTCGAGAGATGGCGGACAGCTTCCCAGAGCCGCAACGCTGGAAGCTCGACCTGTCGACGCTGACGGTCAGGAGCAGGGGAGCCCCCATCGCCACGCGTGCGTTGAAGGACATCGTCCGGGGGGCGCTGGTGGAGATCTTCAACGAATCCTGACCCCGAGCGTGTTACGAGCGCTCCATGTCGAAGCCCGCCTCCGCCGCCCGTCCCCGCGCTGTCCTCGTGGGCGTCCAGTTCCCCTCCGTCACGGACACGGAGCACTCCGCGGACCTCGAGGAGCTGCGCCGGTTGGTGCACACCCTCGGCTACGACGCGGTGGCGACGGTGTCCCAGCGCCGCCGGAAGCTCGCGACGGGAACGGTGCTCGGCAAGGGCAAGCTCAAGGACCTGGCCGACCTCACCGGTGGACCGGGCGTCATCACCTCGGGCGCACGCAACCGGACCTCCAAGGCCCGTGAGAAGTGGGAGGCCCAGGAGGAAGAGGAGGACACCGAGCAAGCCCCCGAGGGCGCCGAAGACGCCGCGCCCGACGAGGAGGAGGACGAAGAGGGCGAGGACACCGCGCTGATGTCCGAGCCCATGCTGGAAGGTCCCCGCCCCACGGTGGTGGTCGTCGACCACGAGCTCTCCCCGAGCCAGCTCCGCAACCTCGAGAAGGCCACGGGCGCCCTGGTGCTGGACCGCGCGGGCGTGATTGTCGACATCTTCCATCGGCACGCGCGCAGCCACGAGGCGCGGATGCAGGTCGAGATTGCCCGCCTCAGCTATCTCGCACCTCGGTTGCGAGAGTCCTCGGGTGGCAGCGAGCGCCAGCAGGGCCGAGGCGCGGGCGACTCCGCCGTGGAGCTCGACCGGCGCAAGATTCGCGACCGGCTCGCGGAGCTGCGCGCGGGGCTCGCCGCCATCGAGAAGGAACAGGACCAGCGCAGGTATGCCCGAAAGGACCAGCTCCGGGTGGCGCTGGTCGGCTACACCAACGCGGGCAAGTCCTCGCTGATGCGCGCCCTGACGGGCAGCGAGGTCCTGGTCGCCGACCAGCTCTTCGCCACGCTGGACACCACGGTGCGCGCGCTGCATCCGGAGACCCGTCCTCGGATGCTCGTCTCCGACACCGTGGGCTTCATCCAGAAGCTGCCGCACGACCTGGTCGCGTCGTTCCGCTCCACGCTCGACGAAGCGCTGGAGGCGTCGCTGCTGCTCTATGTCGTGGATGCGTCCGACCCGACCTGGAAGGCCCAGCTGGAGGTCACGCGGTCCGTGCTCCGGGAGATTGGCGCGGAGGTGGTGCCCAGCAAGCTGCTCCTGAACAAGGTCGACCGGCTGGACGAGGCGGCCCAGGAGGCCCTGCGCGCGGAGCACCCGGAGGCCGTGCTGCTCTCCGCGCATCGCCCGGAGGACGTGGCGAGGTTGCGTCAGGTCATCATCCAGCACTTCGAGGCCTCGATGGTCGAGGCGGAGCTGGTGATTCCCTACGCCAGCCAGGGCCGCATCGGCGAGGTGTACGAGAACACCACGGTGCTCGCCGAGGAGTATGACGAGACCGGCCGGAAGCTCCGGGTGCGAGGACTTCCCGCTGCGGTGGCTCGACTGACGCGGGCCTTCCAGTAAGAAGACAGCATGCTCGACCACCTGCGCCCTGAAGCCGGCGCCTTCGTCCACAACGCGGCGTCCGACTACGGCTCAGCGGTCTCGCGGCTCCTGATGCCCGAGGGGAGCGGGTCCCTGTATGCCGTGAGCCTGCCGTCCTTCGACCCGGAATCGGCGGTCTACATCGTGGAGAAGCGGCTCGACGCCCAGGTCGTCTCGGCACGAATGACGACGCATTTCTGGCCCATCTTGAATGGCCACCGTCGAAGTCCACTCGAAGGCCCCGCCACGCCCGGCGTCGACATGGCCCGGTCTCCCATCCCGCTTCCGCTGGTCGCGGCCCTGAAGCAGCTCTGGAATGCCGCGCTGCTCAGGACGCGGCACCCGGCTCACGCCTCCTTGCACACCCACGGAACGAACCACCACTTCGGCTCGTTCTCCCGTGAGCTCGGGTTCATGACGGGAACCACCTGGAGTCCACCCTCGGGCTCCCTGCGGGAGGGGCTCGTCGACTTGGGCGAGAAGCTCGCGCGGTACGCCCGCGAGTCCGAGGAGCAGCAAGCACTCACCGCCGCGGAGCTCCTCGAGGAGAGCACCCGCCTGTTTCACCGGTTCGAATCCGAGGATTCACGCACCATCGGGTGAACGCGTCGGGGGGCGGCGCCACTCGGGCCTGCCAGAGGCGCTCCGCTGCCGGCCTGCGCCTGCATGCTTGCCCGCAACGGGTCCTCGACTTCGCCCAGGCGCCCCGTGATGATGCTCGCGCGCCGTCATCGAGCACCATGGACTCTCCCCAAGCAGACAGGCCTCGTCGGCGATGGGTTCGCCCCCTCGCTGGTGTGCTCCTGGGACTCGTCGGCCTCTTCACGCTCGCGCTGGCCGCGACGGTGGTCGCGCTCCACCACCTCGACCACCCCGGGCTGAAGCAACAAATCCTCCCTCGGGTGGAAGCCGCCACGGGTGTACAGCTCGACTATCGGACGGCGCGGGTCGCGCTGCTCTCGGGGCTGCGCATCGAAGGGCTCGTGGTGCGAACGCCCGCGCCGCTTCAAGGCGCCGCCCCCGAACTCTTGCGCATCGGCACCGTCGAGGCGCAGTGGTCCCTGGGCTCCCTCCTCGGAGGCCCCACGCGGGTCGAGCGGGTGGCCGTGCGCGAGGTGGCGCTCACCCTCGTGGCCGACGACGCGGGCCCCACGTCCCTCACCGCGCTGAGCGGGTCCACGACTCCATCCGAGCCGGTGCCCGCGGAGCCTTCGCTCGGGACCTCGCGTCAGCTCGCGGCCTTCCTGGCCTCGGCGCCACCCGTCGGGAAGATTGAAGTGTCGGGTGTGTCGTTGAAGTACCTCCGCGTGCGCAACGGCGACGTGGTGGAGCGCTGGTCCCTGGACGGGCTCGCGGCCCTCGTCGAAGCGAAGCAACAGGAGGGAGCCTGGAAGCTCTTCGCGAATCTGGGACAGCCCGGGACGCCGCTGCCCCTGGCGCTGAGCCGACAAGGTTCCACCGAGCCCACCGGTGACGCCGCGCTGGAGCTCGCCCTGTCACTCGAGGCCGGAGCCACGGAGGCGCGCGTGCGGGTGGACCTCGACGTCGTCCGCCAGTCCTTTGACGCGCGCTTCACCGTCCGCCCCTTGCTGCACGGCTCCGCCATCGCGAGGTTCGATGCGGAGAAGCAACAGACCGTCCTCGAGCTGGAGCGCACGCAGGTCACCGACAGCACCCACGTCGAAGTCCTCGCGGTGCTCCCCGACGCGGCGGAGGTGCCGGTGCTCGTGACGAAGGCGCTCGCCGATGTCGACCTCGCCCGGCTGCTGCAAGCCATCCCTCCCGAGCTGCGTCCCGTCGCGCTCGAACGTGGCAAGGCCCATCTGGATGCGCGGGACGTCACGCTGAGCGCCCTTCCAACGCTCGGAGCGCAGGGCAAGCTCGGCCTGGACGTCGAGGTCTCCTCGCTCCGGATGACCCAGGACGCGCTTCAGGTGGCCCTCGGGAGTGGACGCGTCTCCGTCGTGGCGACCCCGGACACGCCTCGGGGACTGGCCGCGCAAGTGGCCTTCACGCTCCAAGGGCTCGCGGTCGACGGCCCCACCACGCTGCATGTCCCGAAGGCCCATGGAGAACTCGAGGGCCACCAGCTCCGGCCCGAGCCCGCCTCCGCGCTCGGCTTCGCGGGGGACGCGACGCTGACAGCCCACGTGCCCTCCCTGGATGCCCTCGCGGGAGGACTCCGCGCGAAGGCCGAGCGGCTGAAGCTCCAGTTCAAGGCGCCGCTGGTCGGAGAGCCTCCGTTCATCTTGAGCGCGGACCTTCCCGTGGGTGAGCTGCACGTCGTCACGGCGGATGGGCGCGAGGTGCTCGAGGGGCCCATGCACGTGAAGCTCGACGCCTCGGACGTGTTCCCGCATCGGGAAGACCCTCGGCTCAGCCGCGCGCGTGGAGCCCTGACGCTCGACGTGGGCGACATGCACGCGACGCTGAACGCCACCAAGGGCGCCACGGACGTGGCGTACGCGCTGGAGGTCCAGACGCCCGACCTCGTCGTCGCGCGTCCCTTCCTGCCCGACGACATCGCCGCGCGCCTGGGCTGGAAGGACCTGGCCGTGGGCCTCACCTCCAAGGGCACCGCGTCCGCCCTCTTCTCCGCGGCGCCCCGCGTGGACCACCAGACGGAGCTGCGCCTGCAGCGGCCCACCTGGGACGATGTCGTGGCCAGCAGCGTCGCGCTCGTACTGCGCTCACGCGGAGACGCCTGGCGCCACCAGGGCGAGCTGGACGTCCGGGCCGAGGGGCTGCGCGCGGGGACGCTCGAGATTGGGACCCAACACCAGACCTTCACCCTGGACGTCGACCGCCGCAAGCCGTCCGTCCGTCTGGGCGTCACCAGCAAGGCGGGGGTGATGGCGACCGTCGACGCCGCGCTGTCCTTCGACCGGAAGGCCCGAGCGCTGCGCGCCGATGTGACCGCGGACCTTCCGCCCCTCGGGAAGCTGTCCCCGCTGCTGGCCCGCTTCCGCGTACCCGCCGCGATGGAGTCCTCGCGGTTCGCGCTGAAGCTCGATTTGCATGGCACCCTGCTCGGCGTCATCTCGGACATCTCCTCCGAGGGCGACCTCGTGCTCGCGAAGGACCTCCAGAAGTCCGCTGCCTACGAGGGCCATGTCGAGCTGGATGCACGCGGCATCCGATGGAGGGATGACGTCCTCTTCATCAACATCCCCGCGATTCACTGGCGCATCGACTCCCACGGAGAAGGGGCGAAGCGGAACGTCCGCAGCAACCTGACAGCGGAGAAGCTCACCGTCGGCATGCATGACCGCCGGCTGTCCTTCGCGGACCTCGCCAGTGACACCACCGCGGACTTCGCCCTGCCGTGGGACTCGGACGAAATCGCGGTGACGCAGAACCTGAAGGCGCGCTCGCTCGAGCAGAAGCCCGCCCTGCCCTATCCGGTCCAGGACCTGGCGCTGTCCTTCACCGCGCGGCGGAAGACGTCGGGCGTGGTCCACGTCCCCGACTTCCAGCTGTCCAACCCGGGCACGAGCACCGAGCTGAAGGTGCGAGGCCGGCTGGACCTCAGCGACGAGCGGCGCCGGCTGGCGCTCCGAGGCGAGCTCGCGCAGGACCTGTCCAAGCTCGCGCGGCCCGACCAGTTGGAGAGCAGCGGCAAGGTCTCCGTCGAGTTCCGCGTCGCCTCCCCCGACCTCGTGGTCTTCCGGACGTTCTCCAGCCTGCTCCTCCAGAACGTGAATGTCCGGCTGCCCGAGAAGGGCATCGCCGTCGAGGGGCTCGAGGGAAACGTCCCGCTCACGGAGAACATCGAGTTCGTCGACGGACAGCTGCGGCTGACGAGCGACGTCAACATGAACCCGTACCCGATGCTGCGCTTCGCCGACCAGCACCCGCTGCTCGAGCGCAGCGGCTTCGTGTCCGCGACGCGCATCACCACGCCGCAGCTCTCCATCGCGCCGATGGCGGGCAACCTGGCCATCAACCAGAACCTGGTCTCCATGACACAGCTGGAGATGGGCGTGCGCGGCGGGCGCATCACCGGGCAGTGGTTGCTCGACTGGCAGGGCAGACACTCCACGCTCGAAGCGCGCGTTCGCGCCACCGGCGTGCAGTCCTCCCGAGGCGAGCCCTTCGATGGCAACGCCGCCGTGGTCATCTCCGCCAAGGACCGCAGCGTCAACGGGCGCGCGGAGATTCTCCGCATCGGCAACCGGCACCTGCTCGACCTGCTCGACTTGGAAGACCCTCGGCAGGTGGACCCCGCCACCAACCGCGTCCGCTATGCCTTGCGGCTGGGATACCCCGAGCACGTGCGCGTGAACTTCAACCACGGCTTCGGCAGCCTCAGCATCACCATGGGCGGGCTGGCGCGGCTGGTCAGCATCGACGAGATCCGGGGCATCCCCATGGGGCCCATCGTCGATCAGCTCCTCAAATCCATGCCCCCCTTGGAGGCCACGCCATGAAACACCGCGGGTTGCCGCTGCTCGCCGCGCTCGCCGCTTCCGGCTGCATCAGCGCGCCGGAAATCGTCATGGTGGACCGCGCGACGGCGCTCGAGGAACAGGCCTCCGGCTCGTTCAGGGACGTGGAGCAACGGCTGGCGCGCGCGGCGATGAACCCCACGCCCGTGCCGCTCACGCCCAACCAGCTGGAGGAGCTGGGCATGCAGCCCCCGCCCCTGGTCGAGAACCTCGGCCGGACGCAGGCGGACCGCGTGGACGAGCTGCTGCGGCGCCACTGCGTGGGTGAGGGCAAGGACGGGCTCCTGGCGGACACCCGCCGCCGCTGCCAGACGGGGCGGCTGATGCCGGACGACGTCGCCCTGGTGGAGCGGGTGAACCGGGCCCGGCTCCAGCTCTGGAAGTGGATGGGGACGGTCCGCCCGGGCGTGCCCGAGGAGGCGCTGCGCCAGAGCTGGCAGAAGGTGCACGCGGAGGGCGTGGTCTGCGGAGGGTGGGTGGAGGCCGCGGACGGCACCTGGGGAGAGAAGAAGTGCTGACGCCTCGCGGGCCGTGGTCCTGGGTCCTGGCCCTGCTCGTCGCGAGCGGCGCCCAGGCGCAGGATGACGAGAATGACGGCGGACTGCGCACGCCCACCCGGCTCACCGTGGGCGTGGGAGACCAGTTCCTGGGGCAGCTGAGCCCGGATGGCAACACGCTGTTCTTCGCGTCCAACCGCAACATCGCGACGGAGATCTACTCCCAGGACCTGGAGCAGGGCCGAGAGCGCCGCCTCTTCGACGAAGGCGCCGAGGTGACCTGGCCGCGCATCAGCCCCGACGGGAAGCACCTGCTCTACATCTCGTTCCGGGACCAGGCCGGTGGCCAGCTGTGCGTGCGGAACCTGCCCGCGGCGGATGAGCGCCGCTGCCTCGCGGATGACGCCAGCGCCTTGCAGGCGGAGTGGATTGACTCGTCCCAGGTCGCGTTGGTGAGTCGAACGACCATCCAGGGCGACCTGCGGCTGTCGCGGGTGACGATGGGGCGCGAGTGGAGCGTGAAGCCACTCGTCGAGCGCAACCTGACCAGCCCGACGCTCACCCCCGATGGGCGGTGGCTGGTGTACGTGCCCGTCGAGCGCTCCGTGAAGGCCGTGGGACCTGGCTTCGCCGCGCGGGCCTCGGCGCATCTGGAGGCGCTGCGGCTGGACCGTCCGGGCGCGGCCCCCATCCCGCTGGAGCTGGACCTGCCGGGGCAGACCGGCCAGCCGGTGTTCTCTCGCGATGGGCGCTTCCTGTACGTCGTGCAGTTCTTCACCGACTCCAACGCGGATGGCGTGATTGACGCCAGCGACACCGGGGTGCTGTTCCGCGTGCCCTTCGCGCCGGAGCGCGACGACGCGCCCGAGCAGGCCGTGGCCTCCAGCCCCGTGCAGCTCACCAGCGAGTCCTGGAACTGTCAGTACCCATCGCCCGCGACCGCCGCCCTCATCGCGACGTGCTCGCGCTCGCAGTCGTTGGATGTGTATCAACTGCCGCTGGATGGACAGGTCCCCAGCACCTGGGAGGCGCGGCGCATCAGCGACGAGCTGAAGATGGCCGGACGGCGCGCGGACCTGCTCCTGCTCTATCGCCATCGCATGTTGCTGGAGACGCGTCCCCGGCTGCGCCGGCTGTTGATGATGCGCCTGAGCCGGCTTCACCTGGCCTTCGAGGACTTCAGCGCGGCGAAGTTCTATGCCGACCAGATGGCCAGGGTGAGTGACCCCGCCACCTTGGGGCTGGAAGAGCCCCTGCGCATCCTCATCGACCACCGGCGGGCGATGAAGGAGCGCGAGCGCGGTCGCATGGTGGATGAGCTGAGCGAGGCCGAGCGCGAGCGGCTGGAGGCGCTGTCCCCCGCCGTCGCGGCCAGTCCTCCCACGGCGGTCCTCCAGCACGTGGTCCGCAGTGAGATGGCGGAGTCCTCGGGTGACTTCACGCGGGCACGGCGGGAGCTGGAGTCGGCGCAGCTCGCCGACAACACACCGCGGGGCGTGCTGGAGGCCTATTACGACCAGGCGGACTCGCTGTACCGCAAGCTCGATGACCGCGCGGCCCTGGTCGACCTGGGTCGCCGGTTCTCCCAGCACAAGACCTTCCCGGCGGACGACCAGCTCGACTTCGCGCGCGCCGCTGTCGCCGCGCTCTACCGGGGGCGGCCCTACGCGGAGGCGGATGCCGCGATGGCGGAGGCGCTGACCACCGCGCCCGAGGGCTCCGCCTACGCGTTCGCCCTGGAGCTGGGGCGGCACGTCAATGCGATACACGAGGAGCGGCCGCCCCGTCAGGTCCGTGAGGCGCTGGTGGCGTTCTATCGCCAGCAGCAGGACCCGCTGCGCCGACGCGCGTTGGTGCAGGACGCCGTCGAGCGGGCCTCGGGGCTGGGCGCGGACGGAGTGCTGGAGGCCCTGGCCACGCTCTATGTCGACGATGCCCCCGCCGCCACCGAGGAGCGACGCAGGGCCGAGCGGCTGTTCCGCCGCGCGATGATGGGGCGCGCCTATCGCAGGCTGGCGCGGCAGAAGAAGGACGAAGCCCGCGCGGACTTCGACCTCGTGACGCAGCGGACGGGCTCGCTGGAGAGCGCCGTCGAGTCGGTGAACCTGCGCCTGCGCGCGGGAGTCGCCCCCGAGGTCGTGGAGAAGGAGGTCACCACCACCTCGGCGACCATGGCCAGGCCGCTCACGCACTTCGTGAAGGCCTACGTCATGGCGCGCCAGCTCCCCAAGCTGGAGGATGACAAGGCGCATGCCCTGGCGGTGAAGGCGGCGGTGAAGGAGCTGCGCTCGGCGTGGCCAGAGCTCAAGAACCAGCGCGCGGTGCAGGCGCTCCTGGGTGCCATCCACCACGAGGACTTCCTCCGGAGCCGGACGCCCGCCTCCGCGGAGCGCGCCAACCGGCACTACATGGTCGCGTTGGACCTGATGCGGAGCAACGTCCGCTACAAGGCGATGATTCTCGGCGCGCTGGGGATGCTGCACACGCAGGTGGGCAACTTCCACATCGCCCTCGGCTATCTGGAGCAGCGAGACAAGCTGCCCTATGTGGACAACTGGGCGGGGCTGGCGGTCTCGATGGCTCGGGCGCGAGCGCTCCTGCATGTCGGGCGTGAGGAGGAGGCGGCGAAGGCGGCGGACCAGGCCCTGGCGATGGTGGACGCGGCGCCGAAGCTGGCCCGGTTCGCCACGTTGGTGGCGGACCGCGCGGCGCTCTACAACCTCGCCGCCGGCAGGTTCGAGCGCGCGCTGGCGCTCTATGACCGGGAGATGCCCATCGTGGAGGCGAGCCCTCGCGACGAGGAAGGGCTGCGCAACCGGCTGGTGGTGCGGCTGGCCCGCTGTGCGGCGGCGCTGGGGATGGGGCAACCACAACGCACGTTGGAGGACCTGGACCAGGTGGAGCGAGACCTGGCGACGCCCGAGGTGCGAGCCGCGCTGAAGTGGTCGCGCTCCACGCCCGAGCACGTGCAGCGCACCTACCGAATCATCGCCTCCGGCCTGCGGGCGAACGCGGAGACGCGGCTCGGGCGGCTGGATGCCGCCGCACGGGCGCTCGAGCAACGGCGAGCGTTGTTCCTGGACCAGTTCGACCAGCTGGACCGGGATGAGGACATCCGCGCCGTGACGCTGGCGGAGATGCGACTGGCGGAGAACGCGGTGGACCGGCAGGACCCGGCGCAGGCGGCGCGGTGGCTGGGCAAGGCGCTGGAGCACGCGGACTCGCTGATGGCGCGCACGCATGCTCCGGTCGATGCCGGCCAGTTGGATGTGCTGTGGTTCGCGGCGCAGCTGCACTCGAACGGCGGCGCGACGATGCCCTTCGACGCACCGGGGCGCATGAGCCAGGCACGTCGCTCCCTGCTCGACCAGCGCGACCCGGCGTGGCGCACGTATCTGACGTGGTTCGAAATCTACATGGCGCTCGATGCCCACCGGCCGGTGACGGCTGCGTCGACCCCGTAGCGCGGACCTCCCAGGTCAATCGACGAGGAGCTCGGCCGTCGCGAGGAAGGGACGCCCGAGCTCCCTGTCCTGCGTCGACAGGTAGAGCCCCGTCGACACACGCTCGAGGTAGCCCCACTCCCAGAGGGCTTGCGCGTCGACGCCGGTGTTGCGCGCGAGGCGCTGGCAGTACGTCCGCGCCACCGCCATGGCGTCTCCCGCGAGCAACTCCGAGCACCAGTCGCGCAGGACGACGCCCAGGTCATACGCGGGCTCGACGTGAAGCCCGTCCGGGTCGATGAAGAGGAAGCCAGGCTCCGCATCAACACGCGGCGGGCGGACGCGAAGCGCGTTCGCGGGATGCGGGTCGCCATGGGCCACCACCAGGCGCCCTGGCTCCGCCTGGGCGGCGCGGTGCTCGGCGAAGCGCAGCGCCTGTTCGAACACCCGCGCCGAGCAGGGGCGGCCGCATTGCACCCACCATCGGCTCACCAGCGTGTGCAGCTCCCGCGCCTTCGCTTCCGCCACCTCCCGCGTCCGAGGCTCCCAGGTCGGCACCTCCCAGGCGCGGACAAGCAGCTCGCACAGGAGGTCCAGCTGCCGCTCCACGGGCAACGCGAGCTGCTCCAGGGTGGGGCCCAGCGCTTCGAGCAGGAGCGAATGCTCCGCGAGGTCGACCTGGAGCAATCGCGCGTAGCCCTGCCCCCGCGCGAGCTCGAGCACCCGGGCCTGGGCGGGGAGCCGTGGGTCCGGAAGCGCGACCTTGAGGACGACCTCCTCGCCAGGTGTCCTCCGGGCCCTCGCGACAAACGCCGCGCTTCCTCCCTCGAGCACCTCGCCGACCGTGATGGCCCAGCGCGCCTCGAGTCGCGCGACCCGCTCGGGCAGGCCCGCCAACCACGCCTCGCCCTCGGGTCCGAGACTGGACGCGGTCCGCTGCACCCTGGTGGGAATCTGGAGCGTTCGCATGCAACCCCTGGCCGTGGAATGACAGACATCCAACGTGTCCAAGGCATATCACGGAGGCCCTCGGATGAAGCCCAGAGCCAGCTTCGGCCTCCGACGTCGTATACAGGGGAACCCCTTTTCCCTTGGGACCCGATGCGACTGCGACTGTTGAGCCTGCTCTGCCTCTTGTTCACCCCCGGCTGTGGCGACGACGCCCCCCGGTCCTCCCTTGCCGCCTGCTCCTTCACCGACGCGTGCGCCGATGCCCAGGAGGAGTGCTACGTCAGCCAGGTCTGTGGCCCCCCCTCCTCGAATGGGAACCTCTATTGCCAGGAGGAGAAGGGCGACCGTCAGTGCCACCGCCGCTGTGAGAACAATGACTCCTGCGGCCCCGGGGAGTCCTGCAAGACAGTCGAGCTCGTCAAGCGGACCGATGTGCTGACGACAACCACTCTCTGCTTCAAGTAGCGGCGGCACGAGCGGGGGAGGTCCTCCGGGCCCTCCCCTGCTTCTGTCCCAGAGCCCCGTCCCGGGGGGCTCGCGGCACCGAAGTCCAAGAGGTGTAGAGGGGAGTCCACCCCGCATTCTCGCGGAATGACAGACATCACTCCCCGTACTTTGTCGTTTCAATTGCTGCTATTGTCGCATGTATGCACTGGCACCTGCACCAGAAGAGCGCGGCCCTCGCGGCCGTGCTGTTCGCGCTGTCCGGGCCTGTCGTTCCCGACGCGCATGCGCAGCAATGTGAGCCTCGTCCCGAGCCCTCCACACCAGGGGAGCCCCCCAAGGACGCGATGAGCGACACGCGCGTGCTGCGCCGCATCGTGCTCGGGCTCACGGGGTCGACGCCGACGTTCGAGCAGTACGAGGCCATGGCCGCCGCAGCCTCCCCCGAGGCCCGGACCGCGCTGCTCCGCTCGACGCTCGACGAGGTGCTCGCCTCGCCGAAGTTCTACGAGCGGATGCTGCGCTTCGGCCACGAGTGGATTGCCGTGGGCGCCTACACCACGGGCGCCAGCGGGGATGCCTACCAGGGCGACATGTCCGGCCACCTGCACCGGTGCGCCGACAACTCCCTGCACCCGGGCGCTTACTACTCCGTCAACGAGTTCGGCCCGAACAAGGACCCGGGCCTGCAGTGTGCCGACAAGGACGTGGCCGGCAACCCCGCCGTGCCCCAGGTCCACACCGTCGAGCCCTGGTGGGCCCCCGGCACCACCGTCCAGGTGCTGGGCCTCGCGGGCTCCGACATCCAGGAGATTGTCGATGCCACCAGCGGGAAGACGCTGGACTGTGGCGTCGCCTCCGGCGGCTACTACGACCCGAGCATCCTGAAGGGCTGCGGCTGTGGCCCCAACCTCATGTGGTGCTCTCCACTCGCGGGCCTGGGCTCCTCGGGCACCGGGAGCCTCAACGGCCAGCGCCGCCACCCCTACGAGGAGCCCGCGCGCCTGTTCGCGCACCTCGCGTGGCATGACCGGCCCCTCTCCGACCTCGTGGTCGGCAACTACTCGGTCGGAACCAACTGGCTGCGAGCGCTGTACATCCGCTTCGGCCGGCAGATGGGCAGCAACGTGGTGGACGCGAACACCACCTGGTGGCGGCCGGACTCGGGCAACGCCCCGCGAGACCCGCTGCACCCGACGCCGAACGACCCCCAGGCCTGGCGCGAGTTCGTGGTGGAGGAGCTGGAGCCGTTCCACCTCTCGCTCACCGCCGACAAGTCGCGCTCCGGCAGCCTGGAGCGCACCTATCGCTTCGACCCGCGCACGACGAAGGACGCGCCCCTGGGCCTGCCCGCGGCGGGGGTCCTCACCATGATGGGGTCGATGTCCTCGTTCCCCCGCGAGCGGGTCCGGGCCGCGCGCTTCCTGGAGATCTTCGCCTGCCAGAACTTCTCGCCGCCCCCCGCCGACGTGCACTTCCCGCCGCTGGAGATAGACCCGGCGACGGGCGGCACCTGCCTGCACTGCCACAAGACGCTGGACCCCGCGGCCATCGCCTTCAAGCGCTGGGACTTCACGCCGTTCCCCAGCTACTACGTCCCCTGGCCGTTCATCGGCGGCGTGGGCAACCAGCGCGTCACCGCGGAGTGGATTTCCGGCCGCTACCCGCACACCGGCACCGCGCCGGGCCTGCGGTGGAAGAACGCCTTCCTGCCCAACACCGTGCTGACGCCCGTCACCCCGGAGCAGCTCAAGGAGAACCCGGAGGCGGTGCTGCTCGACACGATGCCGGAGTCGTACACACTGCTGGGTGAGCACGGCGACGGCACCATGGGCCCGCTGGGCTTCGGCAAGCTGCTGGTGCGCTCCGGTGAGTTCGACCGGTGTGTCGCGCGGAAGGTCTACGCGATGTTCATCGGCCGGGAGCTGAACCCGGCCACGGAGAAGGGCTTCATCGACAAGCTCGCGAAGGAGTTCGTCGCGGGTGAGCGCAAGCTCCGGCCCTTCCTCCGCCATCTCTTCGAGCAGTCCGAGCTGCGGAGGGGCCTGTGATGCACGCACCCCAGTGGAGGATGAAGGCCCTTGTGCTGGCCGTGCTCGCGCTCACCCAGGGCGCTTGCTTCGGTGACAGCTCCTACCAGAACAGGAACGACGGGCCCCCTGACGCGGGAGGCGGCGGCACCTGCGCTCCGGAGAACGACAACGACGCGGTCCGCCTCGCGCTCGCGCCCGCCTGCGAGGGCTGCCACGTCAACGGCAACAAGCCGTTCTTCGCCTCGCTCGCCGCCTTCGAGAGCGGCCTCGTCTACAACGAGCGGTTCGTGAAGCGGGGGGACCCGGACGGCAGCCTCCTCATCCAGATGCTCGAGGGCACCGCGCCCGGCAGCTACGCCCAGATGCCCCCGGGACAGCCGTACGAGCAGCTCGTCTCCAGCGGCCGGGTGACGATGACCATCGCGCAGGTGAAGGCGTGGATTCGGGACCTGAAGGCGCCTCCCGCGCCCATGGACACGCCCTCCCCCGCTGAGTTCCGCGTGCGCCGGCTGACGGCCGAGGAGATGGTGGTGAGCCTGATGAGCCAGCTGGGCCTCACGCTCGAGGACTTCGTCAGCACGAGCAACCCCGACTGGCGCAACCGGGCCTACGTGGTGAACTGGAACAAGTTCTTCGTGTGGCCCGGGGACTGGGCCCCGGGCATCTCCGGTGAGTACGTCTCCGACTCGCGCACCGCCGAGCGCTTCGAGGCGCTGGGAGGCGGCAACTCCCTGGAGTACCGCAAGAAGGACCCCTCCTTCGGCCCCTCCGCGGCGCAGGCCTTGGTCCAGATGTCCCAGGCTTGGTGCGGACGCGCGGTGGACAAGCAGAACAACAAGGCGGTGCTGCGCTTCGTCACCCTCGCGGACACCTCCGCCAAGAACCCGGACGCGGTGCAGAAGAACCTGCGCGGCCTCTACCTGCGCATGCTGGGACAGCCGCCCTCGGACGCGGAGCTGAAGGCGCTCTACGAACAGGTCTACCTCCCGCTCGAAGCGCAGAGCACACGACTGGCCTGGGTGGGCACCTGCGCGGCGCTCATCCGTCACCCGCTGTGGATCACCTACTGAGCCGAGGACCCCATGCCGAACACTTCTCGACGCACCTTGCTCAAGTGGGCCCTCGGAGCCGGACAGCTGGCGCTCCTCGAGCGCGCGGGGCTGCTCGGCTCGGGCCTGGCCCAGGCCGCCGAGCCGGACCTCCCCTCCCGCCTGGTGGTGCTCTACGTCCCGGGCGGCTTCCGTCCCGCGTACTACTTCACGCCGATGGAGGACGCGGAGATTCCGCTCTGCGTCCCTCCGTCCGCGGGCTACCTCAGCGAGCCCGTCTTCTTCGACGCGAGCAAGCTGGTGAGCCTGGGGACACCCAACGGGCCGTACAAGCCGCTGCGCACGTGGCAGTCGTGGGACCCCGCGAACCCCGCGGCGCGCGGCGCCTTCAGCCCGCTCATGTACGGCTATCAGCACTTCGCGCTGCATGAGCAGCTCAGCGTGCTGCACGGCATCGACCAGGGGACGAACGACCACTCGAGCGCCTTCATCTCCGCGATGTGTGGCGTCGCGGGAGCGGACTACCGCGCGCCCGCGATGCACGCCATCATCGCGAACCACCTGTACGCGCGGCACCGGGAGACCCGGCCGCTCCCGTTCGTGGTGGTCTCCGGAGAGCGAGGCGTCCCCGCCGGCATGGGGCTGCCGTCACATGCGTCGCCCGTGGGGGTGCCCTCCATCGACGCGCTCAAGCCGATGCTCTCCGGCAAGCCCACGGACAACGCCTGGTGGACCGGCCTGGACGCGCGCACGGAAGGCCCGGAGCTGGATGCGAAGGGCAAGCCCACCGGCGCCACCCTGAAGACGACCGCGGTGGAGCGCTACGCGTTGGGGCGCGCCCAGCCCCTGATGGGCCGCTCGACGGCGAAGGTGGACAACTACCTGGACGGCCTGCATGGCTCGCTGTCGTCCGTCTCGCGCGTGCTGGCGACGGATGTCGTGTCCTTGCTGGAGCGCACCAAGGGCATCGACTCACTGAAGACGAACCGCCCCGCGTACCTGGCGAACTACCTGAACGAGACCTTCACCTATACGTTCGGCAACGCGAACTTCCACCTCACCGGGCTGGACCCGCGGATGGACATGGCGCTGCGGCTGCTCAAGGCGGACCTGTGCACGTCGCTGCATGTCTCGCTGCGGCTCGACTTCGACACGCACAACGGCGGCGGGCATGCGTTCAGCTGCGCGCATGGCCGCGGGCTGATGGACTGCGTCGCGCGCTTCCTGGGAGAGATGAAGAACACTCCCGCGCCGGGCAAGCCGGGCAAGACGCTGCTCGACGACTCCCTGGTGCTGGTGATGAGCGAGTTCGGCCGGAGCTGGGCGTCGCGCGCGAATGACGGAAGCTACAACCTGCCGGACGACCACCACCCCTACACCTCGGTCGTCTTCGCGGGGGGCAACGTGGCCCACAACCGGCAGGTGGGGACGTACACGACGCGCGGACTCGGCACCCCGGTGGACATCATCGAGGAGACGGGGACGCCCTCGAAGCGGGTCCCCCGCTCCGCCGACGTCGTCACCACCGCCATGCGAATCATGGGCATGGAGGCCCACGAGTTCTTCATCCCCGGCGGCTACGGCGAGGTCGTGGGGCTCCGGAAGGGTTAGCTCCGGAGCCCGCGGCGCCTACAGCCGCACCAGCTCCACGTCGTCCATGTGGATGAAGCTGGCGCCATTGCCCGCGGTGACGCGGGAGTGGAAGCCCACCTCCAGCGAGCCGCCGGTGACGGAGATGGCCGGCGACTCCACCTGGGTCCATGCGCCCGAGGTTCCCAGGTCCGTGAAGGCGGGCGCGCACTGGGCACACGTCTTGGCCTGGATGCGCGCCAGGTCGAAGGTGCCGCCCTTCCGCACCCACGCGCGCACCTTGTAGTTGCCGGACGGAAGGCCCGACACCACCTGGTACGTCCACACCTCGAAGGGCGTGCCGTTCGTCCAGTGCGTCAGGTGGTAGCTGCCCGAGTGCCCGCCGTCGTGCGTCTCGCTGAAGTCCGCGGCCTCGGTGCCGTTGGGGCTCCAGGTCGACCAGCCGCTCATGTCCGACTCGAAGCTGGGATTCGCCACGGTGCCACCGGGCGTGCTGCCCGCCTGGTACCAGCGAACCCACTCCACCTCCATCGTCTTGCGCTGCCCGAGCGGCAGGTCGACGGCGCTCGCCGGTGGGTCGCCGTACCAGTTTCCACCCAAGGCCAGGTTCAGCAGGATGTAGTGGTTGCGCTGGAAGGCCGCCGCGTTGTGGACGAGGTCCGCGTTCGCCCGGACCTGGTTGTCCAGACGGAACACCAGGCGGTCCGCGGTCCACTCCAGCTCGTAGAGGTGGAAGACCTCCGCCAGGCTGTAGCCGCGGTCCGCCCCCGAGCCCCAGTGCATCGCCCCCTCGCTCCAGTGCGCGGCGACCTGCATCCAGGAGGGCGCGTTCGAGTGCCACTCGAGGATGTCGATTTCACCCGACGCGGGCCACCCCACGCTGGAGATGTTCGCCCCCAGCGTCCAGAACGCCGGCCACATGCCGTAGCCCGAGGGCACCTTGATGCTGGCCACCAGCTTGCCGTAGCGCCGCTCCACCTTGCCCTTGGTGTGGAGGCGCCCCGAGTAGAAGGAGCGTGCGCCCCACCCGGCACAGCGCGAGTCATTGGGTGCGTCCTGCGTACGCTCCGCGGTGAGGATGAGCCTGCCGCCGCTCACCGAGACGTTCTGCGCGCGAGGGAACTCCAGCTCGCCCGTGCCGAAGTTGCAGTTGCCCGTCACCGGGTCGTAGTTGCTCGTCAGGACGTTCCAGTTCGCCGCATTCAAGCCGGTGCCCGTGAAGTCGTCCTGCCACGCGAGGCTCCATCCCGGGCCCGGGTCATACGACTGCTCCCCCTGGGCCTGCACCACCAGAGGCGGCGGCACGGACTCCACCGGCGCCTCTCGTCCACAGCCCACGACAGACAACCCCGCCACCACCCACCACGCCCCCCACCCACCTCCGGCCCTTCGTGCCATGTGCACCTCCTGGAATGAGACCGACCTGGACCTTCCTGTCACCGCAGCGGGGTGTTCTCCGCGAAGTACTGGTGACTGTCCGCGTTGTCCCGCGCACGGGAGGGATTGTAGACCGCCAGGCTCTTGCATGCGTCATGACCGAAAGCCCAGTCATCCGTGTCCGCCACCACCGTGAAGTGGCTCAGCTCGTGGATCAGCGTGCCGGCCTTGGAGTCCCTGCCTGTCATGGGCGCGGTCCAGAAGGCATTGCACACATAGATGCGGTAGGGCTGGTTCTTGTACACGTAGGCGTAGGCGCTGTCCGTGCAACCACAGTCGATGACGACGGGCTTGTCCCGGAAGGCCGCCAGGATGGCATTGAAGTGCGCGCGCACCACGTTCTGATTCGTCGGGGTGGAGGTGCCGAACCAGAGCGCGTAGTGCGTGAACAGTGAAGGCGACGGCGTCGACAGGGCCAACAAGTGGCCCAGGGCTCCCTGCGACATCGACATCGCTTCGTTGTACGCCACCGTCGCCACGGACGTCTGGGTCGTCGAGCAGTTCTTGGTGGACAGCGACATGGCGGAGACCGGCCCGGCCTGCTCCGTGCCCGGGTCGACGAAGGGGCGGCCTTCCACGACGAGGTCCAGGGTGTCGGAGCGCAGCTGGGAGGCGGTGGCGCCGTGCGCGTCCGGGTCGAAGCGCACGCGGTAGGTGCCCGTGCGCGAGAAGTCATAGGTGGCCCCGAGGTCCACCGGGTACGAGACGCTCTCCCCCGCGGCCAGCCGCAGGTAGTCGCTCTCCACCGGCGTGGCCCACTTGTAGTGCCGGCCCTGGTACTCCACCGCCACACCGTCCACGGTGATGGCGAACAGGTCCGCCTTCAGCCCCTCCACGGGCGTGTGCCACTCGAGCACGCGCACCCCGTCCTTCGACAGGTTGGTGAGCGTCACCGTCACGCGCACCTTCTCGCTGGCCCCCCACGACGGGTGCGGCGTGGACAGCGTCACGACGACGTCTCCGGCGACCGCGTCTCGTGCTGGCTTCTCGTCGACGGGGGGCGCTCCCGTCCGCTCCTCCAGCGGACCACAAGCCCCCAACAACGAGGCACTGAGGACCACGGCTCTCCACCCAGTGAGGCGACCGCGTCGGTGGGTGCGCATGTCGGGCTTCCTTTCGGGGAATGCTGGGGGTGACGGAGACAGCTCCGCGCGAAGCCAGCAGCCCGCGAACGATGACACCGAGCCGGGAGAAGCAGGGGGTGCGGGCCCCTGCCTCCCGTTCACCTCAGGACATCCGGCCCCTACTGCCGAGGCGTGTTCTCCGCGAAGTACTCGTGGCTGTCCGCGTTGTCGCGCGCGCGCCCGGGGTTGGAGTTCGCCAGGTTCCTGCAAGCATTCTGGCCGTAGGCCCAGTCATCCGTGTCCGCCACCACCGTGAAGTGGCTCATCTCGTGGATCAGCGTGCCCGCCTTGGAGTCCGTCCCCGTCGGCGGCGCGGACCAGAAGAGGTTGCACACGTAGATGCGATACGGGCGGCTCTTGTACACATACGCATAGACATTGTCCGAGCAACCACAGTCCACGATGACCGGCTTCGTGTCGAAGGCTCCCTTGATGGCGTTGAAGTGCGTGCGAACCTGGTTCCGGGTCGTCGCGTTGTATGTCCCGAACCAGGTCCTGAAGCGCGTGTACGGCGATGGCGGGTTGTTGAGCCAACTGACGGAGCCATTGGCCATCGTCTTCGCGTCGTTGAACGCCCGCGTCACCTGCGTGGTGCGCGTCGCGTTGCAGTTCGCGGTCGTCAGCGCCATCGCGGAGACCGTGCCGGAATCCTCCGCGCCGGGGTCGACGAAGGGACGCCCCTCGACGAAGAGACTCAGGCTGTCCGAGCTGAAGCGAGACACTTCCGCCAGGCCCTCGGTCGAGTCTTCGACGCCCGCGCCGTACCGCAGGCCGTAGTTCCCCGTGCGCGAGAAGTCATAGGTCGCCGCGAGGTCCACCGTGTACGAGACACTCTCCCCCGCCGCCAGGCTCAGGTAGTCGCTCTCCTGCGGCGGGCCCCACTTGTAGTACCGCCCCTGGTACTCCACCGGCGCGCCGTCCACCGTCACCGCGAAGAGACTCGCCTTGAGGCCGTCCACGGGCGTGTCTCTTTTCAACAGACGCACCGTGCCCTCCGCGACGTTGGTGAGCGTCACCGTCACGCTCACGCCCTCGCTCGCGGCCAAGGACTGGCGCGGAGCGGACAGCTTCACTGTCACATCCCCCGCGACGGCGTCTCGCACCGTCTCCGCCTCGACACGCGCCTCGCCCGTTTGCCCATCCTGCGAACCACAAGCCCCCAGCAGCGAGGCACTGACAACGACGCCCATCCACCAGTTGATGCGACCACGTGAACAGAACCGCATGTCGGACTTCCTTTCGAGGAATGCTCCGACTTCTCTGATGCTCGCTCGAAATCGAGACAAGCAATTCGGGCATTCCTCGCAAGAAACCCGACCACCACCTCACAATCGGAAGACGGGGACGATCAGAACCCGTTCTCACAAGCCGTGTCGGGAATGACGACCTTCTCGAACGCCGTCACCACGCCCCACCTCCCGAGCGGGATTCCGCAGGAACACGTCCGGATGCCCACGAGCGTCTTCAGCGTCGCGTCGCTGTAATAGTTGTATTGGAAGGTCGAGTCACAGGGAGGCGGCGCCTCGGCGTGATGCGACATGTCGGCCTCTTGCGGCTCGGGAGCGGCCTCGGGACCTCCGCAAGCCACCGCCAGGAGAGCAGCCGCGAGCCCCAGGCCGCGAGTCAGCTGGTTGAAACGCATGGGTCCATCCTTGTCTATCATTGGGTGAACACCCCTCGGCCGGGACCGACCGGAGGGCGTCCAGACAGTATGACTCACAACGGATTTCCATTGTAGTCGGTCATTTCATACCTCCCTGGAGTAGCCATTCCAGTGACATGAGATTTCCGACGGAGCCATCCCGCAACGACAGACTCAGAAGTCCACACCCAGCCCGAGGTAGAGCCCGAGGAGCCCGCCCTCTCGCGCCTGCGCCGCCACCGAGCCCGCCTGGTCCAGGTAGATGCCGCGGACCCCGCCGCGAGCGACCAAGGCTCCCGCATGGGCCGCGAGCCCGAGCGTCCCATCCAGCTGCTGGTACGGGAGGGGCGTCGCCAACACCCGCGCCTCCAGGTCCAGCGGCCCCCACATGCAGGCCTCGAGCGAGAGGCCACCCAGCGGCCCCACGCGCTCCTTGTCTGGCGCCAGAAGCGCCCCCGCGCCGGCCTCGAGCCGGAACCGGGCGAACTCGGACACGTAGAGCGCATACGAGACTCGAAGCTCCGCGAGCGTCAGGCCCGAGCCTACCTGCCGGCCCCACGGCGTCGAGCGCAGCACCCGCGCCGCCACGCCCACGCGGCGGAAGTCCATCCCCAGGAAGGCATCCACGGCGCCGCCCTGGCGCAGCAACAGCACCTGGGCCCCCGTCCGGAAGGTCGTCGCGGTCGCGTGACGCGTCTGGGCTTCTTCACCCGGAGGGTCCGTGTCCGCCCGCTCCCGATGCGTCCCACTGTCGCGGAAGACGTGGACCAGTCCCTCCATGAGGGCCTGGACCACGGGCTTCAGGAGTTCGCTCACCGCGTGGCTGTCTTTCAGCGCCTCCCGCGGCATGTCGGTGGGGTACGACACCTGCACGGGAAGCGCCTCCACCGGCGAGGTGCTGAGAAGGCCGGCCAGCCATACCGCTTTCGCGACAGCCCTGGTCCTCGATGCCATGCACCGGAGCATACCGGGAAAGCCCGCCTGGAGCCCCGCTCAATCCAGGGGCATCTCCTCGCGAATCCACCGCGTCACCGAGTCATGACGCGGCGCCCAGCCCAGCTCCCGCCGTGCCCGCCTGGCGCGAACCCGGCTGTTCGAGCCGAACGAGTAGCGCGCATGTCCCTCGCCCCACTCGCGCGAGGCCTCCTCCACCGTCCACGACCGCACCGGGCCCAGCCCCAGCCTCGCGGCGATGGCCTCGCCAATCTCCGCGTAGGAGGCCTCGCCGTTCTCCACGAAGTAGAAGGCCCCCGCCGGAGCCCGCTCCAAGGCCAGCGCGTAGAGCATCGCGACGTCGTCGATGTGGACATTGGACCAGCGATTGACGCCCTTCCCGACGATGCGCACCACCCCGCTCTTGCGCGCCTGCGCCACGAGCGGAGGAATCTGCACGCTGTCTCGGCTCAGCCCCCTGCCCGTGCCGTAGATCATCGTGTTGCACAGGACGACCCCGCGCGCGCCCGGCACGGCACGCACCCGGTTGTCGAGGGCGAACCGCGCCTGCTTGTCGGGCTCGACGACGAAGGGGGTGTCCTCGTCGAAGATGTGGGGCGACAGGGAGTCGCCCTTCGCATCGTCCCCGATGACGCTGGAGCCGCTGGTGTGCAGCAGCGGCTTGCCCGACCCCTTCACGCCCTCCAGCAATGCGTCGATGGCCGCCGCATGGTCGCTGCTGGCCGCGTTGATGACCCCATCCGCGCGGCGCGCCTCCGCCGTCAGCAGGGCCGAGTCGCTCAGGTCTCCGCGCACGGGCTCGATTCCCAGCGCCAACAACTTCCCGGCCTTGGCGTCATCGCGAACCAGGCCACGAATCGCATGTCCCCGAGCCTTCAGGTCGACGGCCAGCGAGCCACCGATGAAGCCCGTGGCGCCAGTGATGAAGATTTTCATCGCGAGGTCTCCAGCAAGAGCAAGGGCCCCTGTTGGCACGGAGCCGAGGTGCGCGGCGCCTCATTCGAACGGCGCGGCGGACCGCGCGCCCAGCAATGAACACCCGCCCCCTCCGGGTGTGACCTCCGGACAACACCCGGCCTTTCACCCTGGAAGACAAACACATCCACCCGCTGGGATTGCAGCGAGCGCTGCCGCGAGTCCACCGCGGAGCCCCCGTGACGACCCAGGGGACGGCTGCATCCCCGGGTCGTTAACGCTTCTTCACACAGGCGCAACGCCACCATCAGCCGGGTCGACGACTCTGCCCTCGCCTCACTGGAGCACGCAGGTGCTCCCGACTCGAAAGCGAGATGGACATGGCGTTGGCGATGACGATGCGGGCCCCGACCCGTGAACCCGTGGTGTATGGATACGCGCTGGAGACCCTGCTGGCCTCGGCCAGGCCGCTGCTGCCCTTCACGGGCAAGGCCCTGGAGCGGCAGGGCATCTTCGCCGGTGTGCCCCTCCACACGGCCTACCCCTGTTCCGTGTGGCCCGCGGTCATCCGCCTGCTGGCGGGCAGCACTCACCCCCACCTGGAGCGGGAGGAGGCGGAGCATGAGCTGGGCCGCCGCTTCGGCGAGCACTTCATCCAGGCGCGCATGGGCACGGTGCTCCAGGGCTTCGCCCAGGTCGTCGGCACGGAGCAGATGCTGCTGCGCCTGTCACGCACCCTGCGCTCGACGAACAACTTCCTCGACGTCACCCTGCGGCCCCAGGGCGACGAAGGCGGCTGGGAGCTGCGGCTGCACCCCGTGCGAGAGTTCGAGCGCCACCCGCGCCGACAGGCGGACCCGCCCCACTTCGCCCGAGGACTGCTCACGTATGCCTTCCAGCACGGTGGAGCCCCCACCGCGCGGCTGACCCTCGCCGACCATGACGAGGGCCGAGCCACCACGACGTTCCACGTCAGCCTCTAGCGCACTCCAGCGGAGTCCGCCTCGACGCCGTGAGCTGCGTCTCGCTACTTCACGACCGTCTTGGTGACCGTCGCCTGCTTGGTCGTCACCGTCTTCGGCGCCACGACTGTCTTTGTATTCGTCGTCGTCTTCTTCACCACCGCCGTCTTGGCGGTCGCGGGCTCCGCCGCCTCGGCCGTCGACATCACACCGTTCGAATCGAACCCCTTCACGAAGAGCGCAACGACCGCAAGCACAGACAAGACACCAGCCAATGGCTTCATATGTTCTCCTGTTGACACGCTGTCATGAACAACCCTGGAAATCAAGGAGAGGGGCGCCGCCGCCGTCGCGGAGACCTATCCCCAGAGGGCCAGCGGATTGCGTGGGAACCCATAGAAGAACCACGCCAGGACACCGACACAGAATGTCAGCAGGGCCCCCCGTGGCAGCTTCGAAAGTGCCAGCGCCGACAGGATGCATTGGCTGGGTATCAACAACAGCATGTAGAACGGATACGTGACGCGCACGTGAGCGACCAGGATGAACAGCAGATAGGGGACCCCCACCAGCAGCAAGGTGAGGAGCGCCAGCGGCTGTCTCGTCCGGATGTCTGGCCAGACGAGCGGGATGGCGAGCCAGCTGAACAGCAGGATGACCAGATTGGGCTGGTCCATGTACTGCAAGACATCCCGGGGAATGCTGCCGTCTTCGGCCCGGATGGACGTGACGAAGTACGGCGAATTCGGAAACCCCGAGAACCAACGAAGCGGATGCACGCTGTCGCCGATTCCGGGTGAGCCCAGGGTCTGGTGATAGCGGGCCATGCTCGCGAGGTGGTGCAGCGGACTGGGAAAGGCCTGATACACGAGGTCGTAGAGGCCCAGCCCCACGAGAAAGGTCAGTGCCGCGGGAATGCCGATGCGCAAGCCGGCCCGTGTCGCGGCTGCGAGCGCGGCCTTGGAGCGCCACCGCTCCTGACTGACCCAGACGTAGAGGACCAGCGCGAGGAAGACCATCGCCACGACGCCCTTGGCCAGCATGCCGAGGCCGAGCGCGACTCCGGCGAGCCACCACCTCTGTCCCGTGAACCAGTAGACTCCCAGGACCGCGAAGAAGATCGCCGGGATGTCGAGCATGGCGATGGAGGAGTGGACGAACCAGAGGTTCTCGAACCCGAGCAGGAAGGCCGCCAGGAGCGCGACCCTGCCGTCGGTGAACCTCCGTGTGAGCAGGTAGACCAGCGCGAGCGTGAAGCTGCCCGCGAGGACGGAAGACAGGCGCCAGCCGAAGCCACGGTCACCGAACAGCTGGATGCTGAGTGCGATGAGCACCTTGGCGAGCGGTGGGTGTTCCTCGTTGCAGACCGTCCCGTCGAGAAGACACTTCGCCGCCGGCACGTAGTGTGCCTCGTCGAAGACATAGGACGTGGGCGGCTGGTCGATGATGCTCACGTGCAGAAGCAGCGTGAGCGCCACGAGTCCCACCAGCGCCCAGCCGTCGTCGAGTGCCGCGGACTTCGATGACGTTGCGACCTCGAGTCCAGGTGCCTTGGGAGTCGTTCGAGCAAGAATGTCCATCTTTTCCATTCATCCCGCCCGAGCCGCGACGGAGCGATGATCGCGACGGGCCGGGACTACGAGCCCCGGCCGGCGCGGAAGCGAACCGCGACTACGGACAGCGGTGCGGCTGCAGCTCACAGTCCCAGCACATGCCGTCGATGCACTGCGTGCTGCCGGGACACCAGTCATCCGGGTGACGGCACGCGAGTCCCTGCGTCGTCTCGCCCAGGGGCTCCTCCGGTGTTGCCTCCGGGGCGCCTCCACAGCCCGCCAGCGTCAGCACCGTCATCAGGCCCAAAAATCCCTTGGCTCGCATGGACTGCTCCTTGTCCTGGGTTCGTACGGCTTGCGAAGTATACAAGGTTGCTGAGCCCCGGAGGGCCCGCCTGGAAAACGGGCGGAGGAAGACAGGGGGGCCGTATCCTTTGACGGGCCCTCTGCGTTTCCCGGCATATGACCGACCCCATTCCAGGACTCACCCAGTCCGTGCGCGGCTCGTGGCGCGGCTTCCTCGACGTCTACGAGCCGCTGCGCCCGGAGCTGTACCGCTACTGCCGCCACCTCACGGGCTCCCCGTGGGACGCGGAGGACCTGGCCCAGGAGGCCCTGGCGCGGGCGTTCGCCACCCTCGCACGACTCATCGAGCCACCTCCCCATCCCCGTGCGTGGCTGTTCCGCGTCGCGTCGAACCTCTGGGTCGACCAGCTCCGGCGCAGGCGCGACACGCCGGGCGCCGTGCCGGAGTCCGCCACCTCCCCCGAGGCGCGAGCCCCGCGTGAGGCGATGGGGACGCTGGTCACCCGACTCTCCCCGCAGGAGCGCGCGGCGGTGGTCCTCAAGGACGTCTTCGACCTGACGCTCGAGGAGATCTCCGAGGCGCTGTCCACGACCGTGGGCGCCATCAAGGCCGCGCTGCATCGCGGGCGGACGAAGCTGGTCGACACCTCTGAGCTGAAGGAGGGACTCATGGTGGCGCCCGGGAAGCTCGATGCCTTCTGTGAAGCCTTCAATGCGCGGGACATCGACCGGCTCGCGGCGATGCTCCTCGACTCCGCCACCATCGAGGTCGTTGGCGCGTCGACGGGCTATGGCCGCGAGGTCGCTCGCAAGCGCGTGCTCCCCGGGATGCTGTTCGGCAGCCGCGTGCTCGCCGACCTCACCCTCTCCTGCGGCGTCGAGCTGCGCTACCGGCACGGCGCTCTTCCGACACCGCCCCGGGCCGAGGTCCGGCTCCATCGCGGCGAGCCGCTGCTGCTCTCCTGGTACGCCCACGACGACGGCGAGGCGGTGCGCGCCGTCACGCGGCTCACGTTCGACGACAGCGGGCTCGTGTCCCACCTCCACAACTACTTCTACACCCCGGAGGTCATCGCCGAGGTGTGTCGGGAGCTGGGGGTGCCGTTCCGCGTCAACGGCTACTTCAGCTCCGAGGCATGCGGCTCGAGCGGTCGCTGCGCCGACCCGGATCCGGAGACCTGAGCATGAACTCGAACCTCACATCACGAATCCTCCTGGGGGCCCTGATGACGATCATCACCGCTGGATGCGCCGCAACGTCCGCCCAGACCCCAGGCGGCGCTGCCTCCCCCCGTGGCGCCTATGCCCAGGTCCATGGGCTCCGCATGTACTACGAGGCGCACGGCCCTCCCTCGGGCCGTCCGCTGGTCCTCCTCCACGGAGGCGGGTCGACGATTCACACCACGTTCGGGAAGCTGCTCCCGCTGGTGGCCCGGAGCCGCCGGGTCATCGGCGTGGAGCAGCAGGCCCATGGACACACGGCCGACATCGACCGCCCGCTGTCCCTCGAGCAGATGGCGGACGACACGGCGGCCCTGCTCCGGCAGCTCGATATCCCGGACGCGGACATCCTGGGCTTCAGCAGCGGCGGAGTCGTCGCCATGCAGCTGGCGATGAGACATCCCCAGCTCGTCCACTCGCTCATCCTGGCGTCGACGCACTCCACGCGCGACGGGTGTTATTCATACATGTGGGAGGGCTTCCCTCGCGCGACGCTGGACGTGATGCCAGCGGCGCTGCGCGACGGCTACCTCCAGGCGTCCTCCAACCCCGAGGGACTCCAGGTCCTGTTCCGAAAGACAGTCACCATGATGATGGGGTTCAAGGACCTGGACTCGGAAGCGCTGCGGAAGGTCACCGTGCCCACGCTCATCATGACCGCCGACGGAGACGTCGTCCGGCCGGAGCACTCGGTCGAGCTGCTGCGGCTCTTTCCTCATGCACAGCTGGCGATATTCCCAGGCGCGGTGCACGGCTCCTATCTGGGCGCGGCGGAGTCCGCCGGGCACAAGCCGGGAAGCCAGGTGCCGACACTCACCGCCGTGATGATTGACGAGTTCCTGAACGAGCACCGCTGACGCGGCGACACCCGGGCGCTCATCATCATTTCATCACGACGCCTCGGGCGCGATGACAGCGGCGGGTGACTCCCGCACACTGGCGAGCCTCCTCTTCGTGGCACGAGGCTTCGCATGCGCATGTTCGTCTTCGGGGCGCTCATCATCTCCACCGTGGGATGTGGCGCTCACTCACGGCAACCTGCTCCCAGTGCAACCCAGACCTCCGCGTCACCGACCGCCTCCGTCGACGACGCGGAGCTGCGGCGAGTCCAGGCTCGCGCCTATGCCATCGTGGCCTCGGAGTACGCGGCCATCGCCGCCACGGATGCGCTCCTGGGCGCCAAGGACGTGGTGGTGGACCCGGCCCGGATGCAGATGAACCTCACCGTGTCTCATGAAGGGGCCTGGTATGGCCTCTTCGGGAAGCTGGATGAGACCGGGAACTTCATCCCAGCCGTCGCCTGGAAGGCGCCGTTGGAGACGCCCCAGTGGATGGAGCGGGTCCCCGTGGAGTCACTCCCCACCGACTTCAGTGGCCCTGCTCGCGCCGGGGTGACCGCGCGGCGAATCGCGGAGGAGTCGTTTGGCCGAGAGACCGTGAACCCCGTGGTCCTCCGTGAGGACTCGGGCGAGCTCACCGTCTACACCCTCCAAGGAACCCATGAGCAGGACCGGCTGTACTTCGGCGGAGACCTCCGCATCCGCTTCTCCAGCGACGGCAGGAGCATCCTTCAGCAGGAGAAGCTCCACACGGGTGTCATCACCGTCGAGCTCGTGCGGGAGGGGGAGAAGCGCACCACGGGGAGCGTCCACAGCCACGTGCTCTTCCAGGGTCCCTTGGAGACGGAGCTGGCCACGATGATGCTCTACCCCTTCCTGGACCTCCTGACGGTGTTCCATGCGGAGCGGGATGACCTGTACCTCCTGCGACCGGATGGCAGCATCCGAATCTCCTCCCAGAAGACGCGGCGGACGCGTGTGCTCCAGCCGGATGGCACGTTCTCGGCCACCCCGGAGACGGAGGAGTAGCGCCGGATTAGGCTGGAGGGATGGCCCTTCCTCCCCATGAGTACGCCCGCTCCGCGCTGGACGCGGAGCTGCATGTGCAGGTCGCGGTGGACCACGTCGAGCTGCCCCCCGTCACGCCGGGCGAGGCCGTGGTGACGGGCCGAATCGCGCGGGTGTTCCGAGGTGCTCCCTCCCTGCATGCCACCCCGGTCTCCTTCACCGTCGAGGTCTGCCGGGACGGCGACGACGTGGACCCCGGCGGCACGCTCTGGACGGACCCCGCGCGATTGGCGGAGGCCTCCGTGATTGAGGTCTTCCTTGCCCGACACGGAGAGGGATTCCGCAACGCCTCCTACGACACGACCCTGCTCACGGCGCCGACGGACTCGCCGACCATCGCGTACACCGAGGAGATGGCGCAGGACCCCGACGACAGCCCGACGGAGGGCCCCCGCCGCATGCTCCTCGTCGGCATCGCGATGGCCATCGGTCTCGTGGTGCTCGGCTGGGTGCTGGTGGGATAGGCATTGCCAAGCAGGGCTTGAGTGTCAGTGAAGACACTCTCGGTTTTCTGGTGAGAGCCCGGCGTATATCCCTGGCGGCGTGGGCCCTTCGAGCGGGCCCGAGGAGCCACGCCATGGAAGCCGTGACCGCCGTGAAGATTCTGCTGATTGTCACCAGCCACTCGCAGTTCGGGGACACCGGGGAGAAGACGGGTTTCTGGCTGGAGGAGCTCGCCGCGCCCTACGCGCAGTTCGCCCAGGCGGGCGCCCAGGTGGACATCGCCTCGCCTCGGGGCGGTACGCCGCCGGTGGACCCTCGCAGCGAGAAGGAGTCCTCGGCGGCGACGCGGGCCTTCCTCGCCGATGCCCAGGCGAAGCGGAAGCTGGCGAACACGCTCACGCTCGCGCAGGTGAAGGACACCTACGATGCGTACTTCGTCGTCGGTGGCCACGGCGTGATGTGGGACCTGGCGACGCATGAGCCCACCCACCGGCTCCTGTCCTCCGGGTACGCCCGGGGCGCGGTGGTGGCGGCGGTCTGCCATGGGCCCGCGGCGCTCGTCGGAGTGAAGGGGCCGGAGGGCAAGCCCCTGGTGAACGGCAAGCGCGTGGCGGCCTTCAGCAACGCGGAGGAGAAGGCGGCGAAGTTCGATGCCATCGTCCCCTTCGCGCTGGAGACGCGCCTGCGCGAGCAGGGCGCCCGCTACGAATCCGGCCCCTTGTGGGGCAGCTTCACCGTGAGCGACGGGCGACTCGTCACGGGACAGAACCCGGCCTCCTCCGCCGACACCGCGCGCGAGGTGCTCCGCGTGCTGCGTGAGAAGAAGCCGTAGCGCCGCCCCACGCCACGGCTACCGCGACTCGCGCACGCCAGGGGGACAGGTGAAGGGAACGGGGACGGACCAGAGCTGCTCCAGCCCCGTGTCATCCGAAGCGGGGAAGAACACGCGCCCGCCCGAGCGCACGAACGGGTCCGGCCCGAGCCCCTGCACCACGGGGACATCGACACTCGCCAGCTGTCCGGTCGTCGCGGCGGTGCCTTGCGTGAACCAGGGGTAGAGCGGCGCGCCCGCGCGTGAGCCGAGGAAGAGGACGGCGCCGGTGCCCGTGGCGACCACGGGGGAGTAGGACATGTCATCGCGCTGCAGGGAGCGGAAGAGCTCGCGGGTGCCTCGGGCCGTTCCATTCGTGACCCAGAGCCGCACGTCGTCCGGCCTCGGACTCTGGCCCTCGAGCGCCGCCGCGAAGTAGAGCGAGTCCCCGGAGGGCACGGACCGCTGGACCCAGTGGTGCTGGCCCTCGTTGTCGCGAGGCAAGGTGGTGACGAGCGTCCGTCCTCCTCCACTCAGCAGGAGGCTGTAGATTCGCGACGACTGGGCCACGTAGACCTTGGAGCCCAGTCCTCCCAGGAGCCGGACCGTCTCCCCGAACGTGTCCAGCCGGAGCGTTCCATCCGTCGTGCCGTCCGTCTTCCAGACCTCGTGATTCGCGCCATCTCGCAGGATGAACAAGCCCGTGTCCCCGGCCCGGCCCACCTGCGCGACGTGCACCACCTCCGAGTCCAGCTTCTTGAAAGCCTCCGTCCCCACGCGCGAGCCGTCGGTGCGCCACAGCGTCGTGGCCCCGCGCTGAGCCCGGAAGAAGAGCAGGACCTCGTCGACCTTCAAGGTCTGCTCGTAGGCCAGGTCGAGGACATCCGTGAGGGTCGCCAGCAGCACCGTGCCCGCGCGAGTCCCGTCCGAGCTCCACACCTCGGTGGCTCGCATCGGCGTCTGGTGGAAGAAGACCATCCGCTTGTCGTCGAGGGCGGTGACGCCTCGCAGGGCGGGGCCTGAGAAATCCGGAGTGAAGGCCCGGATGAACCGGGTCCCTCCGTCCGTCCCATCACTGGCCCAGAGCTCCACCATCCCGGTGACCTGGTCGAACACCTGGAAGAAGAGCGTGGAGCCCACGGCCACCGGCTCGCCCTCCGCGTAGACGGCGGACGGGAAGGACCGCACGGGGACTGTTCCCGCTTCGGTGCCGTCACTCCGCCACAGCACGGTGCCGCCGACCCAGACCGGGGTGACGGTGAAGTAGAGCGTCCCCCGGACATCGGTGAGGCCCTCCACGTGGCCCTGGGGCGCGAGGCTCGGGAAGTTGACGATGCGCACTCGCGACGCCACGCCCGGAGGACAGGCTTGGGCGGTCACCTCCCGAGGCGTCTCGTCCAGAGCGACACCACAGCCCGTCGCCAGCCCCCACAGGACCCAGGCACACCCCATCCTGACTCGCATGTCCGCCCCTCCCAGACTGGCCAGGGACGGAAGCTAGGGAGCCCGCCATGGCCTCTCAAGGAGTCCCCTGGGGGAGGTGGGAGTGTCTCGGCACCTCGCTCGAGGCGTCAGGGGCTCGGAGCAACAGGCACGGGGGGAGGCGCCGCGCACTGTCGCTGGTAGTCGGCGAGTGTGCGCTCGAAGCGCTCCCGCTCTTCACGAGGCCACTCCTCGGGGAGCTTCGTGAGCGCCAGCCGCTGCTCCTCGACGGCCTCCTGGCAGCGGTTCTGATGGAACGCCACCCGGGCCGAGGTCTCCAAGGCATAGGCGTTCTCGGGGGCCGCACGACGGCCCTTGAGCGCGAGCGGCGCGGCCTCTTCGTAGCGCCCCGCATCCGCATACAGCCAGGCGAGCTCGGTCGCGCTCCACCAGTAGCTGGGGCTGAGGAAGTTCAGCTCACGCAAGGCCTGCTCGTAGCCAGGGGCCTTGGCATTGTCTCGCGCCAGCACGCGCGACAGGTGCAACCAGGCGTGGAGGCTCTTGGGGAAGGTCTTGACGCGGACCTGCGACCACGCCAGCTCCTGTTGAGGCGTGAGCTTCATGTCCTGGGAGTAGGAGCTGGCGGACAGGGCGTAGTGAATCTCGATGGGGTGTCCCGCGAAGGTCGCGGGATGGTAGCGGAAGCCCGCCACGGCCCCCAACACGAGGCCCGTGAGCTCCTTCGTCGAGCCCTCCACCACCTGGAGGTTCCGAGGACGGCCATCCGTTCCGAGGATGAATTCGAGCACGACCATGACCACGGTCCCCTCTCGATAAACCTCTTCGGGGAACTCGGACGGCCGTCCCGCGTATCGAAGGGGCGGCTCGAAGTGGTCGCGCAGGTAGGCACACGCCTCGGGCAGCCCGGTCTGGCTGCAGGTGGCGGAGATATCCTTGAGGGCCTGCTGGACCTCCGCCTCCGTGGGCTTCCCCGCGAGGACCCGCGCGGCCTCCGCCAGGACACCTGGGGCCTCCGCGAGCGACACGACGGCCAGCGGCTCCGTGCTGCGCTTCGCCATCGGGTCGCCCGCATGGGCCTGCGGCGCCGCGACGCCTCCCCGCTGATGGTGGGCCAGGGCGGAGGACAAGTACCCATGACTGGCGGGCAAGGTTGGAACCCACGCGGAATACCGACACGCGGAGAGCCCCAGGAACAAGAAGCACCCAACGACAGACGAAAGTTTCATCGCACGCCACCCTACCGTGTCCCCCACTTCCCCAGAAGCCAGGCCTCAAGTCCGGACGAATCAAGACAAAGCCAGAATTCATGCAATAATGGCAATCGCGGTCCTGTCCCACTCGCTGAAGGAGGTCTCTCCCGTGCGCCTTCGCATGCTCGTGGTTGCCTGTATGTCCGTCCTGGGTCTTGCCTGTGGTGGAGCCGCTTCACCTGAAGAACTCGAAGGCTCCACGCCCACCCAGTCGAACGCCTCGGAGCTCATTGGCATCTGCGATGACCTTCAAGGACAGCCGTGTACCGCTGGACGCACCACCATCTGCGGCTGGAGAGGGGGCGGGTCGAGCATCTGCCAGTGCCCCCCGGCTCCCAACAACTATTGGTCGTGTTGAGCGCACCGCCCAGCCATCCGGTGCCATGTCTCGGCCAAGGGGACACCCTTGGCTTTGACGTGTGGTGAAGGACAGGACGGGGAGTATGGTCCACGGCACTTCGCCGAGGCCTCATGCGCCATCTGCTCTGTCTCTCCCTCCTCGTCTCCACGCTCGTCCACGCCCAACCGCGCGACTTCGCCGCGCCGGCCTCCACCACCACCGAGGAGTTGGACCGCGCCCTTCCAGCGCTCGCGCGCGAGGTGATGGCCACGTACCAGGAGCAGGACCCGGGCACGCGTCTGGGCCACCTGTTCCGGCTCCAGCTCACGACAGGGGACTTCGGCGGCGCCGTCGCCTCCATCCAGGCCCTCCGGCCCCTGCGCGAGACGAATGTGCCCCTGAAGGGCACCACCTTCCTCCAGTACGAAATCCACGCGAAGGCCCGGCTCGAGCAGGCCACGCACGGGACGCCTTACGCGAAGGCCCTCCGCGCGGCGTTCCAGGAGTCCTTTGGCGCCCTCGATGACCGGACGGCCCAGCAGGCGACAGGCATGTTCCGCTTCGACCTGGAGCGGGCCCGGACGGACCTGGAGACGGCCGTCGAGGGCGCTCGGAAGTCCGGACGCGTCACGCAGCCCCAGGCCCTGGACCTGGTGCGCCTCTATCAGGTGCACCGGGCCTATCAGGCGCTGCTCGCGGAGTCGGAGCGCTTGTGGGCCGAGGACGATGCCCGCCGCTACGTCATCGAGAAGGACGTGCTGGTACCCACGCCCGACGGGGCCTCCGTGTCCGTCATCGTGGTGCGCCCTCGCAAGGCCACCGACCGCCTGCCCACCGTGATGTCGCTCACCATCTACGTCAACGCGTTCAACCTGAGCGATGCCGTGCGCTCGGCGGCCCATGGCTACGCGGGCGTGACGGCGAACTCCCGCGGCAAGCGCAACAGCCCCCAGGAGCCCGTTCCCTTCGAGCACGACGGCGCTGACGCCATCGCCGTCATCGACTGGGTGAGCCGCCAGCCGTGGAGCGATGGACAGGTCGGCATGTTCGGCGGCAGCTACGAGGGCTTCACCCAGTGGTCCGCGGCCAAGCGAGGACACCCGGCGCTCAAGACCATCATGCCTTCGGTCCCCGTCGCCCCGGGCATCGACGTGCCCATGCAGGGCAACGTCTTCCAGAACTTCTTCTACAAGTGGCCCCGCTACGTCACGCTCGACAAGGGCCTGGCGGACGCGGACTACTTCGACCGCGCCCGCTGGGACGCACTCGACGAGCGCTGGTACACGAGCGGCGAGCCCTACCGCGCGATGGAGAAGCTGGACGGTCGCCCCAACCCCTTCTTCCAGCGCTGGCTGAAGCACCCGACCTACGACGCCTACTGGCGGAAGATGATTCCCTACCGCGACGAGTTCGCCCGCGTCCGCATCCCCGTCCTCACCACGACGGGCTACTACGACGGCTGCTCCTTGAGCGCGATGTACTACCTCACCGAGCACCTGAAGTACGCGAAGGAGGCGAACCACACCTTCGTCATCGGGCCGTATGACCACGTCGGCGGACAGCACGTCTCCAGCGACGAGCTGCGCGGCTACCGCATCGACCCCGTCGCCCGGCTCGACGTGGAGGCGCTGCGCTACCAGTGGATGGACCACGTGCTCCGCAAGGGCCCCCGGCCCGCGCTGCTCGAGGACCGCATCAACTACCAGGTGATGGGGGCCAACACGTGGAGGCACGCGCATGACCTGGGCGGCGTGAGCAATGACTCGCTCACGCTGTACCTGGCGCCGGCGGCGTCGGGGGACACGCACCTGCTCACCGCCCGGCCTCCCGCTCCAGGCACGGCGCTGCGCCAGCGCGTGGACTTCAAGGAGCGCTCCCCCGGTGGACACTACGAGCCCTGGAACATCGTCGACACCACGGTGGCCGCGCACAATGGCTTCGCGTTCGTCAGCGAGCCCCTCCCCGCGCCCGTGGAGCTGAGCGGCCTGTTCTCCGGGCGGCTCGACTTCATCAGCAACAAGAAGGACTTCGACTTCAGCGTGGTGCTCTACGAGCGCACGGCGAAGGGCGAGTATGTCTACCTGTCCTATCTGCTGAACCGCGCCAGCCACGTCGGCGACCGCACCCGGCGGCGACTGCTCGTGCCTGGGAAGAAGCAGAGCCTCTCGTTCCAGAGCGGCAGGATGACCAGCCGGAAGCTCGAGACCGGCAGCCAGTTGGTCATCGTCCTCGCCATCAACAAACACGCCCAATCCCAGCTCAACCTCGGCACGGGCAAGGACGTCAGCGATGAATCCATCGCCGACGCGAAGGTCCCGCTCGACATCTCCTGGCTCGGCGGAAGCCGCGTGGTCCTCCCACTCTGGCGAGAGCCGCCCCCCGCCCCCGCTGCCCCGTGAGGGAGGTCCCAGGTCGGCAATCCCTCGGCATGACACCCAACCCTACACGACGCTGAAGTCACCGAGTTCCCTTGCCGCGCTCGATGGGATTGAGTCTGCTCCCGCCGCACCAAGAACCAGGAGACACGGTCCGATGACGAGCAAGGGAGTCGCTGGCCTGGCGAAAGAGGTGGGGGACGATTGGAAGGAGCACGCGTACTACGAAGAGGTCGAGCGCTTCATGCCCGACGCGTGGAAGAACCTCATCTGGCCCGTCATCGGCGAGTGTGAGTTCTCCTCCATCGTCGACCTCGCGGCCGGCCACGGTCGGAACACGGAGTTCCTGCTGCCCCTGGCGCGCAGCCTCCACGTGGTGGACATCAACAAGGAGAACATCGACTTCTGTCGCCATCGCTTCAAGGGGAGGGACTCCCACGTCCGCTATGTCGTCAACGACGGCTCCTCGCTCTCCGCGCTGCGCGATGACTCGGTGACGCTCGTCTACTGTTTCGACGCCATGGTCCACTTCGACAGCGACGTGGTCCGAAACTACCTGCGGGAGTTCTTCCGCATCCTGGAGCCGGGCGCCCACGCGTTCATCCACCACTCGAACTACACGAGCAACCCCGGCGGCCGGTGGATGGACAACCCCAACATCCGCAACTTCATGAGCAAGGAGCTCTTCGCGCACTACGCGCACAAGGAGGGGCTGACCGTCTCGTTCCAGAAGGTGATTGAGTGGGGCGGCAACCCGGCGCTCGACTGTCTCTCGCTGCTGCGCAAGCCGAACCCTCCTCGACGCATCAGCGGGACGTACACGCAGCGCGAGGAGATGCTCTTCGTGCTCGCGGGGGCCCACGAGTCAGCGACGTTCTCGCTCGCCCGCCCCGGGACCGTCACGCTGGAGGCGCATGCCCACGCGTGGTGCGGACAGCTCGTGGTGAAGCAGTCGGACCGGGTGCTCGCCACCTTCGACGTCCATGCGGAGCAGGCCCAGTCGAAGCAGTACGTCTTCGAGGCGGAGGCGGGTGAGCTCAGCTTCCACGCCGAGGACCGCGGAGATGGCCGGGGCGAGGCCTGGGTGAAGAACATCGACATCCAGTGGCGGAAGGCCGACGCGGCGCCTCGCGCCTGAGCTCGGGGGCGTCATGCCACGCGCCAGGACACCCTGGCGCGTGGCGGTTCATCGCGCGGGCCTCACGGCATGTACAGCTCGGCCTCGCCCTGCACGTTCTCGTAGCCCCGGCCGCCCGTCACCAGCACCTTGCCCAGGGGAAGCAGCGTCGCCGTCGCGAGCTGTCGCGGGGTCAGCAGTCCGCTGGTGAGCGACCACCGCTCCGTGGCCGGGTCGAACACCTCGCTCGGAGAGAGGTAGAAGCGGTCCTCGAAGCCCCCGAAGCCCCCCGTGACGAGCACCTTTCCGGAGGCCAGCAAGGTGGTGGAGTGGCCCCGCCGATTCTCGGTGAGGCTCCCGGTCGCCGCCCACTTGCCGGTCGCCGGGTCATAGAGCTCCGCCGACCGCACGGACGCCACCTGCCCCGTCGTGCTGTGGCCCGCGACCACCAGCACCTTGCCCGTGGGAAGCAGCGTCGCCGTGTGATTGCCGCGCGTGATGGCCATGCTGCCCGTGGAGGCCCACGTCCCCGTCTGCGGGTCATAGAGCTCCGCGCTCTGGAGCACGAGGCCCGTCCCCGAGGCCACCGAGTATCCTCCTGTCACGAGCACCTTCCCCGAAGGCAGCAGCGTCGCCGTGTGACTCACGCGGCCTGCGCCCATGGGGCCCGTGCGCTCCCACGTCCCGGAGGCGGGGTCATACAGCTCCGCCGAGGTGAGCGGCCCTCCTTCGCCATCCCCTCCCGCGACCAGGACCTTGCCCGACTTCAGCAGCGTGGCCGAATGGAAGAACCGCCCCGCCAGGAGCTTCCCGCCGGAGGACCAGGTCCCCGCGACGGGGTCGAAGAGCTCCACCTCCGTCACGTCGCGGGTGCCATTGTGGCCGCCGACGACCAGCACGCGCCCGGACGGAAGCAGCGTCGCCGTGTGGCGCTTGCGAGCCGCCTGCATCGACGCCGTGTGGGTCCACTTGCCCGTCGCGGGGTCATACCGCTCCGCCGCCGCGAGGAAGACATCGGAGCCCGACGCCGACAGGTTGCTGCCCCCCAGCACCAGGACCTGTCCTGACTCGAGGAGGGTGGCCGTGTGGTCCACGCGCTCGGTGAGCAGGCGGTCCGTGCTCGTCCAGGTCTTCGTCCCGGGGTCATAGAGCTCGGCGGACACGAGCGCGCCACCCTCGCCTTCGCCTCCCACCAGCAGCACCTTGCCCGCCCCCAGCAGGACGGCGGAGTGGCCGTGCCGGGCCTTCGCGAGCGGCAAGGTCGGAGACCACGTCCCCGTCTCCGGGTCGAAGACCTCCGCCGAGGCCAGGGCCTTCTTGTCCGTGTCACGTCCGCCCGTGACAAGCACCACCCCCGAGGGAAGCAGCGTCGCCGTGTGTCCGGAGCGAGCCGTCGCCAGGCGCCCGCTCTGGGCCACCCGCCGGTTCTCCACGTCAATCACCACCGAGGAGTCGAGCGCGCGCTGAGCATTGGCTCCGCCCGTCACCAGCACCTGCCCGGAGGGCAGCAGCGTCGCGGTGTGGCCGATGCGGCCCTCGCCCCCCGCGTCCACCTGGGTCCAGGTCCCCGTGTCCGGGTCATAGACATCCGCGTTGCCGGGATAGCTCCGGTCCACGGTCATCCCCCCCGACACGAGCACCTTCCCCGAGCCCACCACGGTGGCCACGGGATGGTCGCGAGCCACGGGGGCAGTGCTCGCGACAGTCCACTCCGGCTGCGCGCCCTGGGTGAAGAGCTCCGTCGTGGCGACGATGTCCTTGCCGTCGGTGCCGCCCGTCACGAACACCTTCCCGCTGTGCAGCAGCACGGCGGCGTGCCCATGGCGGCCCGTGGTGAGGGACGTCACGGGGGTCCACGTGCGCTCATCCGGATTGAACAGGTCCGCGTTCTTGAGGGCGCCGCTCGAACCGCGGCCTCCCGTCACCAGCACCAGGCCGGAGTCGAGTCGGACCGCGCCGTGTCCCGTCCGCGCCGGAAGCAGCTCGATTGCGGGAGCCCACGCCTGGGAGCGAGGCGTGTAGAGCTCCGCGCGGCTCAGCGGAGTGCCGGCGGCCTCGCCTCCCACCACCAGCACATCGCTCGAGTACAGCAGCGTCGCCGTGTGTCCGGTCCGCGCCGTCGCGAGCGGGCCCGTGGCCGTCAGCGTCGGGCACTCCGGCATGCCGAACGCGGAGAACGTCGCGGAGGCGGAGGCCTCCCGCGTGCTGCTCACGGTGAGCGTGAGGGACGCCGCGGGAGGCGGCACACAGTCCGGCGCCGTCCAGGTGATGTCCGTCGTCGTCCCCGTGTCGCTCGGCGCGCCGAAGGTGCCCACGTTCGAGGACCAGGAGAACCGAAGGGCATCCCCCGCGGGGTCCTTCGCCAGGACGCGGAGGTTCAAGGGCTTCTTCTTCTCGACGTAGACCGCCTTGGCCGGCTTCTCCTCGATGAGGGGCGCACAGGCCTCCGGATGGCTCTTGCACCAGACCTTCTGGTCCTCATCGAAGTCGAAGCATCCGGCGAGGAGCACCAGCGCCCCCGCGGTGACCAGGGGCATGAACCCGGCGGTCTTCATGGCCACCTCCCGGAGACGAAGGCGGAGGTGCCATCGGTCCCCAGCGTGAGCGCCACGCCTTGGGGGTCGGACGCCCCCCCTCCCCACAGGTACATGCCCGCGGCCACGCCCAGGCCGACCACACCGGCGCCCGCGAGGACCGCGCTCACCGTCTGGAGTCCCTCGCCTTTCGACGCCGCGTCCTGCATCCCCTGGACGCTGTCCACGCCGCCGCTCGCGCTCGTCAGGTTGCTGTGTTGGCCTCGTGCCATCAGCCACGTCACACCCGAGCCCACCAGCAGGCCACCACCGATGGCCGCGGGCAGCCACGCCCGGGTGGGCGGACGCGACGGTGGCTCTTCTCGAATCGGAACAGGCGGGGCGGCCGGGGCCTTGATGATGGGCGGAGGCGTAACCTCTCCTCGCACCGCCGCCGAGGCCTCCAGCTCGCGCTTCACCTGCTTGCGCAGCGACTCGAAGCGCTCGGAGACCTTGGGGGAGACCGTCAGCGGGAGCTTCGCGTCTGGCTGGAGGAACAGCGCGGCCTTGAAGGCGGCGTCGGACAAGCCCGGCTCTCCGAGGTCCGCCTGGATGATGCCTTCATAGAGCGACAGCAGGGCGTCATCCCCCGGCCCATGGGAGATGCGCTTGCCTCGGGTGATCTGCTCCAATGCCTGCTCATATTGGAGGTCGTTGTAGAGGCGCTTCGCGGCCAGCACATACGGCTGCACCGCGTTCGAGTCCTGCGCCAACACCAGGCCTGGGGAGACGCCACCCACCAGCGTCAGGCACAACACTCCGCCTCGGATGAAACGTGTCGTCAGCTCGGAAGTCTTCATGGGCTCCAGGGGCAATCTGTTCGTCGTGTAACCCCAGACGAAGACAGCCGTCCCTCACATGCGGCGGGAGGCCGGGGGGACTGTCGAACACGCGACAGAGCCCCAGCCACCGTGCATTCGTGCGTGGAACCCGACTCCGGCGCCCCGAGGGGTGCCTCAGTAGGGCTTCTCGCCCTTCACCACCCCGTAGGGCGACGCCTCCATGAAGACCCCGTTCACCGTCGTGCCACCATTGTGGATGGCGGGGAAGATGGGCTGCATGCTCTGCGGGAACCCGAAGGCGGGCTTCGTGAGCGCATCGAGGCGGGCGAGCTGCTCGGCGGTCAACCTGACGTCGAGCGCGCCCACGTTGTCCTCCAGCTGCGACAGCCGCCGCGCGCCGATGATGGTCGAGCTCACGCCCGGCTGGGACTGGACCCACGCCAGCGCCACGCGCGCCACCGTGGTCCCCTGCTCTCGCGCGATGATCTCCAGCGCGTCGACGACGGCGTAGGTCTTCTCGCTCAAGGCCGACTGCACGAAGGCACCGCGGTCGCCCTTCTGCGTTCCCGCGTTCGCGCGCGTGTACTTGCCACTGAGCGCGCCGCTCTTGAGGGGCGACCACGGCGTGATGCCCAGCCCGAGCTCGAGCGCCATGGGCACCAATTCCTGCTCCACGCTGCGCTCCAGCAGCGAGTACTCAATCTGGAGCCCGACGAAGGAGGACCACCCGCGGAAGTGCGCCATCACGTTCGCCTGGGCAATCTTCCACGCGGGCGTATCCGAGACGCCGATGTAGCGGACCTTGCCCGCGCGCACGAGGTCCTCGAGCGCCGCCATCGTCTCGTCGATGGGCGTGTGGACGTCCCAGTTGTGCAGCCAGTAGAGGTCGATGTAGTCCGTCTGCAGGCGACGGAGCGAGTTCTCGCAAGCCGCGAGGATGGACTTGCGGCCAGAGCCACCGCCGTTCGGGTCCCCCGGGTAGAGGTTCCCGCTGAACTTCGTCGCGAGCACCAGCCGGTCCCTGCGAGCAGGGTGGCGCCCGACGTGGTCGCCCAGAATCTTCTCGGAGTGGCTCTTCGTATAGAAGTTCGCCGTGTCGATGAAGTTGCCGCCCAGGTCGATGAAGCGGTCGATGATGGTCTGCGACTCCTCGACGCTCGAGCCCCAGCCGAGGTCCTCGCCGAAAGTCATGGCACCGAGACAGAGGGGACTCACGCGCAGGCCGGAGCGGCCCAGCGTCACGTAGTGGTTGAGCGGCATGGAGGGCTCCAAGGGGTGCTACATTGTGAGGACGACGAACTAGTTCAATCTGGAACTTGGTTAATGTGGAACCAATTTCCGCGCAACGAGCCATGGCGAAAATCGACCCCGCGAAAATCTGGAGCCTGAACCACCGACTGTTGATGTCGGTGATAGCCAGTGTCGCCGCCGACATCACCGCGCTGGGCGTCGAGACGAAGGAGCTGTTCGTGCTCTCGGAGGTGGACGACCACCCCTACCCGGCCGAGCTGGCCGCGTCCCTCTGCATCCCCAAGCCCTCGGTGACGCTGTACGTGAAGCGGCTCGAGGCCGCGGGCTTCCTGCGCCGTGAAATTGATACCGCGGACCTGCGGCGGCACCGGCTGGAGCTGACCTCGGCCGGCCGCAGGGTGATGCAGCAGGGCAACGCCCTCCTCTCGGAGGCCTTTGCCCTCAAGCTCGGAAGGCTGAGCGCCGCCCAGCAGGCGGAGCTGCGAGCCCTCCTCGAGAAGATGAGCTGAGCTCGCAGCGGGACTGCCGCTACTTGTTCTTGCTGAACTCCACCACGGGCACGAAGCCGCCGTAGATGAGCCGCTGGCCGTCATACGGCATGGGGGTGTTCTCCGGGCTGAGGCGGGGGTCGTTCATCACCTTCTCCATGCCGGCATCGCGGGCGGCCTTGTCGGGCCACTCCACCCACGAGAACACCACCGTCTCATCGTCCTTCGCCTGGACGGCCCGGCGGAAGTCGGTGACCTTGCCGTTCGGCACGTCGTCCCCCCAGCACTCGATGACCCGGAGGGCGCCGTGTTCGATGAAGACCGAGTCCCCCTTGCGCGCATGCTCGATGAACTTCTCCTTGTTCGCGTTCGGCACGGCTGCAACGAAACCATCGATGTAGGACATGTGAAGCTCCGGGGAATGGGTTGAACGAGGAGGCACGAGAAGCACCTCCCGGGCTGCGACGAACCTGAAGGACACAGATCGACACGGCGCCTCGAAAAGTCCACGGGGCTCCCCGCTCGGGCGCACGGATAGACTACCGGGGGTATGAATTCCGAGGACATCCATCCGAAGTGGGTCGTTCACCTCGAAGGGCCCGCCCTGGAGCACGGGATGTGGCTCAGCTGGGCGGGGCTCGCGAGGCTTCACGAGCTCGTCTCCGAGCTCTGCACCGACCCCAATACCGATGCCCGTGTCGCGTTCTCGGCGGAGACGGTCGAGACCCTGGGCGAGCTCCTGTCACGCGCCAGTGAGGCTCATTCGTCACCAGACCCGGAGGCGCACCCACCGTGCCCTCTCCAAGCCGAGCACCTCGCCCGCTCCGCCAACGAGCTGCAAGCGCGCGCCGAGTCCCTGAAGGAGTCCCTGACGCACCCCGTGGAAGCCTGGCCCCTCTCCCCCCAGCACGTGAAGACGCGTCAGGACTTCGTCTCCGAGTGGGCGTCGGTCCATCGGCTGATGGGCCTGGGCGGTGGCTCGAGCACGCCGCTGCGGGGCTGCTCCGGCCTCGTGGCGCTGACACTCGTCTGGGGGTGGTAGCGCCACGAGCCGGTCCGGCTTCATGTGACGCCGAGGCGGCACTCCGCGCCCCGTCATGGATGGTCCAGGCGCCCCAGCCAGGTCTCGTTGTTCTTGAGATGATTCCGCACCCGAGCCAGGTCCGGGGGCTCGTTGGTGATGAACGCGAACACCACCGAGCCCTCCGGCCCCTCGCCCGCGGCTGCCACTCGCGTGTCGCGCTGGCCCGCCAGGAAGGTCAGTCCCTGTTGCTCTCCCCGCGCGTCCACGGACAGCAGGAACCCCTTCCCCTCCGACCAGGCCGGGCCCGTCTTCTGAGGTTCGAAGGCCGTGTGGCCCGCGAAGCAGTAGCGGCCCTGGCCACAGGCGAAGAAGGCCGTGGGCTCATCGTCCCGGTCAACGTCCAGCGCGCGGACGACGTCGTCCTGCATGGCCCCATCGAGCCGCCCCGAAGCGAAGTACAGGTCCGGAGTCTCGGCACGGCCGCCCACCGCGGCACGCTCGCTCGCACCCAAGGCAAAGGCGCCGTCGCGCACCACCAGGCCGACAATCTCCTGGGGCGCTTGTGCGGCCACCGCGCGCGCGGAGAGGGGCTCTCCCGTGGGAGAGAACGAAGACAGCAGGAAGGCGCGCTCCTTCGCGCCCGCGGGCTCCCGACCGAACACGTCCACATAGGCGCGCCGCTGGTAACCGGTCAGCGGGGTGGCGACATGGGCCCGGCCCTGCTCGTCCACGTCCAGCCCCCAGCCCACCCAGGGCGCCCCCACCGCCGTCATCTCCTCCCACGTGTTGACCTTCAGCGAGACCGACGGCGCCACGGGGCTGAGCCAGCGCGTCGCCAACGAGGCATCGAGCCGTCCAACGCGGATTCCATTCAGCGCCCAGAGGAAGACCGTGTCTTCTCCGTCCGCCCGCGCGAGCAGGACGACGGCCCGGCGCTCCGCCTCCCCCACCGTCGTCCGCGTCACGGAGCCGTCCGCCTTGGCGACGAAGTCGAGGCGCTGCTCCGTGGACAGGTCCTGGGTGAAGCGTCTCTCCGTCACCACGGAGCCATCCGGGCGCAGGCGACGGACCTGGATGACCGCGACGTCCTCCTCCTTCTCCCAGCCGAAGACGGTGAGCTCACCGCTGGGGTGCACCACGTGGCGGGCCACATGGTCCGGCAGCGCCAGCTCCCCCAGAATCGCCCCATCGCCGCCCACGTGCGTGAGCCGCTTCAGCGGTGGCGCGAAGAAGCTCTCCTCCCCCCGGTTCTCGAACTCTCCCCGCCGAAGCCACACGGAGCCATCCGCGCCCACGGCCAGGTCATTCACGCTGCTCTGGAAGCCACAGTCCACGCGCCGCACCTGGGCGCGGGCATCGAAGGGCGCGTGCTCGCCATACCCCGGCTGGGAGTCGCGGACACCACAGGGGTCCTCCGACTCCGAGCAGGCCGAGGCCCCCGCCAGGAGCGCGAGGAGCGAGAATCGGGTCGTGCGGTTCATGGGCGTTCTCCTCGGAGGGCGGGGGGGTGGAAGCATCACGCCCCGCCGTGAGCGAGGCAAGGCTTGTCAGCGGCCTGAACGAGGCACCGTCGGCCAACCCGGACTTCCAGGAGGACGTTCCCATGACCCGACCCGATGACCCCGGATACCCCCGCAAGTGGCTGCCCAAGGGCTTTGCGCAAGATGCGCGAAGAACCAATGTGTTCGACCCGGCGCTGAAGCACTACGGAGCCGCCTACGTCAAAGCCACGCCCCGCTTCGAGAACGAGGAGGAGGAAGCCTCCTTCAGGGCCACGCGCTCCAGACTCTTGCGCAAGTCCCTTGCGGGCATCGGGCGCTCGAGCGTGGCGGAGCATCTCGTGGTGCGCGGCAGCATCGCCCTGGAGCTCTGGTATGGCGCACGCGCCCGGCCCGCGAAGGACATCGACCTGGTCGTCATCCCGGAGACCATCGGCCCCGAGTCGGACGACGGACAGCGCCTCTTCACCGAGCTGCGCCAGGCCGTGACCCAGGCCCTGCGAGACGAAGGCCTCCCCGTGGAGCCCGAGTCCATTCCCGTCGACGCCATCTGGACCTACGAGCGGGCCGAGGGCCGGCGGCTGACCTTCCCATGGACCTGGAGAGGACACCTCCGGGACACGGTCCAGGTCGACATCGTCTTCAACGAGCGGATGTGCGACGCCCCCGTCTCGCTGACGGTGGAGGACGTCACGCTGCGCGGCGCCTCGCCCGCGGAGTCACTCGCGTCGAAGCTGCTCTGGCTCACCAACGACTCGTATCCCCAGGGCAAGGACCTCTTCGACGCGGTCCTGCTCGCGGAGGACGTGCGACTGCCCGCGCAGCTGCTCCGGCGCGTCTTCGCGGAGAAGCACGGCCACTGGAGCGACACCTATCTCCGGGGCGAGTTCCCGCTCGACCCAGAGGTGGACTGGAAGAACTTCGCGCTCGACGCCCCCACCCTCGCGCAAGGCCGCGCCGATGAGCACTGGCTGCGGCTGAAGCGTGCCCTGCTTCGGGGTGCGACGACCCTGGATTGAGGAGCGGGCCGCGGCGAGTAGCCCTCAGCTTCCCTTCCGCGAGGAGCGGCGCGGCGCGAGCGACTTGCGCACGCGCTGCTTTCCCTGGGGGCGCTCGGCGACGAGCGTGAAGCCCTGCTTCTCGAAGAACGGCACGGTCCCCGTGTACGCGGATGCATTGGACAGCCGGGTCGTCCCCTCGGGGGGCTTCATCGGGTAGCCCTCGAGCGTGCCCACCCCGCGCTGGCGCAACGTGTCCATCGCGGCCTTCAACAGCACCGTGGCGACACCCTGGCCTCGGAAGTCCTTGTGGATGAAGAAGCAGGGCAGCGACCAGACGTCGTCCGCATCGTCACATCGAAGGCTGGGCGCCCGGTCCAGGCGAGGAAAGCTCCGGCGAGGACCGAAGGTGAGCCAGCCCACGGGCTCGCCCTCCACGTAAGCCAGGAGGCCCTGTGCCCGCCCCTGCTCCACCAGCGCCTTCATGCGCCGCTTCGCGGAAGGCCCCTTCACATCCTGGAAGCGCTCGCCTGCCTCCAACCGCCAGAACATGCACCAGCAGCCCGAGCAGGCGCCGTTCTTCCCGAACAGCTTCTCGAGCGCGGGCCACTGCTCGGGCGTCAGCTCTTGGACGTCGATGTCGAGAGACATGCCCGGGAAGGTAGTGAGCTCCCTCGCGCGAGGCTCGTCCATTCGAGGGGAATCGGGCGAATGCGTGCATTGAGACACAGCCCCGCCTCGGTGATAGCCGCGTCGATGCGCACCGGAGTCTCCGCACTCGAATCGACGGACTGGCCGCGGCTCATCCACGCCTACGGTCGTGGCCTCGACACACCCGGGCACTTGCGCGCCCTGCTCGCCGAGGACGCGAAGGGCACCGTCAACCCCGCGACGGCACAGGTCGCGCTCGTCCTCGCGGGATTCAACGACGGGTTCCCCGAGAAGCCGCCGCCGCTCCCGATGCAGCCTCGCTTCACCGTCGCCCAGCGGCTCCTGGAGCGAGTCCCTGACTTCGACACCCTCGCGGAGGCGGCGGTCGCCGTCGCGAGGACCACGAAGAAGGCCTGGGTCGACTTCGAGTGGGGACTCCTGCTCACGCGCGCCTTTCCCACGGGCGATGGCACCGTGACCTCCGAGGCACAGCGGCGCTTTCTCGCCGCGCTCGTGGACACGGCCCACCTGTGGGACCCGCGCTTCGGCAATCCCGGGACGCACTTCTGGCAGGCGGGGCTCCCCTATGAGCGCGACGCCTGCGCGAAGCTCGTGGGCGGGACTCGAGGACGCCCCTCATCACTTCTGAGGAAGAACCGGTGCTCCGTCCACCAGTCGAAGTGCCCTCGGCTCCGTGAGAAGTAGATGCCCCGGTCGGCATCGAGCACCTTCTCCCAGAGCTTGCCGCCGCCCTTCTTCTTGAGCACACCCGTCGGCGCGCCGAGGAACTTCTTCGCGGTGAAGTCGTTCACCCCTCGAGGCAGCTTGAACGCGAGGGGGCCTTCGTACTTCTCACCCAGGTGCACCTCGGAGATCACCCCGCCCCGACCGACGCGCACCGTGATGCCGCGCTTCGTGTCCTTGAGCGCACCACCGGCCTTCAGCGGCTTCGTCGGCAGCTTCAGCTTCTTCAGCGCCGCGGGGAGCGTCTCGTCCTTCACCGACCTGCCGAGCAGCCCCACCAGCCCACGCGGAAGCGGCTCCAGCTTCTTCACGCCCTCGCTCTCCACCGGCGCGGGCGTGGCCTCGCGCTGGTACGCCTTCACGTTGAACTTCGCGGGCTTCGGCGCCTTGACCTTCTCCTTCACCAGCCACTCGCGCAGCGCCTCGCGCTCATCCCCTTCGTCCAGGTCGGCCAAGCGCGTCTTGCCCGCGCCGAGCGCGAGCAGGAACGCCTCCAGGCTCGGGGCGACGACCTTCAGCACGTCCGACTCCGAGTCGAACAGCACGACCGGCTGCGGCGTCACGGTGGAGACGAGCGCGAGCAACGAACCTTCGGGCAGCGCGATGAAGCACCACGCATCCTTCAAGTCACCGGGAACCTTCGAGGTCATGAGCTCGAACGCGCCAAAGTCCCCCGCCTCTTGTTTCGCGACCCACCTGGCGAAACGGGTCAGCAGCGGTGGAGCCGTCAATCCCTTGGGTGGCTTCAGCTTCGCGAAGTACTTGCTCATGGGGTGACCACACTACCCCATGAGCCACGGCGCCTTTCTTCGAATCGTCCGGCGGACCCGCTGCGCTTAGTAGTAGTCGCTCAGGGTGAGCCGGCGCTTGCTGCCATCCTTCAGCGTGAGCACCACTGTCTGACCCGCTGCGCGATACCGCCACTGCGAGAGGCTCGAGCTCGAGTAGTCGGGCGCGATGGCCTTTCCATCCACGGCGACGATCTCATCCCCCTGCGCCCAGCCCGTGGCGGCGGCGGGGCTCCCCGGAGCCACCATCTTCACGACGAGCCGGCCCTCGGAAGGGATGGCAATCAGGCCGGAGCGGTCCCTGCGGAACGGCTGCTTCAGCGCGCGGGCATCCGGGACCAGCATCAGCGTGTCCGTCGCATAGTCGGTGATCATCCGGAAGCGAGCGAGGATGGCGAGCCCGACGTTGCCGGCGAGCCGGTCCGTGGTGGAGATGCTGTTGCCCGCGTCGTCGAACACCGTGGGCACGTTGCGCAGCGTGACGCCCGCGAACTCGATGCTCTTGAGGATGGCCACGTCCCGCTCGCGAAGTCCGCCCACGGCGCCGGACAACGTCTTGGAGCTGCGCCGGCCCTTCAGCAGGTCGGCCTGCTGCCAGTACGCGGGGAAGAGCGAGAGCGCTCCGCCATTGCCCACGTCGAACAACACGCGGATGGCGGGGCGGCCCTCGATGGAGAGCTGCACCTCGCGCTGCCCCCCCGTGGACTCGACCAGCGGGAGGCGCACCGCGCGCTGCGGCGCCTTGAAGCTCGCCGCCTCGTGGAAGGCGATGCGCCGATTGGGGAAGTCCACGTCGACGACCAGCTGGTTGAAGGCCTCCTTGCCCAGGATGACGGGCAGCGGGTGTCCAATCTGTCGCGCGACGTCGGCCAGGTCGATGACGACGACCGTCAGCCCCTTCAGCCGCAGGTCGCCCAGGGCGATGTCCACGCCGTTCGCGAACTGGGCGGGCGCCTGGCCCCCACTGCCGACCGCGGCAATCTGCCCCTGCACCTTCAGGCCCAGCTCACGGGCATACGCCGCGTCGACCACAGTCATCGCGGCGCCGCTGTCGAGCAGCACCGGCGTCGCACGGCCGTTCACCTGCGCCGGGATGTAGACGCGACTCTCATTGAAGAACTCGAAGGGCATGAAGCCGGTGGTGCGGCGGCCCTTGGCGAACGTCGCCGTGAGGGTGTCCTCGGGGCGCTCGAAGACCGTGGGCGCGAGGGGGACGTTCAGCTCCAGCGACTCCACCACCGTGCGCGAGTCGGAGTCCACGTTGTCGGTGAACTCCTCCTCCAGGAAGGGCATGCGGACCCCTTGCACCTGACGCCAGTCTCCCAGGCGCACGAAGCGCGTGACGTTGTCCTCCCGGATGCGAAGGCCCTGGAGGGCACCATCGGCCTCGTTGAGGAACAGGTCGTAGAGGTCCTCGTCGCCGAAGGTGACACGCACCACCTTCCACGCGCGGCCATCACGCTGCTCGTCGGGCAGCGCGACGAGCTTCGCGCCAGCGCCCCCTCGCAGCGCCGTCCCGAAGTCCAGCGCCACCCGGTGCCGCGCATCACGGGCGTCGGTCGGCGAGGCATCCTCGACCTGGCCGCTGGGGTTCACCTTCCAGCCGCCCTCGGCGGTGATGGCCATCGCATCCCGCACCACCCCATAGTCGATGTCCCTCCGGGTGCGCCCATCGCGATGGCTCCAGACCTCGATGGGTCCCTGGAGTCCACCGACGGCGGTCTTCCCCTTTCCGTGGAGGCTCTCCATGCGGGCGAAAGCATCTCCCCCGCGCCAGGCGAGATGGCGCGCGAGCAGTGACTCCAGCGCGTCCGCCCTGGACGCGGTGGGAACGAGGATGAGGGCCAGGGCCATCAAGACGGGGATGAGAAGTCTCATGGGGTATCTCCACGCTTTGAAGAGGAAGAGGGCTTTCCCACCAGGAGGCGCAGGCCCGGGGGGCTGGAGCCGATGAGGGAGCTGGACCGAGCCAGCCGTGCACGCGCGGAAGGGGGCGCGTTCAGCCGGACCTCCGCGGACAGCCCGCTGTGCTGCAAGCAGGCGAGATAGCCGCTGTCGCTCCAGATGGCCTGCTTGACGCCTGTGCCATCCGGCGTGAGCAGGGCCACCAGGAACTCACGGGCGTCGACCACGAGCGTGAGCTGCGCGCCCGGCCAGCGCTCCCGCACGAACGCCGCGTCGGGCGAGCGCACGCAGTCGAAGGGCATCTTGGGTGTGTCGTCGTAGACGAGCCCCGCGATGGAGATGCCACGCGCACTCGCCTGGATGAGCACGGGCGCCAGGGTGTCGAAGGGCGGCGGGAACAAGTCGAAGAGCAGCTGCTCGGTGGCGCCGGCAATCATCGCGCGAGCGCGCTCCATCACCTGCGCGGTGCTCTTGAGGTGATAGATGCGGTCGTCCTGCGCCGGGGCGTGGAGCTTTCGCAGCGCGTCCGCGGCCTCGCGGCTCCGCGTCTCGAAGCCACGTTGGAGCGCGGCGAGGACCTCGTCCGGAGGAACAGGACGGAAGGAGCGCGGCTCGCCCTCTTCGACGAGCACCGCGCCCTTGTGCTCGAGCGAGGCGAGCGCCTGGTAGATGCTCGGAGGTGCCTTCCCGAGCGCCTGGGCCAGCCGATACCCGGTGGCGGGCGAGCCCTTCAGCAGCTCGCAGTACACCCGCGCCTCGACCTCGGTGAATCCCAGGGCCACGAGCCCTTCATCCGCGTCCATGGGGCCTTGTTATTACCCGGAGATAATAACAGTCAAGCCAGATGGACTCGCAGACGCATGGCTCGACTCGGGCTTGTCGTGGATTGTCTGGAAGGCCGCTCGGTCGGCGGCTCGCTGGGGTGGAGGGTGGAGCGGTTTCAGGACCCACACGTCGCGAAACGCTTCGAGGAATCCCGTGGAGAGACAGCCAGGTTGCGCTGGAAGGTCACCCTCATCCGTTCCTCGTTCCCGAAGCCGCACAGGCGGGCAATCGGGTCCACGTCGCGCGTCGAGCCCTCCAGCATCCGGCGGGCGGCTTCCAGCCGCAGCACCTCGACGGCCTTCGCCGGAGTGCGGCCGGTCTTCTGCGTGTAGACGCGCGCGAAGCTGCGGGGGCTCATGCGATTCGAGGAGTGGCTCCGTCGCTCCACGCCGTAGCCCACGCGCGAGGGGTGCCCTGGACGAGAAGAAGCGGATACGCTGGGACCGACATCTCGACAGGAGCAGGGGGCTGATATGGGAATCACGATGTCGCCGCAGGAGTACGCCACGGCCTTTCGTCTGCTGGCGGCCACCGCTCGCCATCCCGAGAACATCGCGCGAGTCTTCGAGGAGCGCATGCTTCCGGGACTCGCGCCCCGCCCTTCCCTGCTGGATGTGGGCGCGGGCTCCGGCAAGGTCGCCGAGCGACTGGCGCCACACTTCGGCTCCCTCACGCTGCTGGAGCCCAATCGCGAGCAGATCTCCGGATTGAAGCTCGACAAGGCCCAGGTCCTCATCGAGCCCTTCGAGCGCTACGACGCCCCGGAGAAGCACGAGCTCGTCCTGTGCTCACACGTCCTGTACCACGTGCCCCTCGCCGACTGGGGCGCGTTCATCGACAGGCTGCTCTCGTTCGTTCGTCCCGGCGGGTATTGCCTGCTCATCATGGCCGCCGGGCGCGGCCCCACGTTCGAGCTGTGCCGCGACTTCGCGGACACCCTCAACTTCGGTGAGCTGATGCTGGACACCGTGCGCGGCAGACAGCTGGCACACGAGGTCCTCCCGACGATGAGTGGCTTCGCCGCTCGGACCTTCGAGGAGATGTACACGCTCTGCCGCTTCTTCGTGCTCGAGGGCTGCTTCAGCGCGGAGCAGCTCGCGGCCATGGATGCGGATGCCGCGCGTGAGCTCGACCGGAAGCTGCGCCTGCATGCCGAGCGGTGCCTCTGCCCCGACGGGCTCTATCGCCTGGAGCAGGATGAGGACATGGTCCTCATCCCGTGCCCGTGACGCGCGAGCGGACTACCAACAGGTCCCGCTGACGTACTCGCGGAACGACGTGATCTTGCCCCAGGCCGCCCAGTAGGAGCAGTCACAGCCGCGCACGCCCACGACCGTGGTGTACGTCGCATCGCTGTAATACGTGTACTCGTAATTCAGCCCATTGCAGTTGGGGAGGGCCTCCTCCTGAGAGGTGAGCTCTTGCCCCTCGAGGCCCTCTTCCACGGGGCCTCCACAGCCCACCATCACCAACCCCGCCGCGAGCAACGCACCGCTGATGAACCTTCCAGCCTGCATTCGTGCCTCCCAAGACAGTCTACGAGTTGTGCGACATTTCTAGGATAGCACGATATGCGGGTTGAGAATGCTGACCCGCACCTGAAACAGAATGCCGCGAGGAGTCAGAAACGCCCGTGCGACAGGCCCTCGTCCGGGTGACAGCGCAACGCGCCTCGGCAGGGCATCCGAAACAATCTGTAACTTCCGGAGCCACCGAGCCCTGTGCGTGAGCAGTCCTCACGACGTCATGCCTGGTGTCGAGACCGAAGACAGGGTGCGGGCTGATACAGCCATGAATCGACCCGCAAGCCATGGGCCTCCCCCGCAATCACTTTCAATGCGGGCTCGCCACCCATGAAGACAAACAAAACCACCCGATAGTCGCTATCATGCCGCCGCCCGTCTGGGTCTCGGCGGGCTCACTCATCACCAGACACGCCGGCGCAGGAGCATGAACCATGACACACGACAAGGGCTTCGAGCTCTTTGGCGGTAGCATGCCTTCACTCGTCGAACGCGTTCACCCGAAGCCACTCCTCCTCGGAGAGAAGGCGAACACGGCCTTCAATGAGTCCGTGGTGGATGTGCTCCACTCCAGGAAGAGGATTGAAGGGTCCGTCTTCGCGGACCACATCGCGCGACTCCGGGAACGGCTCTACGGAGAGTCCTCCACGACGGGGGAGCCCATCCCCTGGAGCTTCGACCCGATGTGGGCGCGGCGTGTCATTCGAGACGACCCACGCTCCCTCGGGGAGGAGTTCGAGGAGAGGACGAGGGAATGCAGTGAGATGATTGAGAACGGCTGCGGGGTTCTTGACCACATTGATCGACTGCGGGCTCAGGGCGCCAGGCCTGACACCTCGCCCGGAAACGGCCCGGCCTGGCTCGTGGCCGTGTCGGGCGAGGATGGACTTGTCAGAGAAGTCCTGAATCAGGCAAAGGCAGGCGCCAACCAGGGGAGGAGCACCAAGTCCGCGGAGCTCTCCGGCTGCCCGCACCCTGTCTGGATTCAGGTCATGGACGAGTACGGGCTGCGGGGTGCGGCGGCGTATCCGATTTTCGGGTCGGGCGTGTGGCTCTCCGGGCTCAGCAGTGGCGAGTTCCGTGACTGGCGGCAGGACTACCTCTGCACGCTGATCTACGGCTTCTACCTCGAGTACAACCTGGATGCCTTGGGGACACCCCAGTGTAATCACTTCATCCGTGACCTCTCCTGCCTGTGGAACGTGCCCGGCCTCCCCGCGGAGCTGCACGCCCGGAGGACCCACCTGCTGGCCGAGATGACCTATGTGGACGTGAAGCGCAGGAGCGAGGCCTCTCTTCGCTCCATCCCCACCACCGGGTTGAGCGCCTGGGTGTTCAAGGACCGAGACCTCTGGCGAGACTTCAAGGCCTGCGACTCGAGCATGTTCGGCCACTACCTGTCGTGTGTCCCGGGCGACATCGGTCGCGATGACCTGATGCTGACGGGGATGACCCAGGACTGGGCCGACATCGGGCCGGACCTCCGGAACGGGGAGTGCGCCCAGAGCGTGCTGACGCTCACCCGAGGCTCGCTCTCCACCGCCGCGCTCGTCGAGTGCTACGAGCGCACCGTGTGGATGCTCAACGCCCTGCTCACGCCGGAGGCAGGCGTCCAGCGCACGCGGTTCGCGCTGATGATCGTCATCATGGACATCAACGTCTGGAACTCGTGCGCCCACCGGCATGACATCTGGCGCTACTTCATGCTCGGCGCCGAGGCCTGTGCCCAGGCCCGGGACCGCGACCTCTACAAGTCCTGCCAGCTCGCGGACTGCTACTCGAGCGACTTCGAGCCGACCCTCCCCCAAGGGTCCTCGCGCGTGACGGTGCGACGCCGGCCCCTGCCCTACTCCGTCGTCGTCGCGGGAAGGTCGTTCTCCGGAACCATCGACCTCCACACCGTCGTCGCCGATGCCGTCGAGAGCGGACTCTTCCCGAGAGCGTTCGTGGAGTACCAGTATGTCATTCCGAAGCTCTACGAGAGGAAGGCGCTCACCCCGTCCGAGTTCATCTCGCACATGGATGGCTTCTATTGCGAGCAACACGCCATTCTCATGCGCGCCGCGCATGAGGCGGACTTCAGCGAGGCGTTCGCCACCGCACTCATCCTCTTCGTGATGGAGCAATGGTGGTTCGGAATCAACCTTGCCATTGGGCTGGGCAGTCTGATTGAGGCCCAGCCCGGGCACACTGCCAACGACCGGGTGTACCAGGACCGCTGACGCGCTCACGCGCCGAGGTGTCCGCTACCGGAAAGGAACAGAATGGGGAGCCCTGGCTTTCCGCCGTACGGGGTTCGGGGAGTGCTGCTCGCGGCCTTGGGCGGGGTCCTCGCGGGCTGCGCCTCTTCCGACGAGCCAGCGCCCCCGGACTACACCCACCCGCTGGCCGAGGGCACGCCCATCTGCGGGCGCGCGGACTTCGACACGATGTTCCCCCATGCCGTGCGCTCCGAGCGGCTCCCCGTCCTGGTCCACTACTACCAGGAGGTCGAACGGGAGACGGCCCTGCGGGTGCTGGCCGCGGTCGAGAAAGGCTGGGACTTCCACGTCCACCAACTCGGGATGCGGCCCGCACTGCTGGACCAAGGTGAGTGTGGCCCCGACGAGTCCTTCGACGTCTTGGTCTGGAAGGGGCACCGCAGTTGCCTGGTGAACGTCCTGTCGGGTGACTCCAGCACCGCCTGGGATGACAGACGCGGCTTCATGGTCGTGGATGCCTGGGGCCCCTATGGCGGCCCGGAGCTCGAGGAGACCGTGGTCCACGAGATGGCGCACGCGTCGCAAGCGGCGGACGACTGGTTCGAGTCGCCCCACACCTTCGAGATGTCCGCCGTCTTCACCGACCAGGTGTATGCGAATCGCTACATCAAGACCTACCTCGACGAGTTCCAGGCGCATCCGGACTGGTCGCTCGACTACGACGACGGCTACGAGACCTGGTACATGTATGGCGCGTCCCTCTACCTGCTCTACCTGAAGGACCGCTTCTTCGACGGGCAGCCACAATTCCTGTCACGGATGTGGCGGGGGTCCCGAAACCCAGCGAGCGCGGAGAATGACCCGTCGCTGAACGAGCCGGACTTCGCGGACGCACTCGATGACCTGCTGGCGAGCCAGGGCTCCCACTATGTCGACACCGTTCCGGAGTTCTCGCGCTGGCGCTGGTACACAGGGGACCACGTCGATGACCGGCACTTCCGCCACTTCCGGGACGGGCTGGAGAACCTCCGGGCCGCGAAGCTCGCGCTGGCCGTGGACGCGGAGGCACGGCCCGGCACGCTGGCTGTCACGCGGGACGCACCGATGATGCTGGGCAGCAGCTACCTCTCCCTGCGCAAGGGCGCGGAGACTCCAGACGCCGTCTATGTGGCGCTGGAGGCTCCGGCCAACGCGGGACGCCGCTTCGTGGTCCAGGCCGTGCCGGGGCTGACACCTGACTCGGATGGGGAGACGCTGGACCTGGCCGCTGGCCCCACGCTCCTGCGCTTCGCCGGGGGCACGACGCGGACGCTCATCGTCACCGTCATGCCCACCGGCCCCTATGACCCGGACCTCCGGGACAATGAGCGACACCCCTTCTCCCTGGTCCTCTCCGCCCAGCCCTGACGCGTCGGGAGCCGGGTGCGCACAGCCCTTCGACACGTCCGACTCGTGGATGAGAACCCCATTGCACGTGCCTCGCTGCGGCGAGCTCATTCCGAGCCCAGCATGCAGAGGCCCGGAGGCGAACCGCGCGCTGGGAACACGACAGGCGACGAATGGACGTCCTCGTTCACCGAATGGGGCGGCAACCGCGTGGACCACCTCACGGGACCGGAGAGATTCAACTGAATGAGCTTCCGACGTCCGCCTCCGAGCCACGCGGTCTGACGCTGGGCCCGGATGGCGCGCTCTGGATTGCATTGGAGAAGGGGCGGATCGCCCGCTTGGGGCCACCACGTCCCTGTACTGGCCTCTCCACGGGCAAGACAGGAGGGCAGGCGTTCGCTGGGTTGGCCAGCGGGATGGTCTCGGGCGCCATCCCACGGCATGCTCGCACCGCGCCATGTCCTCACCCTCCCCATCCAGCCCGTCCCCCTCCGCCCCCCTGACTCCGCCTGGAGGCACCTCGACTGGAGGAGACGTGGAGCCCGAGGCGCCCCCGCTCCGCCCCAGCATCCAGGCCACGCTCGTCGTGTTGGCGGCGCTCACCGTGTACGCCCCGGCGCTGGGGCTGGGCTTCGTCTATGACGACTTCCCACTCGTGGAGGCCAACCCCTGGATTCGCTCTCCCGCGTGGCTGGGGGACATCTTCACGCAGCAGCTCTTCGGCTTCGTCCCGAACGCCGAGGGAAGCCAGGCCTTCTACCGGCCCCTCGTGCATGTCCTCCTGATGGTCATCCACGGCGTCGCGGGCATGGCGACGTGGGCCTACCACCTGGCCCCTGTCCTGCTGCACGCCACGGCGTCGCTGACGGTGTGGGCGCTGGCTCGGCGCATGAGCGCGGGCTCGGTGGCCACGGCGCTCGCCGCGGGGCTGCTCTTCGCCGTCCACCCTGTCCACGTGGAGGCTGTGGCGTGGGTGAGCGCGCTCATGGACATGTCCGCGGCAACGGCGGGACTTGGCATGCTGTGGCTGCTCACCACGCGCCCCCTGACACCGCTCCGTGCCATGGCGGGGGCGGCGCTGTGGCTGGTAGCGGCACTCTTCAAGGAGCCGGCGGTGATGCTCCTGCCCATGCTGGCCGCGTGGGAGTTGATGGCGACGGGCTCGGCACACGCGAGCGTGTGGCGGGAGCGGGCCTTGCGCTTCGGGCCGCTCGGCGCGGCGGTGCTGCTCTACGCCGTGCTCCGGCTCAACGCGGTGGGCTGGGCCAGCGTGAACAGTGGCTGGGACACGGTCCCGCGTGACATCGCCTTCCTCAATGTCTTCCCCCTGCTGGCCCACCACGTGAGCCTCCTCTCGTGGCCCGCCGTGCTGAGCGTCTTCCATCCGTTCGAGCCAGCGACCTCGGTGCTCGCCGGTCGGGTGCTCGCGGGAGTCGCGGTGGCAATTGGAATGGGCGCCGGGCTCGTCCTGCTCCGCCGGCGAGCACCAGCCGCGTGGCTGGGCCTCGCGTGGCTGACACTGCCCCTCCTGCCCGCCCTCCACCTCCGCGCGCTGAGCGAGAGCGCGGTGGCGGAGCGATACCTGTACTTGCCCTCCGCGGGATTCTGTCTGCTCGCGGCTTGCGCCTGGGGCCCGCTGACGAAGCTTGCGCGCCCCGCGGTCGCGTGGACGCTCGGGCTGGTCGTGTTCCTGGGGGCCACCGCGCGGACGGAGGCTCAGATGGAGACGTGGCAGAGCGACGTGACCCTGTGGGTGAACGCGGTGGAGTCCTCGCCTGGAGCGGTGACGCCACTCGTCCAGTTGGGTGAGGCCCTGCTGCGTGCGGGCGAGGTGGAGGAGGCCATCCTCGCCCTGGAGCGTGCGCGCATGCTCCATCCCGAGCACCTGAACGCCGCGAGTCAGCTCGCGCGAGCGTATGTGGAGGCGGGCCGGCCGGCCCAGGCACGGGAGCTCATGATGACGGCGGTGCGCGCGCATCCAGATGCCTCCGGGTTCCACTTCATCCTGGGCCTCGCGCACAGACGGCTGGGTGAGAAGGAGGCGGCGCTCGCGTCCTTCCAGGTGGCGGCACACCTGACCCCTACTTCGGGCGACACGAGGCTGGAGCTGGGCGAGGTCCTCGTCGAGCTCGGCCGCGCGGCCGAGGCGCTGCCCTCACTCGAGGAAGCCCTGAAGCGCGTCGCGGACACCCCTCGCGCACACCGGGCGCTGGCCCAGGCCCATCGCACGCTGAACCACGAGGAGCAGGCCCGCGTGCATGAGCAGAGCGCGCGGGGCAGCCCCTAAGCCAAGGATCGTGAATCTCGTCCGGCCTCAGGCTGAGCCTGAGGTCGGCGCGGCGCACGGATGGACTGGAGGAACACTCGGCGGAGCGAGCGGCGAGGCAGGCATGCACCCGAGCCATGAGCCGGTCCCTGGTGCGGCAGCAATGATTGAGGGTGACGTTGGCGTGCAGGTCGAGCCACACCTGCTCGATGCGATTGCCCTGAGGGCAGTACGGCGGCAGGAAGTGCAGGACGAATCGCCTGCCGAGCTGCGCGAGCACCTTGCGCGTCTTCCTGCTGGAGTGGACGGCGGCGTTGTCGAGGACGAGGTGGATGCGGCGAGCGCGTCGATAGGCACCCGCCAGGCGCCAGAGAAGCTCAATGAAGAGGGCGCTGGATTTGCTCCTTCCCTCCACCCACGTCAGTCTTCCCGTGCGGACATTGAGAGCTCCAGCCAGGCAGCGCTTCTGGTTGTTGCCGGGGGCCACCACCACTCGCCTGTGCCCAGGCAGGCACTCGTCACGTCCCACCTTGGGATGGAGATGGAATGTCGACTTCGTCCACGTGGAGAACGGGCTCCCTGGATGGGCCGTACACCTCGAGCCACTTCAACTCGTGGAGCCGCCGGCGTCGCCTCCACCCGGGCCAGGGACACTCGACGATGGGCTTGGCCGCCTTGAGCCGCGCGCCGAGCGAGGCGAGGGTGCGCCCCATGGTGGCCACCGACACGCGCACCAGTCCTCGGCGCGCCAGCTCCTGACACAGCAACTCCCTCGTCCACGTCGGACGACACCAGCCCCAATCCTCGGGCGTCCCCTCCAGGACTCGCACCAGCCGCTCGCGGAACCGGTTGTCTACCTTGCGTCGCCCGTTGCTCTCTCGCCTGTCCCGAAGGGCCTGTCGCTCTCCCTCCTGGTAGCGACGCACCGCACTCACCACCGCCGAGGTCGCGCACTCCATGGCCCGGGCGACGGCGTGGCACGAGGCACCTCGTCCCACCGCCGCCACCGCCATGCATCGGCGGTAGGTGAGCGGGCAGCCACTCCGGACTGCCCACCGAAGCAGCGCTTGCCGCTGCTTTCTCTTCAACCACTGCCTACCTTTGCCCTCGGGCAGGGCCTTCTCGCTCTCAGGTCTTCTGCGCACACAGAGCCGAACGAGAGGTGCCCCTGCTCTCTCTTCCCGCACCCCTCGCGCCTGCCTGCCCTCAACCTGATCGCGAATCACGACCCTCGGTTGAGGCTCGCCATCGAGGATTCGCGTCGGGAGCCCTGGGGCCCCGTGGCGAGACCGCTCAGGCCCCCGAGGGTGCCCGGTCGAAGTCCATGCTCTTCACGGGAGCAAAGTCCTCGAACGGGTCCACGCGACGGTCCAGGCCGCTGGCCTTGCGGATGAGCTCGCCCAGCTCGCTCACGTCCGCACGCTGCCTCAACTCCAAGCCCACGCCGCCCCACAACTCGAGCAGGACGTCGTAGGTCAGAGGCCGCGTCCAGTACGAGCCTCGAAGCTTCTCCGCGAAGGCGGAGGCCACATAGGCCAGTCGCGTGGACTCCCGGGCCTGGGCGAAGCTCGGACGCAGCGAGGCCGCGGACATCGGTGTCGCCAGCTCCTTCGAGGCGCCCCCCTCCGGCGCCTTGTAGCGGATGCGCAGCGTGCCCAGCGTCCGAGCGTCTTCTCGCGGCTTCACTTCGTAGAGCGCCGTCACGGAGTGGCCCGCCCCCACCTCGCCCGCGTCCACCTGGTCATCACGGAACTGCTCCGCCGTCAGCGCGCGGTTCTCGTAGCCGAGCAGCCGGTACAGCTCGACCGCTTCCGGGTCGAACTCCACCTGGAGCTTCACGTCCTTGGCCACCACCTGGAGCGTCCCCGTGAGGTCGCGCACGAAGACGCGGTGGGCCTCCTTCAAGTCGTCCACATAGGCGTAGTTCCCCTCGCCCACATGGGACAGCCGCTCCATCAGGACGTCATTGTAGTTGCCCATGCCGAAGCCCACCGTGGACAAGGTGATGCCTCGGGCCGCGAGGGACTTCACCTGGGCCCAGATGCCATCCGCGTCGGAGACCCCCACGTTCGCCACTCCATCCGAGCAGAGGATGACGCGGTTGATGCCCCCGTCGCGCAGGTGCTCGACGGCGATGCGATATCCCAGCGACAGCCCCGCCTCGGCATTGGTCGAGCCCTCCGTGCGGAGTCCATCGATGGCGCTCAACAGCCGGCCCTTCTCGAGCGCACTCGTGGGCGGCAGCACCTGCCGGGCCTCCGAGCCATACACGACGAGCGACACCCGGTCCCGCTCGTCCAGCTCCATCACCAGCAGGCGCAGGGCCTGCTTCACCAGCCCCAAGCGGTTCTCCGCCTCCATCGAGCCAGACACGTCGATGACGAAGACCAGGTGACTGGACTTGCGCTGGGCCGCGGGCACCTCGCGCGCCTTCACGCCGATGCGCAGCACCTGGAAGCCCTTGCGCACGGGAGAGGGAAAGCCCTCCACATGGATGCCGAAGGGCGCGTCCTTCGAGTCGGCATAGCCATAGTCGAAGGTGTTGACGAACTCCTCCACGCGCACGGCGCGCTCATCGGGCATGACCTGGCGATTCAGATAGCCGCGCGTGAGCGAGTATGAGGCCGTATCCGTATCCACCGAGAACGTGGAGAAGCGCTCGTCCTTCGGGTTCACCGTGGGGTTCACCCCGTACCCCTTGAAGTACATCGCGGAGAAGCGCTCGCGGGTCATCGGCTCGCGGCGCGGAGGCGGACGGGGCTCCTGCTGCGCGGGGAGCGGGTGCAGCCGCAGCGTCATCGACATGCCAGGCATGGCGGGGGAGAGGTTGTACTGGGATGGCGCGACCGACACGATGCTCTCCGCCGCGATGGCCACACCGGACGAATCGGACTGGCCGCCCGGCGCCAGTCGGGTCAGCGCCTCGAAGGAGGAACGGGGCGGAGCGCTCGGTCCCCGCCTGATGAACTCCTGGTCTGCATTGACGCCCGTGGTCGTAGACCCCACACCGATTCGAGCAGGAGCGCCGACAATCTCCACCACCTCGCTCAGCGATTCAGGGAGCAACTCGACGTTGACGCGGATGGTGCGGTTGAGCCGCAGTTGCACGTCGGAGCGCGCGTAGGGCTTGTACGACTCCTTCTCGAACCGAAGCACATACACCCCCGGAGGAAGCTGGGGGATGCGGTACTCGCCCCGTGCATCGGTGACGGCGCTCTTCTCCCCCTGGAGAGTGGGGGACGTCACGGTGACCACCACATCAGCGACGGGCTGGCGGCTCTGGACATCGATGACGGTGCCCAGGAGGGTGCTGCTCTGAGCGAGTGCCTGTGAGGCCAGCAACACCAGGAGCCCGCACGACAGCCGGGCAATGACTGTGTTCATGAAGACCACCTCGGAGCTTCGAGAGGTGGCCATCATCCAGACACCCCGGGCCTCGCGACGCACCCGCGGCTCCGGGTTCCATCATCGTTCCATCACGGAGCGGGGCTTCGCGGCTTGCCTCGCTTCGGCGAGAGGCTCGCGGTGAGCCCGACGAACATCGTCTCCAGTCCGAACTGGAACTCCTCTTCGACATCGCGGCGCCCCTCCAGCCGCGCCAGCGCGCGCATCCGAGGGAAGTCCGCTTCGCTCAGGCGCTCATATGCGGGGGACGAGTCTTCGTCCGGCCGGGTCGGCAGGTAGCTGGTCACTGAGTGTCCGACCACGAACGAGAAGACGACCTGGAACGAGCTCACCGCATCCCGGAGGGAGAACCCCGCCTCCATCAAGAACCCGAGCGCCTGCTCGACATGGATGATGGAGGCGGGCGTCACCGCGGGGCGCGTGGAGAAGAGCGGCAGCACATTCGGATGCGCGCGGAGCGTGGAGCGCAGGGCGTGCGCCCGCTCTCGCAGCGTCCCCTGCCAGGTGGAGGCGGGCTCCAGGGGCGGCAGCTCGGCGAGGACCGCCTCGAAGATGCCGTCGAGGATGGCCGCCTTGTTGGCCACATGGTTGTAGAGCGACATCGCCTCCACCCCCAGCTCCTCCCCCACCCGCCGCATCGACACCGACTCCAGTCCTTCGCGGTCCACGAGGGCGAGGGCTGTCTGGAGGATGCGTGTCCTCGAAAGTGCTTCGCGCTTGCCGGTCTTCTTCATCCGCCTCCCTTGACAGACTTACGCCATAAACTTACTCTGTAAGTCAATCCAATCAGCAGCATCATCCAGGAGGTGCCACGTGCACTCGGAGCCTCGTGCCCAGGAGTCCCAGGGTGTGCTTCACCGCGAGCTGGAGCGGCGGATGTCCCGTCCCCAGCGCCATCGCTTGCTGGAGGGCTACCCCATGGCCCCCTTGCTGAAACCGCGGCTCGGGGGCATCGACCCCATCCAGATGTTCGGGTTCGACCACTCCCGTCCGCTCATCGTCGGAGTGCTGCCTCACACGTTCTGCAATCCCAAGGTGAGGGGGTGCGGCTTCTGTACCTTTCCGCACGAGTCCTTCGCCAACGAGCCGATGCGGCGCGTCGTCGCCCAGGTCGCCCGCGAAATCGAGCGCACGCTCGACAGGGTGCCGGAGCTGGGGAAGCGCACCGTCGACGCCGTCTATCTGGGCGGAGGAACCGCCAACCTGACGCCGCCCTCGGAGTTGAAGCTCGTGCTGGAGCGCCTCGAGGCGGCCTTCGACCTGAACGGCGCGGAGCTCTCCCTCGAGGGAGTCCCCAAGTACTTCCTGCTTCGCCAGGAGGCCCTGCTCGATGTCCTGGCCGACACGCGCATCCGGCACCGGCGCATCAGCATGGGCATCCAGACGTTCGACCCGGACTGGCTGCGTCGCATGGGTCGCGATGCCTTTGGCGACGTCGATGACGTCCGCCGGGTCATCGAGTCCGCCCATCGGCGAGGCTTCACGGTCTCCGGAGACCTGCTCTTCAACCTGCCAGGGATGCGCAGCGAACACGCCCTGGCGGACGTGGAGCGGGCCATCGAGCTGGGGTTCGACCAGGTCTGCATGTACAACCTGGTGCTGACCGAGGACCTGGACTCCGAGTGGGCCAAGGAGCAGGACCTGGTCCAGGCCATGCCGGAGGGAGGACCCGCCCTGGAGACGTGGTTGGCCGTGCGGGAGCGGTTGCTGACGCGAGGCTTCGTCCAGACCACGCTCACGAACTTCGAGCGCGCGGACGTTGCCAGGAGTCCTCGACGTTTCATCTACGAGGTCGCGAGCTTCGACCCCGCCACCTGGGATGGGATTGGCTTTGGCCCGGGAGCACTCTCCACGTTCAAGCTGGACAGCCAGATGAGCGCCCTCAAGTGGCGGAACGCGGCCACGAGTGAGTCCTTCACCCAGGTGGTGAGCAGCGGAAGGAGCGCCGTCGCCGCCGCCTTCCGCTACAAGCCCCTGGACCTGCGGCTGCTCCACCTGACCCGGAACCTGGCTCGACTCGAGATTGATTGTGCCGCCTACGAGCGCTTCTTCGGAACGAACCCGTTCTGGGACTTCCCCGAGCACTTCGAGCTCCTCATGGAGAATCGGCTCATCACCTTCGAGGACCGCATCGCGCGCCTGACGCCCGTGGGCATGTTCTACGCCGATGCTGTCGCGGGGTTGTTCGCCCACCGGCGGGTCCTCGAGCTGCGTGAGACCGACGAGGGGGCGCTCCATGGCCACATGGGATGAGCTCGACGCTCACCCCGCCAGCCCCTGGGGCGCTCCGGTCAAGGGCGCTCGCTGTCGAGCATGTTCATCTGCTCGGCCCCATACCGCTCCCCCGAGAAGGCCACCTGGGACTCGAGGGCGGTGACGTCCTCCTGGGACAGCGGACGCGCCAGGGCGGTGAGCGCATCCTCGAGCTGCGCGACGCGGCGAGCGCCGATGACGGGCACGAAGCCGGGCTGACGAGCGAGCACCCAGGCGATGGCGAGCTGCGCGGGGGACAGGTCTCGCTCCCGGGCGAAGCGGTGCAGCGCCTGCACCGAGGCCTCGTTCGTCTCGCGGTGCGCACCACTGAAGCGAGGCAGCCACGCGCGGAAGTCCCCTGAAGCCGAGGGCTTGCTTCCGGTGAGGAGCCCTCGCGAGAGGACCCCGTAGAGCGTGGCACCGACGCCGAGCTCTCGCAGCGCGGGGAAGAGGCGGGTCTCCGGGCCTCGGCTGGCGAGCGAGTACTCCAGCTGCACGTCGACGATGGGGTGGATGCGCTGGGCGCGCCGCACCGTCTCCGCGCTGACCTCCGACAGGGCGATGTGCCGCACGTAGCCGGCCTTCACCAGGTCGGCGATGGCGCCGATGGTGTCCTCGATGGGGACATTCGGGTCCAAGCGGGCCGGCCGGTAGATGTCGATGACGTCGACGCCCAGGCGCTTGAGCGAATAGGCGGCGAAGTTCTTCACGGCCGCGGGGCGCAGGTCCACGCCGCCCCAGCCGCCATCCGGCGCTCGCATCGCACCGAACTTGACGGAGAGCTGGACGCGCTCACGGCGTCCGGCGATGGCGCGGCCCACCAGCAGCTCGTTGTGCCCCATGCCGTAGAAGTCCCCGGTGTCGAGCAGCGTCACGCCCCGCTCCATCGCGGCGTGAATCGTGCGGACGCTCTCCGCGTCATCCGAGGCCCCATACATCCCGGACATGCCCATGCAACCCAACCCGAGCCGGAAGACCTCCGGTCCCGTGCTCCCCAGCTTCACCGCGTTCGTCGTGTCCATGTGCATCTCCCGTTTCGTCGAGGCCCAGGAAATGTCATGCATCGCCATTCTTGAATCCAATCAATAGGATGCATCCCTCACATGAACGCCCTCTATGAGAAGTCGCTCGACCTGAACCTGCTGAGAGTCTTCGTCGTCGTGGCGGAGACGGGCAGCGTCACGGCGGCGGCCGCTCGGCTGTACCTCACCCAGCCGGCGGTGAGCGCGGCGCTCCGGCGGCTGACCTCCGCCGTGGGGGCACCGCTGTTCGTGCGCAGCGGGCGGGGACTGGAGTTGAGCGCACGAGGGCGGCGGCTGCTCGCCACGGCGCGTCCCCACCTGGAGGCGCTGGTGGAGGCGGCGCTGGCCCCCGCGACGTTCGACCCGCGCTCGAGCGAGCGCACGGTGCGCCTGGGGCTCTCCGACGCGAGCGAGTCCTGGCTGTTGCCCCGACTGCTGGAGGTCCTCGCGCGCGAGGCGCCGAAGATGCGGCTCGTGGTGCTGCCCGCGCAGTTCCGGAACGTGGGGGCGCTCTTGAGCACGTCCGCCGTGGACCTCGCGATGACGGTGGCGGACGAGCTGCCGCCGAACATCCGCAGGCTCCCGCTCTTCCACGAAGGCTTCGTCTGCCTCTTCGACCCGCGCCACGCGCGCCCCGGGAAGCGCTTCACGCTGGAGCGCTATCTGGAGCACGAGCACGTCATCGTCTCGTACAACGGCGACCTGCGTGGCGTGGTGGAGGACGTGCTGGGAATCCAGCGCAAGGTCCGCGTGTCCATCCCGTCGTTCCACGGAGTCGGCGACCTGGTGGAAGGGAGCGCGCTGGTGGCCACGCTGCCGGGGATGGTGGCGCGCCATGTGCTGGCGTTGCGCCCGGCCCTGCGCACGGTGAAGCCCCCCTTCGTGGTGGAGGGTGCGCCGCTGGAGCTGCTCTGGCGCGCCACCTCCGAGGACGACGAGGCCCTGCGCTTCGTGAGAGAGCATGTGGCTCGGATTGCGAGGAGCCAGAGCCCGGCGGCCTGAGCGCTCGTTCGTTGAGGGGATTGTCCTTCTGCGCGGTTCCGAGTCCGGCGGAAGTGTGATTCCAATTCCGGGGATTGCGTCGCGAAGGTGGGTATCCCCTCGTCGTTCCCTGGGAGTCGACATGCGTGGAAGGGTCGTGGCCGGAGTCTGTCTTGCCACCTGGTCGATGTATGGTTTGTCGGGCTGTGCCTCCACCGCCGCCGTGGCGCCCCAGCCCACCCCGGCCCCGCTCACGTGCGACGCGGCGCTCCCTGGAACGGAGGCACTGCTCGCGCCCGGTGGGCTCGTGCTGCTCGGGGAGATGCACGGCACGCAGGAGGTGCCGCGCTTCACCGGACAGGTCGCGTGCCTCGCCGCGGCGAAGGGGATGACGGTCCGGGTGGGGCTCGAGATTCCCGAGGAGGAGCAGGTGTCGCTGGACGCCTTCCTCGCGGCGGGTGATGCGACGCGGGCACAGGAGGAGCTCCTCCTGCGTCCCTTCTGGGTGCGAGACATACAGGACGGACGCAGCAGCCAGGCCATGCTCCAGTTGTTGGCCCAGCTGCGCGACCTGCGACGCGCGGGCGCGAAGCTCGTCGTCTTCGCCTTCGACGACGAGCTCAAGGGGGTGGCGGAGAGCCGCGATTCGCGGATGGCGAAGCGCATCGGCGCCGCGGTGGAGCGGCTCCCCGGTGAGCTCACGCTGGTGCTCACCGGCAACCTCCATGCCCTGGTCAACAAAGGGGCGCCATGGGACCCGGAGTTCCTGCCCATGGGCTGGCACTTGAGCCAGGCGAAGCACCGCGTGGTGGCGATGAACAACAGCTACACCGGAGGCAGCGCCTGGGTGTGCATGGGCCAACAGCCGTGCATGGGGCGAACCCTGCCGCGACGAGACCTGGGACGGCGGCCTTCCGTCGAAGTGTCCGCGACGTCCGACAAGGGCTACCACGGCTTCTTCCACGTGGGGAGCCTCACCGCGTCGCCGCCCGCCGCGGAGTCGAAGCGGGGGCCCGCCGGACAAGGGCTGCTGCTGCGACAGCAGGCGGACGCGGCTTTCAATGCGAAACAGTTCGCGGCGTGCGCCCAGCACTTCGCCGAGGCGGCACGCGTCGACCCGTCACAGGGCGCGTCGGACAGCTACAACCAGGCCTGCTGTCACGCGCTGGCGGGTGACAAGGACGGTGCGTTCAGCGCCCTCGGGACTGTCGCGGACAAGGGGTACACCTCCTGGCAGCACATCCGACGGGACTCGGACCTCGCCTCGCTGCGCGCGGATGCGCGCTGGGCGCCGTTTGTCGCCCGGGTGAGGGCCAACCTCGTGGCGACGATGGCCCCCCACTCCAACACGGAGCTGTTCTCCCTCTTCCTGGAGGACCAGGAGGACCGTGAGGGTGAGCGCGCCGGCCGCGAGCTGGAGCGGGCCGCCATCCGGCCTCGGGATGCCCTGCGCCGAGGACGGGTGAACGAACTGCTGAAGGCAGGCAAGGTCCAGAGCGCCAAGGACTACTTCCACGCGGGCGCCATCCTCCACCACGGCGAAGACACCGACTTCCAGCGCGCCCACACGCTGCTGCTCAAGAGCGTGGAGCTCGACCCGAAGGACGGCCTGGCGCGAATGCTGACGGCCACCGCCGAGGACCGGGTCCTGATGATGCAAGGCAAGCCCCAGCGCTACGGCACGCAGCGTGAGCGCGCGAATGGGCAGTGGCGGCTGTACGCCGTGGACCCCTCGGTGACGGATGCGGAGCGCGCGAAGTGGGGACTGCCGCCACTGGCACAGGTCCTCGAAGAGGTGAAGGCCGCGAACACGACGCCTCCCTGAGTCGCCACGCCCTCAGGGTGCCTCGAGGCCTGGATACGCTCGACTGGGGCTGATGGCGGCCCCAGCCGCGCGTCAGCCCGCGCGCAGGAAGTCGCCGATACGCTTCGCCAGCCATTGCCGGAAGGCGTCCGTCGTCGGCGGACAGTGGCGACAGTTCTTGATGAGCTCCTGGTCGGCGAGCGTGGGAAAGAGCGTCCGGGCACGGGCGAGCAGCTTCTCGCCTGGAAAGCTCACATCCCCATCCCCCGCGAGCACGAGGGTGGGAGCCTTCAACCCGGACAGTTCCTCCGGCTTCGCGAGCGCGGGGATGCGCATGTCCATGTTGCATGCGCGGACGGCGTCGCCCAGGAAAGGCGCCCAGTCATCATCCGTCGTCGTGAGCAGGTGACGGACGAACGCCTGCAGGCGCCGCTCCGACGGGGACATCCGGTAGAGCATCATCGGGATGGCCACCTTCGTGAGCCCCTCCCAGTGCGAGCCATTCACCACCCCCGCGGGGAACAGGAGGGCGAGCCTGTCGATGCGCTCGGGCGAGAGGGCCGCGAGCCGGATGGACACGAAGCCACCCCAGCTCACGCCCACCACATGGGGGCGCTGGAGGGACAGGCCATCGAGGACGTCTCGGAGCCACTCGCCATACTCGTTGTTCGACACCGAGGGCCGCACATCCGCGCTCATCACCGACTGGCCGACGACGTCCACGGCGTGAACGCGGAAGTGCTCCAGCAGCGGCGCCAACTCGTGGAGCACGTGTGCGGAGCTCGCGAGCGCGCCGTGGAGGACGACGACGGAGGGGCCAGTCTCCGGGCCGCCCACCAACACGTGCGTGTCTCCGATGCGGGTCTTCACCGTCCGGCTCTCGGTGGGGACTCGCAGGCGGCCGCGGAAGTGCTCATGCCACCGGGTCAGGACTGCCTTCGCCTGCTCACCCTTGAATGCTGACTTCATCCGCTCAGCCTCCCCTGTTCCGCGCTGGCGCCCGTCGACCGTCAGGCGCCTCTTGGTGCCCGTGCCGTCGCACCCGCGCACGGGCACCAAGCTAGCAGTGCGGCCCCTGGGGTTGCGACAGTCGCGGCGCAAGGCACCCCACGGCCGGGGCGGGCGTGTGGCCCAGGCCACCACCTCCGCGGCCTTCCCTCCGAGCGGTGCAGGGCGAGGTCTCGTCCTGGGGAATGAAGGCGCGTGGCAGATGCTATGACGTGGCGCCGATTCGTCCGTCACCTGGAGGTCTCATGAAGGCCGTCGCCGCCGTGCTGGTCCTGCTGCCGGGGCTTGTGTCCGCCCAGGAACGTGACTTCTCCCAGGTGGAGGTGCGCGCGACGCCCGTGGCGGGCAACATCCACCTGCTCCAGGGGGCCGGGGGGAACATCGCCGTCTCCGTCGGGCCGGATGGCCTGCTCATGGTGGACACCGAGTTCGCGCCGCTGACCGACAAGCTGCGCGCGGCCCTCGAGAAGCTCGGGAAGCAGCGACTGACCTATGTGGTCAATACGCACGTCCACAGCGACCACACGGGCGGCAACGTGGCGTTCGGACGCGAGGCGACCCTCGTCTCGCACACGGCCGTGCGCGAGCGCATGTCCAAGCCGAGGACGCGACGCGGCGAGACGCTGCCTCCCGCGCCCGAGCACGCTCGTCCCGTCGTCACGTTCCAGCAGGGCATGAGCCTCTGGTTCAACGGCGAAGAGGTGCGCCTGACGCACCTGCCCACGGGCCACACCGACGGCGACAGCGTGGTGCTCTTCGTGGGCAGCAACGTCTTGCACACCGGTGACCTCTTCTTCACGGACCGATTCCCCGTCATCGACCTGGAGGCGGGCGGCAACGTGGAGGGCTATGTGCGCAACTCGGAGGCGCTGCTCGCGGCGCTGCCTCCCGGGGCGCGCATCATCCCGGGCCATGGCGCGCTCAGCGGCCGTGAGGAGCTGGAGCGCTTCGTCGCCATGCTGCGCGAGACCACGGCGCTCGTGCGGCGCAAGAAGGCCGCGGGCCTGACGCTGGCGCAGGTGAAGGCCGAGGGCCTTCCGGAGAAGTTCCGGAGCTTCGGCGAGGGCCACGTCAAGACGGACCAGTGGCTGGAGCGGGTCTACACGAGCCTGGGACCGAGCCCGCGTCCCTGAGGCCCGCCCTACTTCGACGACTCCGGGGGCGCCACCGCGCGGGCGACGCAGCGTCCAAGGTGCTTGAAGGCGTTGAGCCACAGCTCCACCTCCCGCTTCGTCAGCGCGGCGCGGGTGAGCGAGTGGATCATCTCCGAGAGCACCGCATCCGGTCCCTGACGGTTGAGGAAGTCCGCGTCCAGGAGCACCTGGCGCATCCGGGCCTGGAGCGCCTGCACCAGTCGAAGGGGCGCGCCCTCCTCCACGCCTCGCGCTGGCACTTCCGCCTGCGCGCGCGAACAGAGATAGAAGAGGACCGCCGCCGCCTGCGCCAGGTTCATCGAGGGCTGCTCGGGCCGCGTGGGGATGACGAGCGCCTGCTGGCAGTGGCTCAGGTCCTCATCGGACATGCCCCGCTTCTCACCTCCGAGGACCAGCGCGACCTTCCCGCGCTGGGCGTGCCTGGCCAGCATCTCCACCGCCTCTTCGGGAGAGAGCGTCGGCATCCCGCGCAGGTTCTGTCGAGAGGTGGTCCCCACCGCGAGCACCACGTCCTCGAGCGCCTCGGGCAGGGTCGGCACGATGCGCGCGGACTCGAGGACGTGGCCCGCGTGTACGGCCATGCGTCGCGCGCCGTCCATCTCCTGGAGTTGGGGGTCCGAGAGCACGAGCTCCGCAACACCGAAGTTGGCGGCCAGGCGCGCCACGGCGCCGAGATTGTCCGGGCCCTGCGTCTGGTGCAGCACGACACGCAGGTGGGAAACGAGAGACATGAGCCCACCTTACCGGCCATGCCCGCCTCCGTCTCGGCTCAAGATGCCCCCTCCCCCCGGACCGCCGACTCCCGAGCAGGGCCCCGCTCGGCAGGCAGGGCATCCTCGTGGTGGACCTGACCTCTGGCTCTTCTCGCAACCGCGACGAGATGCACCGCGCCACGAGCGGTGGCTTCCTCCCCGGGAGAAAAGACGAGGACCTCTCTAGAATGAGCGCATGAACGAATGGCTTCGTCGTACGGCGGTTCCGGGGGTCGCCATGCTTCCGCTCACCACGTCCTGTGGGGCTGACCGGGAGGCGACGGGGGAATGTCGTGGCACCTATCGAGGGGAACAGGTGGCCTGGCCCATCGACGGCGTGTCCTCGCGGCTGGGGCGCGACCGCTTCGGGTTCGTCCCGACTTGGTTGTGGCTCAACTACCTTCCGGGAGGACAGGCCACCCTCACGGCCTTCGGCGCGGACGTCGAGCTCACCCGGGGGATGAGCCTCGAGCGGAGCAGCGGGCCCCTCACGGTGCAGCTCCTCGGCGTCGAGGTCGGCCTGGCGCCGGAGGAAGGAACACCGGTGGTGAGGTGGATGGCGTCGTACGCCGTCCCGCATGGCGCCATCGCGGGCTTCCCTCATGACTCGGGCATTCCGGCCAGCGGCACGTTGACGCTCGATGAGGTCTCCGACGACTCCGCGGAGGGCCGCTTTGTCTACCGCTACGCGAGTGGCGACGAGCTGACGTGCACCTTCAACGTCCCGACCCCCGCCGCGGCCGGGGACGCCTGGCGCGACACAGGTGACGGTGACGACGACTGAGCCACACTCCCCTCACCTCAGCACCTGAGGACCCTGCTCGCCACGGCGGTCTCCGCGTGACCCAAGGAAGGGGCGCCAGACAAGGCCCCCTCCATTGTCGACACGGTCAAGGGCACTGGCCCAACGCCAGCAGGTTGTCGTTCCACTTGCCGTCCGCGAACGTTCGCAGGTAGGGGCGAGTCGCGCCCTCTGCGACGAGGACATCAGCTCGGTTCCCTCGCACCAACGTATAGAAGGTCTTTGTGTTGGCGTTGATTGCGTTGATGACATCACCCACGGGCCACTTCCAAGACGCCCCTCCAACATGAGTGATTGACTCATGACCGCTCCCAGCGGTCCCCAGCGTGATGCACGTAATCTGCACATCGGGCACGTTTGACACAGTCGCTCCTCTCAAGATTGAGTCTGCACCCGACTCGTAATCCAGACTAAAGGCCCTGCACATACCTCTGCGGTGGTATGTGTGCGCATGTCGCAAGACGCCATGACACATCGCTCGCCGCTTGTTGTCGATTTGCGCGGGCAGGGGCGGCGTCGATGGACCCGGGCTCATCGGGGGGCGACCCATTCAGGAGCTTGCCTTGATGCAACCTGGACTCATCAAGCGAGCCCGGGCCGCTGACTCGATTGCAGGGAGCGTAGAGACGTTTGCCCCCATGCCGCCTATTGACTGACCCGCGGCTGAGTCGCGGGAAAGACATACAATGCTGAATCCAGGTGACGAGCATCGGCAGTGGATTCACCGCGGAGTGCTGACGAACCCCCTGGGCCGGCGCGTCAATGGCGCATGGGCGCCCCTCGCCGCCGCCGCTCTCCCGGTCTGGTCTCTCCTGTTACCTTCGTTGCGGATGATGGGGTGTCAGAAGTCTCCAGCCCCACTTGCTGACGAGCGCGTCGCAACACCACCGCGTCCACTCCCAGGAGCTGTCCAACGACGCAGTGCCACGCAGCCCCTCTGCCATCGGCGTGCGCACTCGAGCTGAAGTCCCGCCCGCACCGGGGAGGACTTTCCACGAGGTGACAGGTGCCACCCGGGCCTTGTCCGCTCGCGGATAGGCGCGGTGGCCCCAGGGAATGAGGCGCGCGTGACGGCCCCGTGAGGACCGACTTCGCTCCCTAGCGTGGCGGCTCCCGACGACGCGCGAGCGGCTCGGGTGTCCTCTTGCCTCGAGCTGTCCCATGTCGTCCCTCCTCCCTGCCTCTGAAACCGCGCCGGGCTGCACCGTGCATTCCCAGGTCGACTCCGTCTTCACCTGCAGCCGCTGCGGGAGCTTCAGCTGCTCCGAGTGTCGCAGCAGCCCTGAAACCACCCACTGCGAGGCGTGCGTACGGCGGCTTCGCGAGGACCCAGCCGCCATGACGCCCAGGCGACTCCTCGCGGACACCTTCACGCTCTTCCGCCAACACCTGCGGACCGTCGTCCGCGTCTGCCTGACATACGCAGCCACCTTCGTGGGGAGCATGGCCCTCGTGTCCGTCCTCGGGGGCTCGTTCATGGCCGCCGCGTCGCAGCTCGCCATCCAGCTCGGCTTGTCCATCTATCTGATGCGCGAGGTCGCCGAGGGGCTCCGCGCGGGAGCTCGAGCCCATCCCTCGGATGCCGGGGTCCTGGCGTCCGTGCTCACGCGCATCCCCGTGCTGTTCTTCATGTTCCTGCTGAACGCCCTCGTCATCATGGGAGGCTCGCTCCTCTTCGTGCTGCCCGGGCTCTACCTTGCCCTGTGCACGAGCCTTGCGCCCGTCGCTGTCGCCGTGGACGGCAAGGGACCACTCGCCTCGCTCCGAGCCTCCTACACACTCATGCAGGGGTATCGCCTGCGAATGCTCGGCGTCGTGCTCCCCTTGGTCGTCACCATGGTCCTCGCCAGCACGGTGGGGGATGGCCTCATGACACTGACCCAGGGTCTTCCCACGCCCCTCGTCCTCGCTGCCGGCTTCGTCACCACCCTGATGACCATGGCCGCACTGGCCCTCTACGAGACCGCCCTGGTGCTCGCCTACCAACGACTGCGGGAACGACAGCCAACCGCACCCTCCACTCCAGGAATGGCCTGACGTCCCACCCCGCGCACGCCTCACCCTTGGAGACGAAGAGGGAGCACCGCCGCACTCCGCTGGCGCTCCCCCGCTCATTCGGGCTGTCCCCTCGTGGCAGGTCCACGACCCCGGAGCATCACCTCGCTTCTTCGCGGAGAGTCCTCACGCGCCGCCACACGCGGTCCAGGGTCGCCACGGAGAAGCCTCCGTTTCAGCTCCGCGGCGAATCGACAACCATGTCACAGTCGAGGAGCAGGGGCCGGTGAGTCGTGGTGCGAGGTCTGACCATGATTCGTGTCACGAGAAGGAAGAAACATGCGTTGTCGCTTTTCAGGGTGGGTGTTGGCGCTGCTGTTCGTCATGGGTTGCTCCTCGTCGAGCGATGAGGACAACGAGACCGGGAGCGTGGACCCCAAGGAGTTCTACCGGGGAGGCTCACGACTCCAGGCGCACGTGACGACCACGGCGGAGGGGCTGAGCTGGCCGACGGAGTCGCGCGACACGTGGCACGACAGCACGTTGAAGAAGGGCTGCGTCTGGGAGGCGTCCGGTCCTGACGGTGCCTTCACCTGCATGCCCCAGGACCTGGAGCTGGTTCCCAACAGGGAGCAGGGCTTCTACTTCGACGCCGCCTGCACCGAGGGGATGTATGCCGCGCGCTCCCCTCTGCCTTCGGGTCCCCTCTTCGTGAAGAAGAAGGACGCTTGTGGCGGCTTCTCGAGCATCCACGTCGTGGGAGAGCATGTCCCGACCCCGTCCGCATACTTCCACGACGGCACGAAGTGCGTCGCCACACAGCTCTCGCCTGGCCTCGTCGCGTTCCGAGTGGGAGAGGAAGTGCCGGCCGGAACCTACGTCCGGGGTACGCTGAAACAGAGACAGACCGGGCCTCGCATCTCGGCCTATTTCATCGAGGGTGAGGATGGCTCGATGCAGTTCTCCCACCTCCAGGACATGCTCCAGGACACCGCGTGCACGCCTGTCAAGGCGAGCGACGGAAAGTCTCGCTGCGTGCCCATGGGCAACACCACCGTGCGGAGCCTCGCGAGCTACCTCGCGGCGAACGACACCTGCACCGAGCCCGCCTTCTCGGACGTCTGTGTGAAGACCCCGCGCTTCGCGGTCGTCCCCGCAGAGGAGTCCTGCGGCCCGAGCGCCACCGTCTACGAGGTCGGGGAACCGGTCACCCAGCTCTACATCTCCGGCGGGGAGGGCAACTGTCGGCCCAGTCCGAACGGCCCCCTGAGCGGGAGCGTCTTCGGGCCGGGCGTCGAGATTCCCGCGTCGACCTTCTTGGAGGCAAAGGAGGCCCGCCTCGAGTCGTATGGCCGGCTCGAGGTGCGCGGCCTGCAACTGGATGGCTCGGTCCTGATTCCCTCCGTGCTGCATGACACCCAGCTGGGCACCGACTGCAAGTTCGGGGAGGACATGAGCCAGAAACTGCGGTGCTTCCCCGACTCAGACCTCTCCTCTCTCAGGGCGTTCTTCGCGGATTCCGCGTGCACCCATCCACTGACGTTGGTGTTCGAGCCCACTTCGCGGTGTGTGCTCTCGTCTCCGTCCCGCTATGTCCTCGAGCGCACCTTCGCTGTCGATGGGACTCCGAGATATCGCGCCTTTCACCCAGGCCCGAAGTACGAGGGTCCCCTCTTCACGGGGAACAATCTCGGAGGGAACAACCCGCCCAGCTGTCGGCCCCTCGAGCGCCCGTCTGGGTTGATCGCCTACAAAGTGGGGGCGGAGATCTCCGCCACCTCGCTGGTCGAAGGTACTCGAGTACGAGACTGACCCTCGGGAGCCTGACCTCCGCTGGGGAGACACGACGGCGTGCGGCGTGCCCATGCTATGCACCCGCACCGTCACCATGAACTTGTCATCTTCGCCGATGCCCCGTGTCAGAGCCCTGACCTCGGGACTCTGTCTCCTCTCTTTGCTGTCGCTTGCCGCGTGTGGCGACTCCGACGAATCGTCCCTCCGGATCGAAGGCACCTTCGAGTCCGACTTCGACGGCCATCGGGTGGACCACAGCGACTTCGACCGGTACACCCGAGCCACTTCCTCGAGGGCGGACCTTCCGCCCAACGTGAACCACCTTCAGCTCTGCGGCACTTCGCCGGAGGGGAATATCGGTGGGCCGCGGGTCGACTGGGCGTACTGCTTCAACCTCTTCATCGACAAGCAACTCCCACGCGGCACGCCCGCGACCTTCACGCTCGCCGGAAGGGCAGAGCTCCCCGAGCCCCCTGGCCCCAACGGACACCGGGCCGTCTTTTCACCGCGCGAGGGGCATTCCGCGAGCGTGCGGCAGGTCTGGGTCACGCCCTATTGCGGTCCGGGTGACACAGCCCCCAGCCCCGTGCGCCAGGAAGTGACGGGGACGCTGGAGCTGTCGACGTACGACGACACCACGATAGCAGGGAGGCTCGTCGCGGAGATGTCCGGGCAATCCGCGAGCGGGTGCCCCACCCAGCGGACCCGAGCCGACATCCAGTTCTCCGTCCCATTCGACGCCAAGTCGAACGACCACCACCGTGCGCCTGGGCCACCACCACGACATTCTCGCCCCCTTCCTCCTTCACGCAGGCTTGCGCCTTACCAGACGTCCCTGAAGCTGGTGAGCATGGCCTGACCCAGACATACATCCCCGACCTCCCGAACGTTCGAGAGGAAGCCTTCGTGCATGTCGACCCCCGCCCGGGCAGGGCCTGCTTGCCATCCCCCCGGCAGCCCGTGCGACTCTGGCCGGATGAACCGCGTCCTTCTCCTGGCCGGACTGTTGAGCCTCGTTGCGTGCAAGGGCACCGCGAACGGGCCAACCACCCACGATGGAGGCCCCGACACCCCAGGGGGACCCGATGGGGGGCCCGGGGAGAATCGGGCCGCCGCGTGCGTGGTGCAGTCAGTGCTCACCGCTCGTTGCTCCAGCTGTCACGGCGCGATGCCGACCCAGGGCGCGACGATGCCGCTGCGGACCCTGCACGACCTGCGGGTGAGCTCCGCGATGGATGGGCGGGTCAACAACGCCCAGCGCGCGCTCATCCGCATGCGCGACGACACGTCTCCGATGCCGCCCGTGCCCCACGAGCGCGCGAGCGCAGCCGAGCTCTCCGCGCTCGAGTCCTGGATGGGAGAGGGGATGCCCCTCTGCAGTGAGACGGGCGGGCCGCCGGTGACCGCGGTGTCCGAGCCCAACCTGCTCGATCCGTCCGCGCTCTTCAGCTGCACCGCGGGCGTTCGCTCGGATGCACCGACGCGCATCCGCCGCATGAACCGGCGCGAGTTCACCCGCAACGTCGGTGGCTCGGTGGAGCGCAGCTGGACCGGGTTCAGCTTCTACGACAACCCGCTCGACCCCAGCGCCATCGAGCAGTACAGCTCCTGGGCCACGGACGAGACCCTGGACGAGGCCACGGTGGAGCTCTTCCTCCCGGTCGTCGGTGAGGCCGCCTCGCCGTGGACGATGAACTACCCGGACGGCAACCGGATGGAGCGCGTCTTCACGAACAACCGCTTCGGCTGCATGTTCAACGACGCGAACCCGAGCGACACCTGCAAGCGCTTCCACCTCGGCCAGATGCTCGAGTTCGGCGTCTTCTTCCGCCCGCCCACCGAGGATGAGCTCACCCGCCTCACCACCTTCGCGACCGAGGTCATCGCGCAGGAGCCGAGCAAGTCTCCCCAAATCCGCGCGGACTCCATCACGAGAATCTCCAACGCCGCGTGGATGATGACCGGCGCCATGTTTCGCCGTGAGATGGGCGGCGAGCCAGCAGGGGGGCGCGTGGAGCTGACCAGCCTCGAGCTGGGCTCGCAGCTCGCCTACGCCTTGGGGGGACGCGCGCCCTCGGCCACGCCGAGCTTCGTGTGGCCCCACTACTCCGCGCCCCTCGAGGGGCACCTGGCGGACGTGGCCACCGCCGCGAAGGATGGCTCGCTCACGCAGGATGCGACGACCACCGCCCTGATTGCGAAGCACTTTGGCGGTGTCGACGCCCTCCAGAACGGGACACCGCGCTTCGACCTGGTGCAGGACTACAACGAGGAGCAGCGCTCCAAGCGCGGGCAGTACTGGCTGGGTGACGGCGTCGCGGGCTTCTTCCGCGAGTGGCTCGACTACGGACACGTGGCCGGGGTGTTCAAGGAGTCCCCGGCGGCGACCTCGCGCTTCGAGCTCGAGGGGCTCGGCTCCATCAGCGCGGTCTCGTACGAGAACCTGCTCACCAACTTCCATCCGCTGGAGCCGACCTTCATCCAGCAGTTCGACGACCTGATTGCCCGGGTGGTCGTCGAGGACAAGGACGTGCTGGCGAACCTGCTCACCACGCGCACCTTCTACGTGCCCTCCATGGCGAACGCGGCCTACGACTCGCACAAGGGCCTCTCGCACCCCTACAACGTCAGCGAGATCCTCCCGGCGACCATCGCGGGCCGCTGGAAGACGCTGCCCGCCTCCGAGCGCGCGGGGGTGCTGACCCACCCGGTGTGGCTCGCCGCGCACGGCGGCAACTTCGAGGACGACCCCTCCATCGTCCACCGCGGCAAGTGGGTGCGAGAAAACCTCCTGTGTGGCTTCGTCCCGCCGCTCAGCAGCGTGCAGGTGGCGGCGCAGGTCGGCGCCCACGCCGCGGACAAGAACGCACGACGCCGCCTGCGGGAGGCGACCGCCGGAGCGCAGTGCCAGGGCTGTCACCGCCTGATGGAGCCGCTCGGCCTGCCCTTCGAGATCTACAACCACGCGGGCTTCCTGCGCGCGCGCGACCATTCGCCCAGCGGAGGCTGGACCACGCCGGATGGAAGCTCCACGCTGACGTCGATGCCGGACCCCGCGCTGAACGGCACGGTGCGTGACGCGGTGGAGTTGAGCGAGCGACTGGCGACCTCGCGGCACGTGAAGCGCTGCTTCGTGCGACAGGCCTTCCGCTACTTCATGGGCCGCCCGGAGAACCTGAGCGATGCCTGCACGCTGACGCGGATGGAGCAGACCTACGATGAGAACCAAGGCTCGTTCTCCAAGATGCTGACCACGCTGATGACCAGCGACACCTGGAAGACGCGGCGCGTGCCGCAGGCTGGAGAGTGACCGCCATGTTCTCGCGACGAACCGTCCTGAAGGGCATGGCCGCCGGCCTCTTCGCGCCCTACTTCCATGACGTCTACGCCCAGTCGTCCGCGCTGCCGGCGCGACTGGTGCTGGTCCTCGAGTGCAATGGCGTCTACCCCCGCGCGCTCCTGAGCGCGGGCACCCGCACGGCGCTCGGTGGACGTGCCAACACCTCCGACCGCCTCTTCTGGGACGCGTACAAGGACACGCCGCTGGTGCGCGAGGGCGACAACCTCGCGAGCGCGCTGTGTCTCGGGCCGCTGGCGGCGTCCTCCGGCGGCATCGACCTGGTGAAGCGCTCCGCCGTGCTGCTGGGGCTCTCCAACCTCATCGCGGGCGGCGGCCACTCCAGCGGGACGGGCGGGCTGAGCTGCGCGGTGAATGGCGCGGGCGCGACCTTCGACGCGGTGATTGCCCCTCGCCTGCGCCGAGGGGCACCGTTCGACGTGCTGCGCCTGGGCACCAGCTCCGCGCGCGTGTCCATCGTCTACGAGACCTGCGCGCTCGGACCGCGCAAGCCCGCGGGCATCATCGTCAACCCGTCGCTCGCGTTCGACAGCACCTTCGGCTCGCTGCTCGGTGGCTCGACGACGGGGCGAGACCGCAAGATGCTCTTCGACTTCGCGCTGGCCGACTCGCGCAAGGCGCTGGCGGAGTTCCGAGGCAACTCCAACGAGCGGCTGAAGCTGGAGCGCTACCTCACCTCGCTCGAGTCGCTGCGCACGCGGGAGGATCAGCTCGCGGGCATGGCGGACCGCGTGCGGCCCTACCTGCCGCCGGCGCCGAAGGACAACCCGCTCATCACCGGCGCGGGCTCACCGCCCGACTCGCTGAAGTGGTTCGAGGCCCAGTTCCAGATTGCCACCGCCTCCCTCCTGGGCGGGCTGACGAACACGGTGGTGCTGGCGACGGGCACCTCGGGCTTCGACGTGGCCTACGGCGCGGATGTGGCCGACGTCGCGCGCCACAGCCTGCAGCACGGCCTGGATGCGGGGCAGAACTGGGATCGCGTCGCCGAGGTCACCCGCCGCCACGTGCAGCTGGTGGCGAACCTGGCGAGGACGCTGGCCGCCACGCCCGAGGTCGGCGCGAGCGGCTCCATGCTGGACCACACCGCCATCGTCTTCATGTCCGACAACGGCGAGCAGCACCACTCGACCTCGCGGGAGTGGCCGAAGCTCGTGGTGGGAGGCAACGCGCTGGGCCTGAAGACCGATGGACGCACGGTCGTGTACCCGAAGTACGACGCCCCCCGGAACCGGCAGGTCTCCAACCTCTTCAACACGCTCGGCCACGCGTTCGGTGACGCGGACTTCAACACCTTCGGGCAAGAGGGCAGCACGCGCATCGCACCGGGCCCGCTGAGCGAGCTGTACGCCTGAGCCGCGAGAACAGGCTGGAGGGCCATCACCAGCCTGTTCTCCTTCCTCGAGACCCACGGGGAGCGGTGAGCCTCCACCGGAGTGAGCTTCGACGAGGAGCCTCGTCACCCTCACGCGAAGGTGACGCCCCGGCTCACCAGAACTGCCACGTCAACGCCGGGTTGATGCCATGGGGGGAGCACACCAGCTCATCGACGTCGGTGCCCCGACAGCACGGCTTGCGGCTGTAGAGCGTCGAACACGGCTGCCCATGGTAGGGGCTGCACGAGGGCAGCTCGCTGCACGAGGCGGACTGGGAGACTTCTCCGGACGCCTGGAGCACGGCATCGGACGCGATGTCCGGCGACGCCTCACCGCAACCCATCCAGGACAAAGACGAGAACGCCACCACCACCGCAAGCGAGAGCTTCATGAGAAGTTCCAATGCAGGACCGCGGGTGCGCCACGGTCCTAACATGAATCCCACACAGCCCGGATGAGATGGTGCTCACCGGAGGTTTCCCCCAGACTCGGGGGATGACGACCCAGCAAGAAATCGCGGCCTTCATCTCCGCCGAGTTTCCGCAGACACGAGTGAAGATTCTCGAGGTCGGGGACCGCGCCGCCACCGTCGCGCATGAGGTCGGTGTCGCCGAGCTGCGGCCCGGCGGCACGGTGTCCGGCCCGGTGCTGATGGCCACCGCCGACGTGGCGCTCTACGCCGCGATTCTGGGAGAGATTGGCATCGTCCCGCTCACCGTGACGACGAGCCTGAGCTTCAACTTCATGCGCAAACCCTCGAAGGACCGGCGCATCCTGGGGGTGTGCAAGCTGCTGAAGCTGGGGCGGACGCTCGTGGTGGGTGAGGTGTCCCTCTACTCGGAGGGGCTGCCGGAACTCGTGGCCCATGCGGTGGGGACCTACGCGATTCCACCGGCAGACGAGCGGGGCACGGGCACGAGCCGAGGACTTCCGAATCGCTGATGCGGATGAATCGCCCGCGGCTGGACGACACCACGCACCTGGGGAACTGCCAGGGCGTGGAGGGTCCTTGGCACCGCGTGTTCGCGGAGGCTGCCGACGTGAGGCGCACCTCCACCTCCGCGAGGTGGACGACGGACACGCCGGCTACTGCAGGTCGCAGCCGGGGATGCAGTAGTTCACGTTGATGAGCGTGCGCGAGGCGGGCAGGTTCGACTGACAGCCGGCGTACTGCGTGGCGGGAGTGGCCTGGATGCGCGAGGCGCCGCACTTCACGACACAGGCGCGGATGTTCTCGAACCAGTAGACGAGGTCATTGTTGGGGCAGTCCGGCGGGATGCCCACGCCCTGCGTCGTGCTCGCCACCGCGTCGCTCTCCGGCACCTCGCCACCAGACTCGGCCCCACCACCGCAGGCCACCAGGGACAGGCTGCACATCGCGAACAGGGAAACGACAAGCTGCCTGGCTTTCATGGCGACTCCTTCAAGACAAGGGGAAGGCCAAGCATGTCCCATCCACGGAGCCAAGCCAAACACGCCACTTCCCTCTCACTGACACACACCCGACAGTCGCCCACAAATGCAATCAACCTCCCCCTCCAGCTCGACACCCATCGCGCGCTGATGGCTCTTACTTGCCACTCAATGGCACCTACAAGATAATCACATCTCCCGAAAGACACTTCGACGGGAACCTCGCACCGGGAGTCACCACACATGAAGAAGACCCTGCTTTTCGCCGCGGCGCTGGCCCTTCCCCTGCTCGCAGGCGCCACGGAGGATGTCAGCGCAGAGGAGCAGCTCCGCGGCGCGGAGAATCAGTCGACGGAGGCTCCGCGGGACTTCACCACGCCCATCTGCTGGGAGGCGGACCTGACGACCTGTGGCAACGCCGGCAACACCATGGAGTGCACGGACGGCATCTGGTCCGACTACCTCTGCGTCTGTGAGAACCACGGCACGACCGGCAGCCCGATCCTCCGCTGGAATTGCCCCGAGGTGCGCTGAGCCCCTCGACCGGAGGCACGGTTCGACGTGAGCCTCCGGACGGTTGCCCCCCACCCCATCCGTCACCGTCGCGCGCTCGAGAGGGTGACGGTGGCACTCGAAGCCCCTCCTCGATTGGCTTTCGCGAAGCCCAGGGCACTGTGGAAGGCGAGAGCGCACACCCTGACCATGGGTGGGAGGCGGCATCCCGCTTGAGCACCTGGACCTCGGCAACTCGGGTCCTCGTGAAATTATCCAGACACAATGACTGCCTTCTCCCTCTCATTGACGAGTCTTTCGTCAACCGGGGTCGTGAGTGCCCTGTCTTTGTGGCGCGAAAGTCCGCTTAATCATAAAATGGAATACTTCCAGACTGAACCGGGTTGATGGCGCTGAGTGGCTCCATCCGCCAAGGGGAGGACGGCGTGCAACTGATTGATGCGATCCGGCAGGTCGACGGGCAGCTTCAGCAGCACGAACAGTTCGGCGACTCCTCACGCATCGTGGGCAGAGTCCTCGAGCGGTACAAGTTCGCGCTGGATGTCCTCGCGCGAAGCAACACGCGGCTGCAGGAGTGGGCGGCCCGCGTCGAGCTGCTGGATGCCCGCTCGGTGGACATGCTCCTGGGTGACCTCCTGGTCCGCGCGGAGCTGGAGTCAGCAGTCAGTCGCATCGAGTCCTCCGGCCCCTCCGGCGCGGAATGCGAGAAGCTGGCCTCCCTGCTCGAGGACGCACTGGGCCCCGCGTCTCGGGAGCGCGGTCCGGGACTCGCTCGGCGCGGAATGGAGCGCGAGCTCATCGTCGGCCCCTCGGCGCGGACCTGGGTCTGGGACCTCCCCGACGCGTCGACACCGCTGGCCGACCGCCTCCGGGAGAGCATCCAGACGGGCTTCATGCCCGGCGCCCAGAGCAGCGTGAGCATCCTCCGCCCGACTCCGCGCGGCGCCCAGGGACTCGAGCGCGCCTGCACCCTGCTCCACCGCCTGGTGCCCCGCATGGCGGACAGCATCTTCCGCCACCTGCACTCCATCGCCGTGGCCCATATCCGAGGCGCGCGCGGACGCATGCTCACGGGCTCGGGCGGGGATGGCACTCCCTGCATGATCTTCATCGACCCGGACGAGCTGGAGAATCCCTGGGACACCGCCGGCCACATCCTCCACGAGGGCATCCACCTCAAGCTCTCGGACCTCATCCGCACCGGCGCCATCGTCACGGATGACGAGCCCGTCGACCTCCCCTGGGGCCGCCGGACGGCGCTCTCGAACACCCTCTTCGCCTTCCACGCCTACGTTCACATGCACGTGTTCCGCGCCGCGGTGGAGCACCTCGGCCCGGAATGCCACGCCGAGTTCGGTGCCCCTCGCGACTACCAGGCCCCCGCCCACGCGATGTCCGTGGTGAACAACGAGACCGCCGTGCCCTACTCGCGCGCGGAAGAACGACTCGACTTCCTGCACGCGCAGCTCTCCGGCCCCTTGTCCCCGCGACTGACGCCGCACGGGCGGCAGCTCGTCGCGTGGCTCTGGGACACGCTGCGCCCCTTCGAGCGCGCTTCCACCGCCCCCGCCCCTTCCGTCACGGCCTCGCCGCGCGCGCCGCCCTCCTCCGCGCGCTACCGGAAGGGCCGCCACCTGTCGCTGCGCCGCTCGCCGTCGTCCGAGGCGCTGTTCGCCCTGGACCCGCGCACCCAGCGAATCGTCACCCTCAACCTCGCGGCCTGGCTCGCGTTCGAGCTGTGCGAGGACAAGACCGAGGAGGAGCTGCTCTCCGCATACACCGCCTCGCTCGGACTGGGCGCCGAGCGCGCCTGGGCACAGCTCGCCCCCACCCTCGAGGGCCTCGTGGCGAGCGGCATGGTGGAGCGACTTCCCCGAGCAGCCCGCGACTCCGGAGGCGCCTCGCGATGACCACCCCCAAGGACCTCATCCAGCAGGCGGACCGCGCGCTGGTCGCCCACCCCTCGTTCGGGGACACGCCCCGCATCCTCGCGCGCGTCATCACCCGCTACCGCTTCGGACTGGAGCTGTTCGCCGAGCGCCTGCCCTCGCTCGCCCGGACCGTCACCGCCATCGAAGCGCTCGACGACGGCGAGGCGCGGCGCATCTTCTTCGACCCCCTGGTCCGGCTGGCACTGGAGCAGGCCTTCTCCGACCTCGAAACGGGGCGGCTGCAATCCCCCCATCCCCTGGAGGAATGCCTCCCGGCCGCCCTCGCGGCGCTGCCCCTGGGCCTGTCCGAGTCCCGCATGCCGTCGCGCTGGCTCGTGGGCCAGGACACGCCCAAGTGGCTGTGGGGCGCGGCCCAGGCCACGGACCCCTACTCGCTGGCGCTCCAGGCCGCGTTCGACGGCGTCTTCGGCGCCAGGCCCGGGAGCAGCGGGAAGCTCCTGAGCCCCGACGCGGAGGCCCAGCGCCGGCTCAACGACGCCATCGAGCTGCTCACCACGCTCCTGCCCCACTCGGGCGTGGGCGCGCTCACCCATGTGGAGGCCATCGCGCTGCTCAGCGCGCGGCTCGAAGGCGGCACCGTCCTGTCCGCCGCGGGGGGAGACCTGACGCCCTCCACCATCTTCCTGGCCATCCGGGACCTGGGCAACCCGTGGGACATCGCCGGCTGCATCCTCCATGAAGCGCTCCACATGAAGCTCTTCGACGCCACGCGCTCCACCGCGCTCGTGGCCCAGCCCGAGGAGACCATCCAGGTCCCCTGGCGGAACATCCGCTGGTCCATCGTCCGCGCGGTGTTCTCCTACCATGTGTATGTCCACCTCGCGTTGTTCAAGGCCGCGGCGCTCTCGGCGGACGACGTGTTGCTCCGACGGTTTGGAGACCCGTCCGCCTATCTCTCCCATGCCCACGCGACCTCGGTGGAGCGCAAGCCGGGTGCCCCGGGCTATGACCGCTCCATCGACCGGACGCGATTCCTGGGTCAGCAGTTGTCGACGGAGTGGTCGCACCTGCTCACGCCCCAGGGGCGCGACTTCGTGCGCTGGCTCAATGACTCACTCGAGCCCGTCAGTCGCGCCGTCTACGGCGACGCGGTCCGCGAGAGCCCTCCTCCGACGGTGGACCTCACGGCGTACCGGAAGACACGCGGCCTGCGGGCCCGCGCCTCGCCTCGGGGCGAGTGCTTGATGGTGTTCTCTCCGGAGGCACCGCGCATCCATTGGCTCGATTTGAATGCATGGCTCATCTTCGAGCTCAGCGATGGCCGCACGCTCCCCGAGATGGAGCGAGCGTACCTGGAGGTCGTGGGCGGCAGGGTCGATGCCGCCGAAGCACGACGTCAGCTCCGCACGGGGCTCGACTCGCTTGTACGCAGTACCCTCGTAGAGCCAACACGGCAGCAAGGAGAAGCGACATGAACCCCAATGACACGCAGTGGCTGGAGACGGTGAAGAACCTGGTGGCCGAGAAGCAGCAGCTCCAGGCGCCCAGCGTGACGTGCGGCTCCAGCGCCGAGCGTCAGTGGTGGCCGCCGTACACGGTCAACGACACGAAGCGGAACGAGGACTGACCGCTTCGCGCATCCCGCTGTCTGGCCCGCCGTTCCCGCGCTCCGGTGCCTCCGCGAACCAGGCGCCGGGCCCGGCGGGCCTCTCTCCCCATCGCCACCCGCCCCACCGAGGAGCCGCCCGCGAATGAGCACCCATGACATCCTCGTAGCGGGCAATGGGGCGCTGGGACTGGCGACCGCGCGCGCCCTGTCCCTCCAGGACCCCGAGCTGCGCATCGCCGTGGTGGGCCCCGTCGGCAGGCCAGCGGGGGCCTCTCCCGCCGCGGGCGCGATGCTGGGCTGCTACGGCGAGGTGACGGCGCCGCTGCTGCGAACCCCGGCCGGCCGCGCGCGACATGCGCAGAGCGTGCTCGCGGCGAAGCTGTGGCCCGCCTGGCTCGAAGGGCTCAACAGCCAGCTCCCCGCCCACGAGCAGGTGCACATCCACCCGGGCACCATCGTGTTCAGCAACGCGAAGTCGGGCACCATCGAGGATGAGAACTTCCTCGCCATCCAGCAGGCGGTCCGGGACGAGGGCGAGCCTCACGAGGAGCTCGACCCCAACCAGGTCCCCGGCTTGAACCCCGCGGAGGATTGCCGTCCCAAGCGGGCGCTGTTCCTCCCTCGCGAGGGCACCGTGGACGCGAGCCGACTGTTGCGCGGCCTGACGCGGGTGCTGGAGCAGTCTCCGAAGGTGACGCTCGTGGACGGAGCGGTCAAGGCGCTCGACATCCACAAGGGCCGCGTCACGGGTGTTCGACTGGAGGATGGGACGACGTTGTCGGCGCCGCAGGTCGTGCTCGCGATGGGCGTCGGGACGCAGGCGGTCCTCGACGAGCTGCCGGAACTGGCCCGCCGCATCCCTCGCATCTTCTGCGGTGGTGGCACGTCACTGCTCCTCCATGTGCCTCGGCAGACGCTCCGTCATGTCGTGCGGACACCCAACCGTGCCTTCGCCTGTGGACTGCATGCGCTTCCTCGCGCGGACAATCAGGTCTACGTCGGCGCGACGAACATCCTGTCGGCGAAGCCCCTGCTGCGCACGACGCCCGCGGACATGTACTTCGTCCTCGAGTGTCTGTTGGAGCAGATCGACCAGGACCTCTGCGCCGCGCAGCTCGTCACGTGGCAGACCGGCAACCGGCCCGTCACCGTCGACACCTGTCCCCTCATCGGCCCCACGTCGGTGGAGGGGCTGTGGCTGCTCACGGGCACCTATCGCGACGGGCTCTTCCAGTCGCCGCTGCTCGGCCAGCACCTGGCGCGGCGGATGTGCCGACAGCCCGGACTCATCCAGGAGGACTTCCTCCCGGAGCGAAAGCCCCTCTCCCTCTACTCGCTCAAGGAGGCCCGCGAGGAGGCCCTCAAGCACTACGTGGCCATGGGGTGGGAGCATGGCATCCGACTGCCGAAGGTCGGCTGGCACCGCTCGTTCCCGCGCTTCTATCAACAGCTGCTCGACTCCCTCTACGCGGAGCTGGGTGAGGAGGAGTTCGTCCTTCCCCCCGAGCTGCTGGCCATCGTCGAGAGCAACCGCGCGACGATGGTGCCCTTCTTCCGCAACTACTACGCCGAGGTCCGCCGGGCCTGGGCCTGAGGAAGCCCCCCAGAGCCGCCCCGTGGGGAGCCCTCGCGGGGCCCGAGGAGTGCCGCCCAGGGGGCGGCTTCGCTCACTTCGCGCCGGGGAGCGCGGCCAGCGCGGCTCGCACCGCGTCCACCGCGTACTGGGAGAACTCCCGCTGCATCCGGGGCAGTCGCTCCGCCTCCGCGAGCGCCGTCTCCAGGTCCTTGCGCGCCTCGTCCACGCGGCCCGCCCGCTCCAGCGTCCGCGCCCGACTCAGCCACACCGCCAACCGTCGGCCGCCCTGGGCCCGCTTCAGGGCACGGTCCATCGCGGCGAGCGCCTCGTCATGACGGCCGAGCTCGCGGAGGGTCGCGGCCACCCGCGTGCTAGCGGAGAAGTCGTCCGGGAGCTCGCGCTCCGTCTGGACGAAGAGCGCGAGGGTGTCCACCAGGTGCCCGCTCGCCTCCGCGGCGCTGTAGAGATGGGAGTCCCACGCCGCCCTGCCCTGTGCGGTGGTCTCCTCGGCGCGGTACGCGAGCACCTTCGCGTAGTACTGCTCGGAGAGCTTCCGGGCACCTTCCTTGTCACCCCGCGCTTCGAGCAGATCCGCCATGGAGTCGTAGAGCCAGGTCTGCCGCTTCGAGCCGTGCGCCTGGGCCTGCGCGAAGGCCTTCTCGAAGTGGACCTCCAGTGCCTTCATGGCCGGCGCGGCCCAGGGCTTGGGCTCCTGGGCGTAGCGCGCGCACGAGTAGCCGGTGCTCGCCGCGCCCGCTCGCCCCTCCTCGTCGAGGCTCGGGACGGTCCTCACCGCGTACTCGGCGCAGGCCTGGAAGGCCTCGGCGTTCCACAGCGCGTTGAGCGCGGACTCCACTGCCCGGGTGCGACGGCTCCAATCCCCGGGGCCCTGCTCCACCGCCTCCTGATACTTCCGCGCCGCCAGCTCGTGCTCCCTGCGGGCATAGGCGCGGTCGCCCTCGAGCAGCAGCAGCTCCGGCCCGGACGCCTGGGCACTCAGCGCGCGCCGGGCATCGTCGAGCAGCGCCAGCACATCCTCCAATCCCGCGCCGCCCATCCAGCGCAGCGCGGGCGTCTCCGTCTCGGAGTCGAGCACCAGCAACGTGGGCAGGTTGTCCACCGGGAAGCGCTCCAGGAGCGGCTCATTGATGGGGTCATCCACGTCCACCGCGAGCAGGACATAGTCCTTCGCCTTCGCGATGAAGTCCGGCGCGGCGAAGACCTGGGCTTCCATCGTTCGACAGGGCGGACACCACACCGCGCCGAAGTCGATGAAGAGCGGCTTGCGCTCGGCGCGGGCCTGGGCGAGCGCCGCTGCGTAGTCGTTCCGGATGAACGTCGCGTGCGCGGGAGGATGTCCCTTCGTGGTGGCACAACCCATGAGGACCACAAGGCAGACCGGGAGGAGCCTCTTCATGAGAAGCGACTCTAGTCCACCCGGCCTCTTTCCGAGTCAGACCCGGTGAGAGCGGAGGCCGTCGGCCCGAGGACGACCCACCGGGTGTCCCGACGCGCCGGCGCGGTCCACGGCCATGTCCGTCACGGCCAGGAGTGGACAGCCAACGGGTCCAACGAAATATTCTGCCAGTTCCTCATAGTTCGATCGGCACACGCACATACTCGGCGTCGGGTGGCAATCTTTGGCTCTGGAAGCCGAAGCCCTCTGGCTTCCCAAGCCCATTCCGTAGGAACACATTGCTCACGCGCCTGTTGCGAGCAACTCGAACTCCCCCGTAGGGATTCGAAGCCCGAATGATGTGCTTGGCCCTGGATGTATCCACCGTGCCACCCGAGCCAGTGTGAACACTCCGGTGAAGGGTTTCCTGATGCCCCAAGCGGCTGACCCGAAACATCCCCGGCGCCAGGTTCTGGGCGGAGTCAAAGTCCCGCGTGGACTCTTCCTCGCGAATCTGTGTCGAAGCGTGAACGACCACCCCACCGGCCCTGACGCAGAAGTGCGCACGGACATTGGGGGTGCTGTCCGAGAGAATCACATGGACATCCGGCAGCTGGGGCCGGCCCTTGAACTGACGCATGAGTTCGCCCTCGTTATGGTCCAAGCAGATATCCACCCCCAGAAGCAACCTGCTCCCGTGGACGCTCAGTGGAATACTCCGGGCCCGAGACCGACAGCCCCACGTACATCCTCGAGGGACTTCCTCGAACGCCCTGAGCTTGTCCACCTCACACAGGAGAGAGCCGTAGAGAATGGGCGCTGTATTGAAGACAGCGTCACCCCTTTTTTCGGCCGCCGCCTTCCGTTTTTCTTTCTCTCCCACCTCGTCATCGTCGTCTTCAGACGTGTCATCATCTGAAGCGTCGATCCCGCCATTGGCCTTCAGGAACTCAAGATACGCCTCAGCGTTTGCATATCGACTGACCGAGGGTGCCTTGGGCGCGGATGCAGGGCGCCAGTAGTCATAGTTCAAATCCCCGCTCTCGAATCTGGTTGCAGCGTCCCTCCAGGGGATTGTCCCCGGAACCAGAATCACGCGAGGAGCACGGCTCGCGATGACTTTGAGTCGATGACAGATCCGATTCTTTTCGTCAGCAGGTAGCGCGAATTGCGGCGCCGTCTTGTCGTCGCAGCCCCGAAAGAAGTACTCAGGCGCAACCACGAGTCCCACATCACCGATGGGCAGCTCGCGCATGATGTTCTTTGTCCACTGCTCGATGACGGCCAGTTTCCGGTTGTTCTTCGCCGCGGACTCACTGAAGCGAGGCTCTTCCCCAGTGCCCCCCGCAAGGTCGCTCTGGAACATCGGAGAGGTCTCTCTGACAAAGACCACATGAATCATTACTGAAGGCATCCTCGGCTCCTCCGCCACGCGCGGGCGCATTCAAGTCGAGAGTGTGAATCGAAGGGAAGGACCGGAGGCGTTGAGAGCGGCGACACGCATCACGACGGGTCCTTCGGCGACGGGCTCAGTCCGTGGAAAGGAAACACTCGGGGTGCCACATCGGGCGCGCTCCGCCATCACTTGGAGTACGCATCTCCAATCCACTGGGACGGGATGCGGAGCGAGCCCAATCCCCCCCTTCGAACGCGCGTGACGCCGTCGCCCGTGGCCAGCACCGTTCCAGAGAGGAGCACGGTTCCCGTGGCGCTCCCGCACTGAGGGTTGTTCCATTGACTCGACAACCTCGTGAGCTCGCCCGCTCCGACACATTCCAGGGCAGCCCGGTAGCGCGGCCTTCGACCTGGACACCAGGACGGGCACGGACCGAGTTCCAGGGCCGTGGTCCTGTCCCTCCCATGTCCGTCACGGCCAGGGAGGTGAGCGTCGCAACAGGGCGCCCGGGGTGTGTCCTGTCAGGCCGCGGAAGTCGGAGATGAGGTGGGCCTGGTCGTAGTAGCCCGTGGCGGCGGCGATGGCGCCCCAGTCCGGTGTGACCACTCGCCGAGAGGCCCGGAGGGCACGCTGCAGGCGCACCACGCGCGCGTAGGCCTTGGGCCCCAGTCCCACCACGTCCTCGAAGGCCCGGCGGAGCTGGCGTTCGCTGACGCCCAGGGCCTTCGCCAGTGCGTCCACGCGGGGCAACTCACGCGCCTGGGCGATGACGCGCACGGCACGGCGGACGACGTGGGCGGAGGACGGCTCGAACACGTCGCCTCCACGCAGGCGCGCCTCGAGCGTGTCCTGGAGCACACCGAGCTTCGCCTCCAGCCCTGGACGCTCGTGCAGTTGCTCCCGCATCCGGCCACCTTCCGGCCCCCACAGCGTGTCGAGAGGGATGACGCGGTTGGTGAGCTCCCCCATGGGGACGCCGAAGAAGGGATAGGCCCCCGCGACCTTGAAGCGCACGGCGATGGCCAGGGGCGGCACGTCCGCGCCTCCCTTCTGGAGGGGCATCAGGCGGGTGCCGATGACGTAGGCGTCGCCGTGGGTGTCGTCGAGTCGGATGACGAGCTCGGACTCGCCATCGGGGAGGCGGACGTAGGACGGCGCCTGCTCGCCGCGGGTGACCGCGCGAAAGCCGCGCACGAAGCTCGCGAGCAGCCCCCGAGGAGCGACCTGAAGCGACGGAGAGGTCACCCGGAAAGCATGGGGCACGGTGGCCGGGGATTCAATCCACGCGGACGCGGATGGCCGATTTCTCCAATCGCCCTCCTCCCGGCCTCCCTACCTTGGGGACACCTCTCGCCGTTCCCTCGAAGGAGTGAGTCCCCATGCGAGTCCATCATCTCAACTGCGGCACCCTGTGCCCCGCCAGCGCGCGCTTCGTCCTGGGCGAAGGGGGCCTGTTCACGCGGGCGCGGATGGTCTGCCATTGCCTGCTCATCGAGTCGGACGACGGCCTGGTGCTGGTCGACACGGGCCTGGGGCTCGCGGACATCCAGGACCCGGGAAGGTTGGGCCAGCGGTTCCTGCGTCGCAACGCGCCCCGGCTGTCGAGGGAGGAGACGGCGGCGGAGCAGGTGGAGCGGCTGGGGTTCCGGCGCGAGGACGTGCGGCACATCATCCCCACGCACCTGGACCTGGACCACGTCGGTGGGCTCGCGGACTTCCCACGCGCGAAGGTGCACGTCTTCCGGGACGAGTACGCCGCGGCGATGGCCCCGGTGGGGCGCAGCGCGAAGTTCGGCTACCGCGCCGCCCAGTGGGCCCACCAGCCACTGTGGAGGCCCTATGACGTCGCGGGGGAGCGCTGGTTCGGGTTCGCCTCCGTGCGCGCGATTCCGGAGCTGTCCTCCGAGCTCGTGATGGTGCCCCTGGTGGGGCACTCGGAGGGACACTGCGGCGTCGCCGTGAGGACGGAGGGACGGTGGCTGCTGCACGCGGGGGATGCGTACTTCAGCCACAAGGAGATGGACCCCGTGTCTCCGCGCAGCCCGTGGGGACTCGCGCTCTTCCAGCGGCTGCGCTCCACCGACAACGCCGCACGCCTCGAGAACCAGGCGCGTCTGCGGGCCCTGGTGAAAGAGCATCCGGGCGAGGTGAGCGTGTTCTCCGCGCACTGCGCGGTGGAGCTGGAGCGCTACGCGCGCGCATCGGTGGTGCCGTTCTCCGGGGCCCGCGACTCCGCGGCCTGAAGGGGCGGACCTGGACCCGCGTCGCCTGGCGGCCGCCCCAGCGCGTCGTCCCGATAGAAGGGGCGGCGCGCGAGGCGAGGTGGGTCCGAGCGGCTGGGCAGGAGCGCGCGAAGGGGGACGGGGCCTCCCTCCCTCCGGAGGACAACAACCGGCGTCGGCGCTTCCATCAGACAGGGCCTGGCCGCGAAACACTGCGATACTCATTCAGCGATTCACCCACCCCCACCTGGACTCGAACTCCATGAGCCGCCCTCCCCTGCCGTCCATCGTCCTCGGCTTGATGCTGTTGACCGAGCCCGTTCTCGCCCAGAGCCCGCCGGCCCCCGCCGCCCCCGTGCGACTCCCCGATGTCACCTTGCCTCCCGCGTTGGACCGCGTGCTGCGCGACTACGAGCGGGCCTGGCGCGCGGGCGATGCGGCCGCGCTGGCCGCGCTGTTCGCGGAAGATGGGTTCGTCCTCCAGAGCAACCGCCCCCCTGTCCGCGGTCGAGCAGCCATCCGAGCCGCCTATGAGGGCCAAGGAGGCAGCCTCTTGCAGCTCCGCGCGCTCGCGTTCGCCGCCGAAGAGACGAGTGGCTACATCATCGGCGCCTACGGTTACGGCAAGAACGCCACCGACACGGGAAAGTTCACCCTCACCCTGCGTCGCACACCCGGTGGGCCGTGGTTGATCGTCTCGGACATGGACAACGCGAACGCACCACCGCGACAGCGGTAGCGCCACGCCACACGTGGATGACGCGCAACGAACGGACGTGAACTCCTTCGGTGCCGCGCACGAAGAAATCGCGCCTCCAATCCTCCAAGAATCCACGCAACCTCGAGAGCTCCCCGTCGAGAATCAGGCGTCGCTCCAAGGCGGAGCGTTTCGAGGGGGAGTTCAAGCCGATGAGCATGAGAGGTCTCGGGGATGGGGGCGCGGCACACGTCCGGCGTCGTCAAGCGGAGTCGGTGCAGCGCGGGGCAGAAACACGGCAAGAGGACGCACGCACGGCCCGGTCCACACAGGGCTTCAGCGCGCGGTCCACGTTCGACGCGAAGGCCACGAAGCCAGGCGGGCGCCTGGATGGACAAGCAACGCCCCCCGCTTCGTCCCTCCTCACGGAGGATGCGCGGGACACCCGCGTCAACTGCCTGGACAAGGCCGCGGATTGGGTGAGCAAGACGTCTCCCGAGCTGCGTGGGCGCTCGGAGTTGGTGTTCCTCGCGGACACGCGCTCGGGGGCCGAAGGACAGGCCGGGCACGTGGTGGTCCGCCAAGGTGAACGAGTGTTCGATCCGAGCAGCGGCAAGAGCTACTCGGACATGCAGTCCTATCTGAAGGAGCAGTCGCAGTATCGCGAAGTGGGCACGCTGTCCGGCAACACGGCCGCGAAGCTGTTCGCCACGGAGCCGGGCTCCGCCGAGCGCGCGCAGGTGTTGTCCCAGGCGAAGGTGTCCCCCGCGCTCCAGAAGATGATGCTCGCGGACAACGCCCCCATCGACGGGTCGGTGGACCCGACGAATGTCATCGAGCACGACGTCACGGTTCCGGGCCAGAAGGGCTCGGTGACCGTGGAGCTCAGCTCCTCGCTCTCCAAGGACGTGAAGCGCGAAGACGGGTTCGTCACGGTCAACGTCGAAGCGGAGATGTCCGCCACCGCGACGAACGAGTGGAAGCTGACGAAGGCCCGGGTGGGTTTCTCCGCGAACGCGGGCGCCACCGCGGGCACCACCCTGTCCTACGAAGTGAAGATGACGGAGGAGGACTTCGCGAAGCTGGAGCGCGGAGAGATTCCGCCGCCGCATCCGCTGAAGGCGGAGACCATTCCGGACGGGGCGACCCTCGAGATGGAAGAGGGCGCTTTCGCGGGCGTGGTCACCAGCATGGGGCTGGAGTACCGCGGCGTCTCCCTGGACACGGCCAACTCGGTGACGGTGGGCAAGGGAAACTCCGTGGAGGTGAGCCGCAAGGGAGACTCCTTGAAGGTGACCGCGGGCCCCACGGAGTTCGTCGACACCCACGCGGAGCTATCGCTGGGGACGGATTGGCTCTCGGTGAACACGAGCAGCAGCACGTCGCTGAAGGAGTACAGCCTGCGCACCGCGGAGTTCGACCTCTCCGACGAAGGCGGCAAGCAGGCCTTCGAGACCTTCGCGAAGGACGGGACCCTCCCCGACAAGGTCGGTCCCGGCGTGAGCAACACGATTCGGATGGACAAGCTCTCGTGGGAAGGCGTGCGCGGGAAGCTCGGGGCGCAGGTGGGGCCCTTCAACTTCGAGACGGAAGGCATCACCGACTCCAGTGAGTTCCTCCTCACCCACAATCCGGACGGGACGAAGACGCTCGCGGTCAGCGCCGTCTTCGGAGGCGACCAGCCCGAGCTGACCTACGTCGCCGACTACAACAAGGACGGGACGCTCCTGTCGGACACCGAGAAGATGTCGCTCGTGTTCGACACGAAGGATGACAACGCGAGGGAGCGCCTGACGTTCGCCTTCACGGGCGACCATGCCGCGGCGAAGGCCGCTCGGGACAGCGATGAGCCCCTGACGCTCACGCTCTCGGCGAGCGACATCCAGGAGCTGCAGAATCGGGTCGCGGCAACGGGGTCGACCACGGACCTGAAGCCGCTGCTGTTCGACGGCACCACGCCGAAGGGCCAAGGGGCGTCCATGCTCAACATGGCCCGGGGCCTCTACGGCGAGACGGGCCTGGCGGACGAACTCTGCAGCCTCGTCATGCAGACGGATGAAAAGCCGCTCCCGGGGCAGCTGGCCTGACATCCAGCCCCCGTCAGGGGGCTCGCTGGAAGACTCGCACGGCTGCTCGGCCTTCCCTGGCCGAGCAGCCACGACGCCGCTCCGACAGCCCTATCGCAGGGCCGCGAGCGCCGCGCTGACCTTCGCCACCGTCACCGACACGGGGGTCGTCACCTCCGGGGCAAAGATGGAAACGCGGAGCTCCTCGAAGGTCCACCGCAGCTCCTGTGCCGCCTCCTGGTCGCGCACGGTGGCGCACTTCGTGAGGAAGGTCTCCCACAGGGGCGTGAACGGCGCGGCCTTTCCCGTGTCCTTCGCGGGGTTCGCCACCGCACGCGACAGCCGCGCCTGGGCCGCGCGCAGATAGCGGGGGTAGTGAACCAGCCGCGCGAAGGGGAGCGACTCCAGGAGCTTCGCGGAGAACAGCTGCGCAAGCTGCGAGCGGATGTCCCGCACGGCCGCCGCGCCGCTCTGCCCCTTGGATGCCGCCTTGAGCGCGGCGAGCAGCTGCGCGAGCTCCCCCGAGGTGACCACGATGGCGTTCGCCCACTCCCGCGCGGTCTGCTCGATTCGCGGTGAGCCCTCTTGGAGCAGCGCCTCGAAGGCCCCCTTCGTGCGAGGCAGCGGCGTGCCCGGTGCGAGCTTGAACGCATCATCGACGGCGCGTGCGAGGACCTGCGCGCGGAAAGCCTCCCCCTGCCCCTTCGCGGGCGGAGCGCCGTCCAGGGACGGGAAGGGCTGCGGCATGCGCGCGGCGCTGACAGCCACGTGCCCACGCGCCGCGAGCATCAGGAGCCGGCGGACTCCCGTGCGGGTGGCCGCTTCGGCGGCGGCGGCCGTCTCGAGCAGCACCAGGTCCGCGGTGGCGCCCCGGTCGACGAGCGCGGGATAGCCGCGGACCTCGAGCCCTCCGACCCGCCGGGTGACCACGGGGGGCAGCTCGCCGAAGGTCCAGGCCGTCAGCCCCTTGCGCTCCCAATCCGAAGCCGGCGCCGCGCTGCGCAGCACGGAGCGCGCATGTCCTCCGTGCTGCTCCAGCAGCGCGTCGGCGTCGCGGCTCCGCGCCAGCTCCTTTCCCCGCTCGTCGAGCACCCGGAGCGTGGTCCGCAGGTACGGCAGCACGGCCTCCGCCCGGAAGGACTCCTCGGACACGTCCACGTCGCACAGGCGAGACACCGCGCGCGCGAGCGCCGGAATCAACGGCCCGCGGAAGGGCACCAGCTCCTTCGCGAGACGCTCGACCAACTCCGGCAGAGGCCCCAAGGACTTGCGCTGGGCGCGAGGGAGCTGCTCGAGCAGGGCGGTGAGCTTCTCCCGATGCCACCCGGGGATGGTCCAGTCGAGCTCCCCGGGGACCAGCTGGGCGAGCAGCAGCAGCGGCACGCTCAAGGTGATGCCGTCGTCCGCGGCCGAGGGGTCGAAGATGTACGTCACCGGCACGCTCACCCCGTGCAAGCTGATGGCATCCGGGTAGCTCGCCGGGGACAGGCCCGGGTCGTACGCGAGGGCATCCTCCATCGAGAGGACGAGCACGCCAGGGTCGGCCGCCTCGGCCTTGCGGCGCCAGACCTCGAAGCCCGCTCCGTCCGTCACGTCCGCGGGAACACGCTGGTCGAAGAACGTCAGCAGCGCCTCGCTGTCGAGCAGCTCGCTCTTCCGGGCCTTGTCCCGGAGGCGCGCCACGCGCTCGAGCACCTGGAGGTTCTTCTCCTGGAACGCCCCGCGGGTGCGGTACTCGCCGCGCACCAGGGCGTGCTCGAGGAACATCAGCCGCGCGCGCTCCGGGTCCATGCTGGCCAGGGCCACGGGGCGCTCCTTGAAGACCGTGAGCCCGAAGAGGGTCGCGCTCTCCTTCACGACGGCGCGCGCGGACTTCTCCGACCAATGCGGGTCGGAGTAGCTGCGCTTGAGCAAGTGGGGGGCCGCCGCCGCGAGCCACTCCGGGTCGAGCTTCGCCACGGTGCGCGCGAACAACTGGGACGTCTCCACGAGCTCGAACGCCATCCCCCAGGCCGGGGGCTTCTTCGCGAGCGCGGACGAGGGGTGGACCAGGAAGCGCGTCTGCTTCGCGCCCGTGTAGGCGCGCTGCTCCGGGTTCCACTGGCCGATGCGGGACAGCAGCCCGGTGAGGAGCGCCTGGTGCAGGACGTCGCCGCGCACCGGAGCGCCCTGCCCCTTGCGCGGCAGGCGCAGCTCGCGGACGGTCTCCTCGAGCTGGCGCTGCACGTCCCGCCACTCGCGCACCCGCAAGAAGGACAGGAAGTTGTCCCGACACACGCGCCGCAGATGGGACGTGCCCCGGCTGTCGGCCTCGCGCACGAAGGCCCACAGCTTGAGGAGCCCCGTGAAGTCCGAGTGCTCGTCCCGGAAGCGCTTGTGCAGCTCGTCCGCCTTCTGCGCGTGCTCCCGGGGCCGCTCGCGCGGGTCCTGGAGGTTGAGCGCCGCGGCGATGATGAGCACCTCGTCCAGGCACCCGTACTCGGCGCCGGCGAGAATCATCCGCGCGATGCGTGGGTCCACCGGGAAGCGCGCGAGCTGGTGCCCCATCGGCGTCAGCGTGCGCTCCTTGCCCTCGATGGCCCCGAGCTCCTCGAGCACCCGCCAGCCCTCGGCGATGGCCTTGGGCTGCGGCGGGTCGAGGAAGGGGAAGTCCTCGACGTCGCCGAGGCCCAGGGACTTCATCCGCAGGATGACCCCCGCGAGCCCCGTGCGCTTGATCTCCGGGTCCGTGAAGGCGGGCCGCGACGTGAAGCTCGCCTCGTCGTAGAGCCGCACGCAGATGCCCTCGCGCACGCGGCCGCAGCGCCCCTTGCGCTGGTCGGCGCTGGCCTGGGAGACCGGCTCGACGTGCAGGCGCGTGACGCCCGAGCGGGAGTCGTAGCGCGACAGGCGCGCCACGCCCGTGTCCACGACGTACACGATTCCCGGGATGGTGACCGACGTCTCCGCGACGTTGGTGGCGAGGATGACCCGGCGCTCGGGGATGGAGGCGAAGACCCGCGACTGCTCGGAGGCCGACAGGCGCGAGTACAGGGGCTGCACCACCGTGCCCCGGAGGTTGCGCGCGTTCAGGGCGTTCTCGGCCTCGCGAATCTCCCGCTCCCCGGGGAGGAACACCAGCACGTCCCCGTTCGGGTCGAGCGAGAGGATGTTCGCCACCGAGTCGGCGACGGAGTCCGCGAGTTCGTCGTCCTCGGGGGGCGGCTCGTAGAGCACGTCCACCGGAAAGGTGCGGCCCTCCACCTGGATGACCGGAGCGCCTCCGAAGAACTGCGAGAAGCGCTCGGTCTCGATGGTGGCGGAGCTCACGACCACCTTGAGGTCGGGGCGCCGGGGGAGGATGCGCTTGAGCCACCCGAGCAGGAAGTCGATGGTGAGGCTGCGCTCGTGGGCTTCGTCGAGCACGATGGTGTCATAGCGGCGCAGCAGCGGGTCGCTGTGAATCTGCGCGAGCAGGACGCCATCGGTCATGAACTTCACGGCCGTGCCGCGGGACGAGCGGTCCTCGAAGCGAATCTGGTAGCCGACGTCCGTGCCCAGCTCCGTGCCCAGCTCCCGCGCCACGCGCGCCGCCACGCTCGTCGCGGCGATGCGCCGGGGCTGGGTGACGCCAATCTGGCGAGGGCGGCCGCGACCCATGGCGAGCAGGACCTTCGGCAGCTGGGTCGTCTTCCCCGAGCCGGTGGCTCCCGCGACGATGACCACCTGATGGGCGGTGATGGCCGCGGTGATGTCCTCCACCCGGCTCGAGATGGGGAGCTCAGGGGGGAAGCGCAGGGTGGGCAGGCCGTCGGAGGTGGGGACGGGTGAGTCGCCGGACATGGCTTCCTGCCCTATCACTGATACGTGCGTGGTGCCCCTGACCCATCGTATGGGCGCCTGCCCGCCTGGCGTTTTCCGGCGGCGGGACAGGGAGCGGGCGGACGCCGTGGGGGCGCGCAGCGTGCCCCATCCCGCCCGTCAGGCACAAGGGCCGCTGTCGCGCCTCGACCTCGACCCGCTCGGCACGGGAGGGCGCCGCGGTGGGCCCCGCTCACGCGGGTGGGAGGTGTGCCATTGACTCATCAGGCCAGCAGTCGCGTTACAATTGACGCACCCTGGCGTATCCGTGACGCAACATCCTGAAGGCTCTTTTCAGCGAAGTAACCGGTTAGTCACCGTTGATGTGACTTTCACTTCCGAGGCACTTTCTCCTCTCGCGAGATGGCTGTCGCGCCCCCGGCCACATCCGATTCTGCCTCGACCATAATGTTATTCGCGCTTTTCTCGACTGAGTCTGATTTGATATAGAGCGCGCGTCGCGACCGATACATGGAGGGGGGCGGCGCGCCATGCAAACACTCATCTTCGGACCTCCTCCGCGCGAGGGAAGTCGAATGTCGACGCAAAGCAATCCTCAAAGTCTCCACGCGGAAGTGAAGGCGTGGATCTACTCCCGGGACCTCGAGAGCATCCCCGTGGGAGCGCGCAATCAGTTGAGGGAGCAGGTGGACCTCCTGGCTCGGAATGCCTTCCAGGGAGGCGACGAGACCGCGCTCACCGAGGCGCACCGGGTGCTCTACGTCATCAACATGGCCCAGCTCACCGCCCCCTGGGAGGTGAAGCGCCTCAACGTGGGTGATCCGCTATTTGCCCAGCTCAAGGGAATCCTGGAGAAGTGTTGGCATCAGGCCTCCCTGAAGAAGTACGCCCCCGTCCTCGAATCGCTGCCGCCGGCCGCCTCGTTCAAGGAGTGGGTGACCCAGACGGTGCGCGCCCACCCGTCCAACATCTCGCACCCCATCTTCGCCTTCCTGCGGGACAAGGCCACCTTCGAGCAGCTCCGGGAGTTCTTCCTCCAGGAGACGCCGCTCGAGGTGCTCTTCGGGGACATCATCGCGTTGATGCTCCCGGGCGTCTATGGCGGCATCAAGCTGGAGCTGGCCAAGAACTTCTGGGATGAGGTGGGCCATGCGCAAGACCCGCGCGTCCACCGCAACATGCGCTTCGACCTCATGGACTACCTGGGCCTGCCCCGGGATATCTATACGGAGCGCATGGACTTGTTCATGCGGGAGGAGCTCGCGCTCGTCAACATGTACATGAGCATGGCGACGAACCGCTCCCGGATGACGGAAATCCTCGGCGCGCTCCTGGCGACCGAGACCATGATTCCCGGCCGCTTCGACTGGCAGATTCAAGGCTGGCGCCGCGTGGGCATGGGCGACAAGCCGCTGGCGTACCACCTGGAGCACACCACGGTGGATGTGGAGCACGCCAACGCCTGGATGGACGAAATCATCGTCCCGCTGCTCGCGCGCAACCCGGCCGCCATGCCGGAGCTCGTCCTGGGCATCATGCTCCGTCTGGACACCGCGGGTGCCGTCGTCGACCGCCTCTATGACCACGTGAAGGGTCTGCGGGAGTCCTCCCTCGGCCCCTACGTCGGCACGCACAAGGTCCCTTGAACGGGGACGTCGCTCCCTCCCGATATCACCTCGCGTGAGCCCTGGCGGAGGCGCGTCCGTCACAGGTCCGCCTTCCGCCTGGGTCAGGCGCTCTCGCGAGTCTTGCCCTCTCATCTCTTGTCCGAGGAACGAACCGTGCCCTACATCAACGTCCAGCTCACCGGGGACAAACTCGCCACCGAGAAGAAGCTGGAGCTCATCCAGCGCATCACCCAGGTCTTCGTGGACGTGCTGCAGAAGGACCCGGGCCACACCTTCATCGTCATCCAGGAGATCGAGCCCGAGAACTGGGGCGTCCACGGGACCAGCGTGGCGTTGCGGCGCGCGGCGCGGGCCCGGGGTGAGAAAGTCTAACCAGGCCTGCGGTGGGGGCATCCTGGCAACGGATGGATGGAATGACACAATCAGAATCCAGCGCGGTGGAGCGCGCGCCCCAGGATGGGCGCGAATGGCCGGTGCTCGGCACCCAGTCCAGTCACCTGCTTCCCAAGGAGGCCTGGCAGGAGGTCCGCACGCTGCACAAGGTCCGGCCCTGGCGCAGTGCCTGGCTCTACGCGATCGTCTATGGGGCCATCGCGCTCGCCTTCGCGGCGGAGGCGTACTTCCACCATCCCCTGGTGACGCTCCTCGCCATCATCTTCATCGCGGGGCGGCAGCACTCGCTCTACATCCTGAACCACGACGCGAGCCACTTCGGCCTCTTCCGCTCGCACAAGGCCAACGTCACCGTCGGCACGGTGCTGTCCAACCTGGTGATGTTCCATCACCCGGAGGCCTGGTCCTTCGTCCAGTGGCGGCGGGTGCACCTCCTGCACCACCGCAACCTGTTCACGAAGGAGGACCCCAACTGGCTGGGGCGGCAACTGCGCGGGGACACCACGCGCCCCTACGCCCCGGGCCGCCTGGTGTGGACCTGCCTCAAGGCGGGGCTCCTGAGCGGGCTCGACTTCTTCCGCAGCCGTCAGGACTACGTGCCCCCGAAGGGAGACACCACCGTCAAGTGGCGGGACAACCACCTGCGGGCCCTGTTCCTCCCGTTCCGGGATGACCCGGAGATGGAGCGGGAGCGGCGCATCAAGCTGCTCTTCTTCGCCGTCGCGCTGGCCGGCGTGGCCTACTTCAATCTGTGGCGCCCCTTCCTGCTGCTGTGGGTGCTGCCCATGTACACCGTGTACCCCATGATTCTCACGCTCATGGACCTGACCGAGCACCGCTGGACGTTGGAGTCGGACGACCTCAACGTCAACGCGCGCTCCACCCGGCTGGGATTGCTTCCCCGCATCTTCATCAGCACCCTGCCACGCACGCTGCACCGCGAGCACCACGTGTTTCCGGGCGTGGTCGCGGTGGACCTGCCCCTGCTGAGTGCGCTCTTGTGCAAGTCCGGGCTCTCTCCCGAGCCCGCCAGGGGGCTGAGGGCTCTCTACCGGGAGCTCTCCGAGATGGCCTCGAATGCGACCCCGCCTCCTGACACCGCGCCCCCGCCCGCCGCCGCGCTCCCCGAGCCCTCCTCCCCCCGGTGACTTCCATGCAACCCGAGAGCAGCAAGCCCCCCGCCCCCGCCACGTTCAAGGTCCACGTCGTCAACTCGGGCTGTGAGGGGTTGTTCACCAATGCCTTCGCCGTCGAGACGGCGCGCTCGGTCGTCGCCATCGACGCGATGATGCGGGTCTCCGACGCGCGGGCGCTCCGGGCCAAGATCGACTCCATTGGCAAGCCGCTGGTCGCCCTGCTCATCACCCATGGACACCCGGACCACTACAACGGCGGGTTCGAGGTCACCGCGGGCCTGGACGTGCCGATGGTCGCGACCCGGGGCGTGGACCAGGTCATCCACCGCATCGACGACGCCAAGGAGAAGCAGTGGAAGCCTGTGTTTGGCGAGGATTGGCCCGCCAAGCGGCGCTTTCCCAACCGCATCGTCAAGGAAGGCGAGACGCTGACCTTCGACGGCGTGCCCTTCACCGTGGGAGAGGTGGGCGAGGGCGAGTCCCATTGGGACAGCTATTGGGTGGTGGGCGCGACCTCTCCCGTGGCCTTCGTGGGCGACATCCTCTTCAACGGCGTGCACTCGTTCATGAACGATGGCCACTCCGCCCTGTGGCTGAAGAACCTGGACCTCCTCGAGAAGAAGCTGTCCGCGTGCAAGACGCTCTACTCCGGGCACGGAGAGGCGGCGGCCACTCGGGAGGGGCTGGAGACCCAGCGCCGCTACCTGCACGCCTACCGGGACGCGGTGCGCAAGCTCGCCAAGGGGCGCCCCACCCTGGATGACGCGGCGAAGGCGGAGCTCGTCCGGCTGATGAAGGCCCACCTGGCCACCGACTACCTGGAGGCGTTCATCACCGCCGGCGCCAACGCGGTCGCCGCGGAGCTGGCCAAGGCCGCGGAGGCGAGCCCGTGACAGACCCCCGGGGGCGCTCCGACAGTGCCGCCTTGTCCGCCACCGAGTTCCGGACGCTGGGGCATCAGCTCATCGACCAGCTCGGGGACTATCTGGAGGGACTGCGCGAGCAGCCCATCCGCTCCGAGCAGTCGGCCTCACGCATCAAGGACCTGCTGGCGGAGGACCCGTTCCCGGAGGAGGGCTCGCCGTCCGAGCACGTGCTGGGGCGGGCCTTCTCGCTGCTGACGCAGAACGCCGTCTCCACGGCGCACCCTCGCTTCTGGGCGTACATCATGGGCTCCCCCAGTCCCATGGGGGCCCTGGCGGACCTGCTCGCCGCGGTCGTCAACCCGCCCGTCACCAGCTACCCCACCTGCGCCATCACCGTGTCGATGGAAGCACAGACGGTGCGCTGGCTCGCGCGGCTGGTGGGCTTTCCCACGGACTGTGGTGGGTTGTTCCTGGGCGGTGGCTCCCTGGCGAACCTGGTCGCGGTGCGCGCCGCGCTGCACGCCCGCGCGGGCTGGGACGTGCGCGGCGAGGGCGTGACGGGAGGAGCCGGGGAGCGGCTGTGCCTGTATGCCAGTGGCGAGTCGCACACGAGCATCCTCTCCGCGGTCAACATCTGCGGGCTCGGCTCCCGGGCCCTCCGGAAGGTGGGCACGGACCGGGATGGGCGCATGCGGGTCGCGGAGCTGGAGGAGCGAATCCAGGCGGACCTGAGGGCCGGCCACAAGCCCTTCATGGTCGTCGCGACGGCGGGGACGACGGGCACGGGCGCGGTGGATGCGCTGCCCGAGATTGCCGCCCTCTGCGAGCGTCACGGGCTCTGGTTCCATGTCGACGGGGCCTACGGTGGCTTCGCCGTGCTGTCACCGGACGCGCCCTCGGAGCTGCTGGCGCTGCGCTTCGCGGACTCGGTGGTCATCGACCCGCACAAGTGGATGTACATCCCCGCGGATGTCGGGTGTCTGCTGACGCGGGACCGACGCGTGCTCTACGACACGTTCCACCAGGGCGCGGCCTATTACGCGACCAGCGATGAGCAGACGCTCCTCGGTGGACCGGAGACGCTCCAGCTCCGGGACCTGGGCCCGCAGACGACGCGGGGCCTGCGCGCGCTCAAGGTCCGCCTGTGCCTGCAACGCGAGGGCAAGTCCGGCTACGCGCGGATGATTGGCGACGACATCCGGCTCGCACGCCATCTGCATGCCCGGGTCGGCGCCGAGCCTCGGCTCCAGGCCCTGACGCAGAACCTGAGCATCACCACGTTCCGCTATGTGCCGGAGGACCTCGCGGCGGACACAGCCGCCCATCGCGACTACCTCAACACGCTGAACAAGCAGGTCCTCCTGCGATTGCAGCGCGGTGGCCTCGCGTATCCCTCTCACACGGAGGTGGAAGGGATGACCGTCCTCCGCGTCTGCATCGTGAACAACAACACCACACAAGCGGACGTCGAGAGCCTGCCAGGGTGGGTGTCTCGGCTGGGGGCCGAGGTGGACGCGGAGCTGCGACCCGGCCGGGAGGCCGCCTGAGCCTCCGGGACTAGCGACCGTGGGCGGGGCTGTCGTCCAGGCCCACGGTGTTCTCGCAGAGAAAGATGCGGCCCCGTGCCGTATTGGAGGCATCCAGCACGCCTTCCATCAGTCCGAAGGCGTTGTTCAGCCAGGCGAAGTCCGCGTTCGCGCTGCGGAACAGAACGGAGGCGGTGCAGACCCGCGCCGCGTCGACGGCGCGCAGCAGCGAGACCCCCGCCATCTCCACGAACACCTTGGCGCCGGACGAGGTGGTGAGCACGCCCTTGAGCGCGGGCATGTTCACGTTGTCCGGCCGCTTCACGGGCACATTCAGGAAGCGCACCTCCCCCGCGAGCCGCTCGCCGGTGAAGGCCCCGTCGACGATCGCGAGGTATTGGCCTCCGGGGGCGAAGTCCAGGTACTCCATCCAGGTGTAGCTCAGCTCGAACTCGGCCAGCGCCGTGAGTCTCACGGGGGGCTCCTTGGCATCAGGGGGGTTGGCGCAAGACGTCGGAGGGGCGCCGCCCCTCTAGCGGGGGCCGTGGGCCGCCATCCACGTCTCGTGGATGTGCAGCCAGTGGACACCGGCGGGGGCCTGGGGCGCCGCTTGGAACAACACGCTGGCGTAGCGGCCCGTCGTCTGTCCGCCGGACTTCCGCCACTCGATGTAGCTCACGAGGGCCACGTCCTCGCGAGTCCACACCGGAGCGAACTGGTCGATGGTGATTTCCATGTCGGGCTTGGAGCCGTGGGCTTGGAAGAGCCGGGCCATCAGCACGGCCTTCTCCTCCACCACGCCTCCGGGGGCCACGAGCACGCAGCGGGGGCCAAAGGCATCCCCCATGCGCGAGGCCTCCGCGGCCGTGTGGGGTATCGCGCCGCGCAGCCACGCTTCGAGCACGCGATGAAACTCGAGGACCTCGCGCTGACTGACTTCAATGATGCCTGACATGGTGCGCCGTGCTCCAAGGGCTGACGTGATGCGTCGGTTGGAATTGCGCGACCCGTCTCAAGCCGCGTCGGTCTTCTGCGGGCTCTGGGCGGCCGCGGGCAGGGTCAGCTGGTCGGGTGAAGGAAAGCGGTGCCGGAAGTCGAAGGCCTCCGGGGACGGGCCTTCTCGCTGGAGGCGCTCCAGCCGCTCCTTGGCCTCGAGGACGGTGGGCTGGTGCCCCGCGGGGACCCACCAGAGCACGTAGGGGGGACCTTCGACGGGGAGGAACCACTTCCTGCGCTCCCGGAAGGGAACGACGTGCTCGCTGCGATAGACAAAGTCGAAGAGAGTCTCGACGGACTCCCACGTGGACATGTTCAGGAGGATGAGCGGGTTGTCGTACCCACGCACCCCCGTGGCATTGCCCGCGTCGGTCTGAAGCCGCCAGACGAAGCCGGGCGAGCGGTCCGCCAGCTCATTCACCGGACGGAGCTGCGCGACAAAGTCTTGCATCAGCGGATGGTCGAGCGGCTCGCGCGCCAGCGAAATCGCCAGCTGGGCCACCTGATAACGAGGAGTGGTCATCGGAGGTTTTCCTGAGGACTCAAGGGAGGCCGGGACTATAGCCACCTCACACCAGGAGGCAAACACTTCAGCGACACTGCGTCTCATGCTGTGTCATCATCATTCTCGAGCTGGCATCTGGGATTGCCAACCCCGCTGGCGCGGCCGATGGAATGTCGTGACACCTCAACGCGGCGCTTCAGTCATCCCCGCGGCACGGTCCGGGCGCCGGCCCGTCAAGAGCACGACGTCGAGGCCCACGCCGACGAGAATCCCCACGAAGTAGCAGACGAGGTCACTCCAGAGAAACCCAGCCCCCAGCACCAGTCGCCCTGGCAGCGTGCGGCGCGCGGCATCCAGCCAGGGAGCGTGGTAGTCCTGGCTGAACTCGATGGCGAAGGAGAACGTGAGCGCGACCGCCGCCACGGTGAGCGCGGCCCGGCGAGGCGCGACGAAGCGCACCAGCAGGTAGACGAGCAGCGCCCACAGCGTGTCGCCCGCGTAGGTCGCGAAGAAGGCGGGCCACGGGAGCGACTTCCTTCGCGAAGCCAGTCCCAGGGGAATCACGAGCACCGCCAGCCCGAGGGACAACAGGCGCGTGCGCGAAGTGGATGGACGGTCGTGCGCAGGATTCACCCGCGCGAGACTACCCGACCCGAGGCATGGACCTCGGGCCAGAAATGGATTCAAGAGCGGCGTCTAACTCCACTTCCCGAAGGAGACGGAGCTCTTGAAGCCACTGACCAAGGAGTCCTTCACGTCGCTGGCGGCATCCTTGGCGCCTTCGTAGAGGGCCTTGGACTTGCCAGCGGCGACCGCCCAGCTGTGGCTCTCCCGGATGTCAATCATCCCGTCCACCCCGCGCTCCTTCAGCTTCTTCGTCTCACTGACCACGTCATCGGCCTGCTCAATCAAAGGTGAGATGTCGCCCGGGTCGTTCCAGACAGAGATGGTTGCATTCTCGTTCTTCAGGGCCTGGATGACCTCTGGGGAGGCGTTCTTGATGTCCATGTACCTGACGATGACCGACACCGGTCTCGGAGCATTCTCGGCGATCTGCTGCTTCATCGCCTCCGCCGTCTGACTCGTCAGCGCTCCGTCGGGCGCGTTGATTCCCATGGTGGCCTGGGGGAGCTTGTCGCCCAGGGCCTCCCGAATCCACTTCGCCTCGGTCGCGTTCACGCTGAACATCAACCGCTCGCTCGGGATGCCAGAGGCCACGACCTGGTTCACCATGTCCTTCACGGCGGCTTCCTTCTTGACCGTGTCATCCTTGAAGGCATCGAGCTTGACGTCGATCTTCACCCCCACGCCCAGGGCCTTTCCCTTCGCGAGCCACTCCTGGAAAGGGAGCTTGGGGTCGAACTCCTTGTGGTTCATCTCCATGCCGCCGCCCTCCTTCATCTGGAGATCCCCCTCGACCCAGTTCTTCCCCTCCTCCACGGCCTTGTTGAAGTCGCGCTGCGTATTGGTCGCGTGGGCGTTGTTCGCCTCGGAGAGCTTCTGGCCTGGCTTCCATTGCCCCTGATAGTCCAGCGGCTTGTGGTCCAGCTCGAGCTTCTTCGCGGCCTCCTGCTTTCCGGACGCATGGAGCTCGGTGACGGTCGCCCCGCCCAGCAACACCGCGCCGAGCGGGTTCTTGTACTTCATGTCCTCCAACACATCGTCGAACTGGTTGAGCTGCTTGCTGTCGGGGAGGCCATCCGCCAGCGCCTTGCCCAGGGCCTTCTGCCCCTCCGGCCCCGCACGCTCCGCCACCGCCGCCAGCGCGTTCAAGCTGTCGCGGGTGATGCCGTTCTTCTTGCTGTCGTCCTGGTCCTTGCTGACCCGAACGCCCAACTCCACGCCCACCTGCTGAAGCGTGGGCTGCGTCATGCGAATGAGCCCATTCACATACGCCGTGTCCAGGGCCGGCTGTGCCTGCACCAGCTCCTGCAACTTCGTGGTGGCCGCCTTCGCACCTCCCGCGCGGTATGCGTCCGCCACCTGCTGCGAGTGCTGCATCGCGAGCGAGGGGACGTCCATCGGGAGGATGTTGGGCCCCTTCCCTGGCGCGGTCACGAACTCGTCGCGCGTGGGCATCCCGGTCGGACATTGGGCGGAGCCTGTCGCGGGCGCCTGGGGCTGAGCCGGGGCGGGGGGCTCGTTCTTCAGGGGCTTTGCAATCACGGGGGCCTGACGTCGAGCGCTGTCGTACCAAGACATGGTGAGGGGACTCCTGGGGGAACGGGGGGATGAGCTCTCCAGAGGGCTGAGAGCCTCGCGGCGCAGGTGGCGCATTTTTTCTCGCGCCCGTCGGCCTCCCCTCTGAGCGAATGTTCGATTCGCGGGTCCCGGGATGGCGCACGTCACGTGACGGGTTAGAAGCGCCATTTCCTTCCTGTCGCCAAGAGGACCGCATGAAGCGTCGTCTCCGGCTTTCCCTATGGGCGCCCCTGATGCTGATGGCCGCCTCACCGGTGTGGGCCCAGTCCCCCGCCCCCGCTCCCTCCGCCAAGGCCCGCGGCCCGGCGCTCACCCCCGTGACGAGCGTGGAAGGCATCACCGAGTACCGCCTGGCCAATGGCCTGCGCGTGCTCCTCTTCCCGGACCCGTCGAAGCCCACCGTCACGGTGAACGTGACGTACTTCGTGGGCAGCAAACACGAGGGGTATGGCGAGTCGGGCATGGCCCACCTGCTGGAGCACCTGCTCTTCAAGGGCACCCCGACGACGAAGAACGTGCCCCAGGCACTCACCGAGCGCGGTGCCCGCCCCAACGGCACCACCCACCTGGATCGCACCAACTACTTCGAGACCCTGCCCGCGTCGGACGAGAACCTGCGCTGGGCGCTGTCGTTCGAAGCCGACCGCATGGTCAACAGCTTCATCTCGAAGAAGGACCTCGACAGCGAGATGACGGTGGTCCGCAACGAGTTCGAGGCCACCGAGAACAACGTCCGCGGCATCCTCTTCCAGCGCATCTTCAGCGCCGCGTACCTCTGGCACCACTATGGCAAGTCCACCATCGGCGCGCGCTCCGACCTGGAGAACGTGCCCATCGAGCGGCTGCGAGCGTTCTACCGGAGGTACTACCGGCCGGATAACGCGATGCTGGTGGTGGCGGGCCGCTTCGACGAGGCGAAGACGCTGGGCCTCATCCAGGGCACCTTCGGCAAGCTGAAGAAACCCTCCGAGCCCCTCCCCGCGACGTACACGATGGAGCCCACGCAGGATGGTGAGCGAGAGGTGACGCTGCGCCGCGTGGGCGACATCCCCGTCGTCGCCAGCGCGTATCACGTGCCCGAGGGCGGCCACCCGGACTTCGCCGCCATCCATGTGTTGGCCGAGGTGCTGGGCGACAACCCCTCGGGCCGGCTCTACAAGTCGTTGGTGGAGACGAAGAAGGCGGCCCATGCCCGCGCCCGAGCCTTCCAGCTCCGCGACCCGGGCCTCATCACCTTCGCGGCGGACCTGCGCGCGGGCCAGCCGGTGGAGCCCGCGCGGGAAGCGTTGGTGAAGACGGTGGAAGAGGCCGCGCGCACGCCCTTCTCCGAGGAGGACGTCACGCGCGCGAAGACGAGCCTCCTCAAGATGTTGGAGTTGATGCTGAACCACTCGGAGCGCTCCGCCATCAGCCTGTCCGAGTGGGCCGCCACGGGCGACTGGCGCCTGATGTTCCTGCAGCGTGACCGCATCGACGCCGTCACGGTCGCCGACGTCATGCGCGTGGCGCAGACGTATCTCAAGCCTTCCAACCGGACGTTGGGCACGTTCATCCCCACGCCCCAGCCGGACCGCGCGCAGATGCCGGCGCCGGTGGACCTGGCGAAGGCAGCCGAAGGCTACAAGGGCCGCGCCGCGGTGGCGCAGGGCGAGGCGTTCGACCCCTCCCCCGCCAACGTGGAGGCGCGCGTGCAACGAGGGGAGCTGACAGGCGGCATGAAGTACGCGCTGCTGCCGAAGAAGACGCGCGGAGAGATGGTGAACGCGACGCTCTACTTCCACTGGGGAACCGAGGCCGCGCTGAGCGGGAAGTCGGACGCGGCGGTGTACGCGGGCCTGATGCTGATGCGAGGCACGAAGAAGCACTCGCGACAGCAGCTCCAGGACGCGTTCGACCAGCTGAAGGCGCGAGTGTGGGTGGACGGCGGACTCATGGGGGCATCGGCGTACGTGGAGTGCCCCAAGGCGAGCCTGCCCAAGGTGCTGGAGCTGGTGGCGGAGGTGCTGCGCGAGCCGGCGTTCGACGAGAAGGAGTTCGCCCTCTCCAAGCAGGAGCGGCTCGCGGGCCTGGAGGCACAGCGCAGCGAGCCGCGGTCCCAGGGCAACCTCGCGCTGTGGCGGGTGCTGAGGGGCCACTACCCCCAGGGGCATCCGCACCACGTGCCCACGCTGGAGGAGAGCATCACCGGGGCGAAGGACGCCACACTCGAGCAGGCGCGCGCCTTCCACCAGGCGTTCTACGGCGGCTCGCATGCGGAGTTCGCGGTGGTGGGAGACTTCGAGCCGAAGGACGTCGTCGCGCTGTCCGGCAAGCTGTTCAGCGCGTGGAAGAGCCCCGCGCCGTACCAGCGCGTGCCAGGGGTGTTCGCCCACCAGGCCCCCCAAGCGGTCGCGCTGGAGACGCCGGACAAGGCCAACGCGGTCTACTTCGCGGGACAGCTGCTCCAGCTTCGCGAGGACGACGCGGACTGGCCCGCGCTGATGCTGGGCAACTTCGTGCTGGGAGGTGGCTTCCTCAACTCACGGCTGGCCACCCGCATCCGACAGAAGGACGGTCTTTCCTACAACGTCTCCAGCAGCATCAACACGAGTGACCTGGACGCGGTGGGCACGTTCACCACCTTCGCCATCTACGCACCGGAGAACGCGGGCCGGCTGGAGTCGGCGATGCGCGAGGAGGTGACGAGTGCGGTGGAGAAGGGCTACTCGACCGAGGAGCTGGAGAAGGCCCGCTCGGGTCTGCTGGAGTACCGGCGGACCGCACGCGCCCAGGATGCGGGCCTCGCGGCCAAGCTGGCCCGGTATCTGTTCCTGGGGCGCACGCTCTCGTTCGACGCGGGGGTGGAGGAGCAGCTCGCCAGGCTCGGGCCGGAGCAGGTGCGTCAGGCGATGTCGCGGCACCTGGCCTGGCCGAAGCTCACCCAGGTGAAGGCGGGCGACTTCGCGGGCGCGGAGCAGAAGGCCAAGGACTCCGTGAAGGCGCCCGCCGCGCGGTGATGGGGTGAGGGCTCGCCCGTCAGCGGGGCGGCCTCCGTGACGGTCTGGACAGGATGAGCGTGCCCAGCCCGTCGAGGACCCGCTGCAGCCCGAAACCGAAGGCATGGTCCGGGCTGTAGGCGGCGCCGTGGGCGGCCCCCGCGGCGGAGCCCACCCGCGAGGCCAGGGGATAGCGAGCCGGGTCCATGAGGCGGGCCAGCAGGGGCTCGTGCGCCTTCCACCAGGACTCCTCGGTCTGCGCCGTCTCGGCGGAGGCGGCGCGCGCGCGGCTCGTGCTTCGCGCGGAGGACTCGACGAAGCCCAGCACGAACGTCAGCGCCGCATCCATCTCCACCGCCTCCAGGCCGAGCCCCTCCAGCGCGCCGAGTTCGTACTCGTACTTCGCCATCAGCCCAGGGCCCAGGGGTGGGCGGCTGGTGGCGACGTCGCTCAGCCAGGCGTGCCGCTCGTACAGTGCCTGGTTGTCACGGGCCACCGCCTCGAGCCGGGCGCGCCAGCCGGCCTCCTCTGGCGCGCGACGCGGCATGTCCGCGTAGAGCTGGTCCAGCATCAGGTCCACCAGCTCCGCCTTGCCGGGGACATAGGTGTAGAGCGTCATGGGGCCCACCGAGAGCCGCTCGGCGAGCTTGCGCATGGTCAGCGCCTCCAGGCCCTCCCGGTCCGCCAGCTCCACCGCCGAGGCGATGATGGCGTCGACGTTCAGCGTCGGCTTGGGGCCTCGCTGCCCCGCCGAGGGCATGTCCTTCCTCCAGAGAAGCTCCAGCGTGCGGGCGGGGTCCCCCGCGCCGCTGCGATGTGTGGCCATGTCCTCTCCAGTGCCAGAGACCGCCTTGACTGGCCACTCCGTACACTGTACGGATATTCTCATCCACTTCAAGCTGGAGGCCTGTCCGCATGCGCATCACCGCATCCGCCATCTCCCTGAACGTCGAAGATGTGTCCGTGTCCGCGGCGTTCGTGAAGCGCCACTTCGGTTTCACGGAGGAAATGTCCGCGGACGGGTTCGTGTCCCTGTCGCGCAAGGACGCGGGCTTCAACCTCATCTTCCTGCGCACGGGGCTCGCGTCGCTGAAGCCCGAGTCGCTCAAGCACCGCAAGGCGGAGGGCATCCTGGTCGCGTTCGTCGTCGAGGACATCGACGCCGAGTACCGACGCCTGCGGGACGAGGGCGTCCGCATCGTCACGCCCATCGAGACCGAGCCCTGGGGCGAGCGCTTCTTCCAGGTGGCGGATGACAATGGCGTCATCCTCCAACTGGTCCAATGGATGAGCCCGCCACCGGAAGGCGTGGCGAGCTGAGTCCCACGGGGCCGAGACGGAAGCTGTCTCGGCCTCGTGTCGGCTACAGCCGGTCCAGGAACAGGAGCAGGTCCTGCTTCTGCGCGGGGCTGAAGGACTCGGGGAGTCCGTTGGGGGTCTCCGGCGGGTGGACGGGAGGCAGGTTCAGCGGCGCGGTGACAGGGAGGATGAACTGGCTGTAGACGTCGACGACGTCCTTCAGGGTCGCCATGCTGTTGTCGTGGTAGTACGGCGCCGTCCTCGCGATGCCTCTGAGCGTGGGGATGTCGAAGGCCTCGAAGTCCAGCGGGTCTCCGGTGATGAGGGCTCGGCCGGGGTCGGTGGAGAACCACTGCGGCAAGAGGTTGGGACCGAGGATGGGCGCCCCACTCTCGTCGACGGCCGGAATCGGGTCATAGGGCGCGCCGCTGGCGGTCACGGGGATGGGCGGAAGGTCCGTCATGCGCTGCTGACGGGTGCCATCCGTGTAGAAGCGGAACCGATAGCGCGGCAGCTCGACGGTGGTGTTGTACAGCACCGGGAACTGGCCAATCTGTCCCAGATAAGAGAAGGCACCGAAGCCGACGTTCAGGATGTCGGGCGTCGAGCGAACGCCTTGCACGGGCTGGGGGCCCGCCCCGGGGACGAGGGTGTAAAGCACGTTGCCATCGGGCTTCGTCACCGGGAACTGCGCTGCGTTCTCGCGCATGGCCGGCGCGACAATCCGGCTCAGCGTCGGGCCGCCGTGACAGGGCTCGCAGCCGGCCTTGAAGACCTCCCGCCCTCGCCGCTCCGCGGGCGTGAGCCACATGAAGTCCTCGGGGAGGGGTATCTGGGCAGCCGGCACTCCGTGCGCCATCAATCCCGCGACGAACCTGGCGCGGCCCGAGGTGAACTCACCGCGCTGGAACTCCGCCACCTGGCGCAGCTGCGCGCGGGGCACGAGGCCGCCCTCGCTGTGACTGGAGATGGCGGACTGGGCCTGGTCCTCGAGGTTCGTTTCCCGGCCATCGAGCTGGAAGAGGGGCCCGGTGAGGGCGATGTCCTGGATGCTCGGCACGCCGCGCCAGACGGAGATCTTCCGGTCGGGTGAGGTGATGACCTGGCCCTGGGTGTCAATGACATCCATGTTGGCGGGCAGGGAGAGGACGACACGCACGAGGCCCTTCTTCAGGTGCTCGTACGTGGGCACGGCCGCGCCCGGGTCATCCGCGTCGATGCGGTTGAACAGCACATCGTCTGGATGGGAGGCGAACCGGGCCTGGACATGCTCGGGCAGGAGCGCGGTGCTGTCTTCCAGGACATGGCAGGTGGCACAGGTGCGCCCGTTGGTGTTGGGAAACGCCTGACTGAAGAGCGCCTTGCCGGTCGACGTGTGGCCGTGGAGGGCCTGGGCCTCTGTGTTTGTCGGGGCTTCGGTCGCGGAGGCGGGGTCCTCGACGGGGGACGAGGGGGTACACTGCGTCAGTCCGCCGAGTGCGAAGGCACTGGCGAGCCGCGCGATGAGACGCATGGGCACCATGGGGAATCTCCGGGGCGTGGGGCGCCCCATGGAACACCGGTGACGTGTGGAAGTGTCACCTGCTCAGCGACGCGCCGCCGCGACTCGTGAGTGAGGACCTCGTGAGCTTGTCAGCCCTTCCAGCGCGCGCCTACATTCCGCCGCCCCCTCACCACCTGATTCCGTCGGCATGGGCTTCCGCCACCGACCGAGGTTCCTGCAATGACGTTACAGGAGTGGCTGATGAAGTTCGCCTATTCCGTCATTCTGGCGGTGCTCGTCTTCTTGCTCTGCAGCGAGATCTTCAGGCTCTGGTTCGACACGCGGCTCTACATCGGCAAGTTCGCGTTCTTCAACGAGGGCGAGGAGAAGTCCGCCGAGGCGAAAGGCTTCGCACAACAAGTGGTCCACCACCACGAGACCTTGCTGCACCGGCTCCGGAAGGAGGAGGAGCGATTCGCCGCCGCCCGAGGCGGTTCCTCGGCCACCGGCAGCGTGGCGGGAAGCCCTCCGCTGCCAGACGCCACGTTCCTCCCGAACGAAATCGCTCGTCTCAACCTCACCGCCAGCAAGCTCTCTGACGTCGAGCTCACCATCCAGGGCGTCAACATCACTCAATTGCTGGCCAGGTTCCGTCAATCGATCAGCCCCCCCAACGAGCTCGCGGGGGTCGTGCAGAAGCGTGGCAATGGGGTGTACGTCCAGGCGACCTGGAATCATGGGCCCTTGCGCAAAGCCGAGGGTCACACCATCGATGGCCGGAACCTGCACGTTTCCGGGCAACCCGATGCCGGGAAGGCCGCGTTCCACGTCGCATGCAACCTCATCTGGGCCCAGGGGGTCGAAAGTACGGAGGAGATGACCAAGGTGTCCCTCGCCGAGTTCTGTGGTTGGGCCGAGGGGTGGACGACCTACGTCGAGCTCCGCGCCAAGAGCGCCACGTTCAGCGGGCTTGACCAGGACAGCCTCGAGACGATGAAGAAGCTCCGGGCCTACCTGAACCGGCTGGTGGATGGCTCGGCGACCTTTCCCGAAATCTACCGCCTCCGAGCGGATGTCACCGAGCTACTGCCTCCGGAACAGAAGACCGAGCAGGACCTGGCCCAGGCCCAGCGCGACCGGACGAAGTACGCCCTCATGAAGACCCAGCCCTCGTCGGACAAGGCCGCCATGGCCGCGAGGAAGACCGGCCAGGAGGGCTTCAACGTCATGGTCCAGGCGCGTCCCGCGCTGCGCCTGAGAGAGGATGGGCTCAACGAGCGCACTTCGGACACCTGGCACCAGGTGATGAAGTCGAGGCCCACGAGCGAGACCTTCCCTCTCAGCAGCGCCACCGGCTCCCTCTTGATTCCCTTCGAAGGCGACCGGAGGGCGTACCAGACCGCCTTCGCCGTCGCCCCCAACATCATCATGACGGTGGGCGACAAGATTCCGCCCGAGCTGCTCGGAAGCGAGTCGCCCATCCCGCTGCCGGAACGCTCCTCCTGGGAATTCACCTTCGACGACAACGCCACGAGCCCCACGCGGCGCGTCTATCGCGTCTCGAAGGTCCTCTTCGCGGTCAACAATCCTCCCGAGAAGGGAGGCCTTTCCTTCGCCCTGCTCGAAATCGTGCCCCCCGACACTTCCCAGCACCCCTGCGTCACGCTGGAGTGGAGCAAGGACGCGGTCAGGGCGTCCCTCGAGAAGTATGTCTACGTCGTCGGATATCCCGTGGCGGGCGGAGCGCTGCCTCGAGGATTCCTCGAACCGCTCCTGGGCAGGGAGTTCCACACCAAGCGACTGATGCCGGGGCGGCTGCTGTCATTCACGCCATGGAATGGACTGGAACAGAAACAGGTCCGAAAGCTGGTCAGCGATATCAGCACCACCCATGGCGTCGCGGGCGCGCCCCTCGTGGACATGACGAGTGACAAGGTCCTGGGACTCCACATCGAGGGGCAGTGGAAGGAGAACGAGGGCAAGTTCGCCTACGCCTTCGCGATGCCGGACCTGCTCGACAGCCTCCCGGAGTCCGTCCTGCAGAGAATCAGGCCCGGCACCATCCGCGACGACCTCCGGCTCGGTCAGGAGGCCCCCTGAGCTTCGAGGCCGGGAGCCAGCGCCTCACGGCGTCTCGGTGGGCACAGCGCTCGGGCGGGGGGGACGCGAGGTCGTGCCACTCATGAAGTCAGGCAGACATCCCCAGCGCTGGAGGTCTTCGGACACCGTCGTGCAGAGCCACCCCATCGGGCAGGAACGCAGGTCCTGGGGATCGCAGCTCGAGTAACACGCGCTGCCCGTGGGCCCGCCAAGGCCACAGACCTGGCCCGAGGAGCAGCTCGCCTCGCGCCAGGAGTCACAGGCAGCCGCGCAGAACCGTCCCGCGCGTCCCGCCCGCCCCCGGACGATGCAGTTCGCCCCTTCCGCGCACGGCTTCTCGTCGGAGCACTCGTCCACGACGAGGTCCAGGCACTGAAAGCCTCCCCCATTGAGCGGCGCGCATTGCTCGCCCTCGGAACATCCCTGCTTCCGACAGTCCGGGAGGCACGCGGCGCCGGCGGAGCTCTCCTCGCACGTGTGTCCCTCCGGGCAGCTTCCCTGTGTCCCGGGGACACAAGGCCTCCCGCAACGGTGATTGATGCAGTGCAGGTCCTCCTCGCAAGCCTCCGCGCGACTCGCTGGCAATCGACTGCACGTTTCTCCCGCGCGACGAACACCCGCCTGGAGACATCTCTGAATCACGGGCCCCGGAACACCTCCCGCCGCGACGCGGCAGACGAATCCGTCGGGGCACTGTGAGTCATCTTCGCAGTCGCTGGCCGCGCACTGGAAGGAGCCCTCTTTGTAGTTGATGACGCACCCCTGCCCCTCTGGGCAATCCCCGTCTGTCGCGCACTCGCCACAGCGGAAGGCCCCTCCGTCCGCCAGGGCGCAGTCCAACAATTCACCCGGCCGCGAAGCCCCGCTTTCCTCCAGGAGCGTCCCGCCCCGCCGAGCGGGGGCCCCCCTCCCGCCGTGGATGGGATGAAGAGAGGTCCTGGTGACTCCGCCTCGGGCCTCCCCGGCTCGCATGCTCGTGTTGCCGTAGGTCGTCGACACGACGGAGAGGTCCTCGGCTCCGCCCTCGTGGACACCCAGGACGCGAGTCGATGATTCGCTCTCGGACCGCGGCGCCTTCGGCACTTCAGGGATACCGGCCGTTGGCGTGGCGCTCCCGCAAGCCGCGTCCTCGACCTGCTCCGGAGCCCGGAGGCTCCAGACCAGGAGATAGGAGAGAAGCGCGACCGCGACGAAGGCGCCTCCCTGAACGGCGACGCGCCCTAGCATGGGCCACAGCAATAGCCGTTGGCCCCATTTGGCAGACACGTGCAGGGATAGCAGCAGGCCACTTCACGACTCTGCGCATAGGCAGTGCCCGCCCCCAGCACCATGGCGGTTCCGACAATCATCACCCAACGACACAGTTGAGCCCTGAGCATTGACATTCGTATCTCCCTCTTGGAAGGCACATCCAGACAGCCAAACCAGCACCGCAATAGCCCATCATCCGGCCCAAGGCTTTACTCCCCAGGTCGCAGGTGGAGTCACCTACCCGAATCCTCTTTCGAGAGGCGCCAAAGCCAGAAGTTCTCGCGGGAGGGTGCCAAGGCCCCGCGTGCGGAAACGGGTGGGCCCTGACAACGGAACCTCTGTCATCGTGACCGCCGACCGCTGCTCGCGCATGCGTGAATCCCCCCAACAAGCAGGTCCACACTACGCACACGCGACGGAAGGCGTCACTCCCACCACAGAGGTAGAAGAGAGCCCGTAGAAGGGCTTCGCCGAGGGAGAGCGGGGCTCTTCCGCCCTCTCTCCGGACGCCCCTTCTGTCCAGCTCGAGACATGAGCCCCCATCCGCTGGTCGCTCGTCGTCAAATCGCGCAGGACGAAGCTGGTGCCTGCCCACGCCCCTCCTCCGCGAGCAGGCATCAACACGACTGCCGCGCGCCCACGAGGAGCGCACGGCAGCGGACCACCAGCGATGGGAGAGCGAGGCCGTGGCGTGCGTCCGCTGGGAAGCAGCGAAGGGCACCTATCCGCGGCGGTGACGGCCATGGGGCTTCGTTGTCGGCCCCCTCGTGGCTGTCACCTCAGGGCGTGGTCACCACCGGGCAGGGCCACCAGGAGGGCGGCGAGGCCCGGTCATCCCAGGTGCCATCCCAGTAGTCCCGCAGCATGTAGACCTCCGTGTTCGCGGCGGAGCAGAAGCGCTCGGGGTGGGGATTCACGAACAGCACCTGGTCGGAGCCCGAGATGGAGTAGATGAACTTGCCGCAGCGCTGGGTGCTTCCCACGGGCGGCGGGCCCACGGTGGAGGCGCGCACCGTGTCCAGGAGGACATTGGAGTTGGGCTCTTCACAGGCGAGCTGTTGGAAGGCCAGATTCGCCTCCAGCTCCATGTCCAGCTCCACCCTGCGCGTCTTCACGGTGCACTCCTCACCGGACTCGGTGTAGCGCAACGTCACCACGGAGTACCCCTGGGGAATCTCCGGGCAGTTCGGGAAGTCGATGCCGTAGAGCGGGTGGAGGGCGCCCTCGCGATACAAGATGAAGGAGCTCTCCATCGAGTCCGCACTGAAGCCCTCCTGGAACCCGACGACGATGTCAGGGCTGGAGGTGGCCTCGTTGGAGACCCGGTCCAGGGTGCCATTGCCGTTGCCGTCCACGTAGGCCATCACATAGGCCATGCCCAGCTTGGAGCCCTCCTCCCCAATCAGTGCCGCGGGGTCCGGCAGGCGATTGAGGGACATGCTGAAGGTGTTGGGGAAGTGGCCGTTGACCCTGACGTCCGTGTCCGGGTGGTGGAACGACGACTTGGGAGCCAGCCGCTGGCACTTGGCGATGCCCTGCGGATAGGTCCGCTGGACCATGCAGTCCACCACGACCTTGGGCCAGACATCCCAGAGGAGCGACGCGCGAATCCGGTCGGAGTTCCCCAACTCGATGGAGGAGGAGACGCGAAGCTTGCCCTCCAACGTCAGCAGGGGTTCGTCCGCCGCCTCGTCTCCCATGACCTCACCGCATCCCGTCAATGCCAGTGCAAGCAGGCTCCACTTCCAGAAACCGCGCTCCCGCCTCGTCGTCATATGGCCTTCCTCTCGGACCATGGGCTCAATCCCATGTCACGTGACAGGCATCCCCTGTCGAACACGTGCGCCCCGTTCTCGAAGCGCTCGCGCCCTCCAGTCGATGCGACCCAGGAGACGCGCGGGCGGCCCCGCGTGGGACATGGCCCTCACAGTCCCCAGGTGCAACCGAGCATCAGTTGTGGCGCGAGTTGCGTCCTGAGCTTCTCATCCTCCCGCATCAACGCGACATGGCCGCCCACCCTCGCGAAGAGGCCCGTGCGTGCGCTCACCGGAACCTCCGCGGAGAGCGCGGCGAAGGCGGCCGCTCCCGCGCCCATGCGAGTCCGCTGTGTGGGAAGGCCCAGTGTGCGGCGCCGCTCCGCGTCCGGGCTCGTCGCGCGTTGGGCCAGCCCCAGCACGCCGACACCCGCATGGGCGCCCATCCAGACACGCCCCATCGCACCCGCCAGCCCCAGGCCACTCCAGAGTCCCAGCTCCACGTGCTCGAAGCGCTGCGCGCGCGTGGCGCCCCGGGTGGCCCCCAGACCGAGCCCCCCGAGGAAGGACAGCCCCTGCCCTCCGGAGCTCTCGCGCGCGAACAGCACGCCCACCTGGGGCCCCCAGCCGCCCAGCTGCGTCGATGAGCGGCCCGCCCCCAGTCCCACTTGAAGCCGCCAGTTGCTGGCCTCCAGGAGCGCGCCCTTTCGCTGGTGCAGGGCCAGCGTGCGAACCTCCAGGGCTTCGGGCTTCAAGCGCTGCTGGTCGCCCCAGGACAGATACACCTTGCCGTAGAGCACCTCGGGCCCCCGTCGCACCTGGACCCGATAGCGTCCGGCGGGCAGCGCGACGCGCACCGGCGCCTCCCCCCGGGGCTCCACTTCCGCCATGACCTGCAGCGTGCGCTCGTCGACGAGCACGACGCTGTCTCCCACGCGGGGAGGCAGCTCGAGCTGTGCGTGGGCTCGCGAGAGCGTGGTGAGGAACAAGTCCCCTTCTCCAGCGAGCTGACTGGAGAGCTCCGGATGCTGCACCGCCGCCGTGGACGCATGAGAGCCCGCCAGCGTGCGGTGATAGACGTGGCCATAGGCCTCCGTGAGCGAGACGCGTCCGTCGGCGTCCACGTCCGCCGCGCCCCGCAGGCCTGAAATCAGATGGTGGGTGAAGAACGAGCCCCGGAGGCTGTCCGACTCCTGCGCCACCTCGTGTGCTCCCGCCGAGGCGATGAACACGCGCCCCTGAGGTCCCACCTGCCGGAGGAAGGAGACATCGAAGGCCGGCGCGGACTTGAGGCCCTTCGAGCGACCTCGCACGAGCGCGCCGCTGTGACAGGCGTCCAGCACGGCGACGGTGACGGTGGCGGGGACCTCGGACAACAGGCGTTGCAGCTCCGCGAGCGGGAGGGCCTCGCCGCCCAGGCGCAGCGCCACCTCGTCCCCATGGCCCGAGTAGAAGAAGAACAACAGCGTGCGCTCTCCTGCACGCCGTGACTCCTCGATGCGGCCTCGCATCCGCGCGAGCCCCAGCTTGAGGTTGGAGACCGACTCACCACGCAGCAGGAGACGACGGTCCTCCGGCACACCGCCGAGCTGACCGAAGACGGCGTCCATGCGCTCCGCATCCTGCTGAGCCCAGCGCAGGGGCTCGTCCGTGTCCCAGCCCAGGTTGTGGCCGACGCTGATCGCGAAGCGGCTCTCCGCGCGCGCGACGGAGGTGGCGAACAGGACGAGCAGGACGCCGGAGAGCCACGCGGCCCGGGCACTCACGGCAGCTCCTTGGGGAGCACTCGCACGGCGTGGCGGGTGCCGGGAAGTGGCATGGGTGAGGGGGGGAAGTCCGGCTCCCGCGCCGCGTGCTCCAGCCAGCGCTGGACGACCTCGGGCGACGGGGCGTCCTGGCTATCGGATGCGAGCACGACCACCAGCGCCTCCTGTTCGGGGGCCGCGTCCAGCTCCAGGCTCCCCGGCAAGACCCACCGACCGGGCGCCATCGACAGCGCGCCGCCGGTGATCTCGAAGCCCTGCAGCGGCGTGACGCGTCCACGCTCGCTCAGCGCGAGCACGTAGAGCGCGCCACCGGCCACGTCCTCCACCTCCACGCGCACCCGGTCTCCGGGGCGCAGCACCACACCCGGCCCTTGCTCGAAGACGACGTCGCCTCTCTTGACCAACACCCGCGCGGTGAGCCCCCCCCGCACGCGCACCCGCTCCACCTCCTCGAGCGCGATGAGCCGTGGCACCACCGCCGTGAGCCCCACGCCGAGCACCAGCACGGGCAGACTCCAACGCCAGAGCCCCCGCCAGCGACTCTGACGCGGAGGCGCCAGTCGCTCCCGCACCGGACCGAAGGGGCGCACCAGGGCGAAGGCGGCCTTCTCGGCCCGACGCTCTCGCAGGTGCGCCGACAGCTCGGGTGAGACACGCGCCGCCTCTTCCACGCGCAGGGCCTCTTCCGCGGAGAGTTCGTCACACAGGTAGCGCTCCAGCAGGAGGTCCGGCACGCCCGGGAAGCGAGGAATGGAGGTGGGGTTCATGCGGGGGCCGGTCCCTTTCGCGGCTCGGCGTGAGGGGCAACATCCAGGAGTCGCCGCGCGGTGTCGAAGAAGGCTTGCAACTTGCGTTGCACTGTCTTGCGAGAGACGTCGAGCAGCAGGGCGATCTGCTCCTGCTCCAGCTCGTCGATGAAGCGATGGGCGACGATGCGCTGGACGTCCTCCGGGCAGTGCGCGAGGACGCGTCGCACCAGGTCCGCGTCCACCAACAGTCGCTCCAGCGTGGCCTCGGGGAAGGTGCTGACCGCCGGAAGCGGAGCCAGTCGCGTCAGCGCATGGGTGGCCTCGGTACGTTGGCGGCGCAGCACCGAGAAGCACTGTCGGTCCGCCACGGTGAGCAGCCACGACAGCGCGGAGCCCGCGGCGCGAAGTTGCGCCAGGTTGGAATGGACGCGCAGGAACACCTCCTGCGTCGAGTCCCAAGCCAACGCCTCGTCACCGAGCAATCTCACACACCGCCGATGCACGGCCTCGCCGTAGCGACGGTAGTAGCCCTCGGTCTGCTCGACCTCGTTCATCCGCTCGCGCACGCACGGACCTCACCTGGGCCGACACCCGCCCCCATTGTCGGTCTCGCCCGGCACGGGCCAGCGGAGGCGCATCCCGGGAAGCGAGACGCCTGACCCGAATTCCATGGGACATTTTCCCGGACATCCCGCGCGAGGGCCTTCAGCCAGGCCCGCGGCTCGAGCCCGGAGGCAGCGAGCATCGTGCCCACTGGCGCCCCCTCCGGATGAGCGTCCAGGAGGGCCTCCCTTCGCCCTGACTACGGCAGGCAGTACGACGTGGGGTACTCGCACCGGTGCGGCGCCTGCCAGTACCAGGCCCCGTAGATGCAGATCTGCTGCTGGAACTTCGTCGCCGTCTTGGAACAGCAGCCGTTGCGCGCATACCGGGTCGAGTTGTGCGTACAGGCCGAAGCGGTCACTTCGCCGCGCTCCAGCTCGACCGGAACGAGCTCACCCACCCCCTCCTCCGACATGGCCGTCGCATCCGTGCCCTCTTCCCGCGGGACATCGGAGCCCGTGCCGCAACCCGAGAGGACCACCGCGGCACACAAGACGACGAAGGCGAAAGACGGATTTGCTTTCATGTTCAAGTCACCCCAAGCCATGAACGACGGGTCAAGAAAGGAGGAAGCGAGAAGCATCCGCGCGGACGAGGCTGGTGCTTATGCTCGCCCCGCAAGCCCTGTCAACCCAAGCAAGACAAACGGCGCTCCCCTGCTCGCGGGTGTCCACGGAATACAAAGACTCGATAGCCCCGCGGGCGACCAGGCCTCCTGCAACTGGGACAAGGGAGGCTGCGGCGAGCCCGAGGACCGAACGGGGACATCGAAGTTCGCGCACTATTACGACACGGACCTGGATGCGATTGAAGATGCCTCAACGCAGCCATAGACCGAGCCGCTCCGTGCGGACGCCTGCCTCCGTGCTCCACGAGAAATAGACGTAGGACCCCACGGCCAGGACGTTGGACTCCGGAACGGCCCCGTAGCTGCGCGAGTCATGGCTGTTCGCGCGCGAGTCCCCGAGGACGAAGAGATGTCCGCTGGGGACCTTGCAGTCCGCCCCCGCCCGTACGAGGAGGGGCGGACACATCCCCTCCGCGTCTGGGGTGGACGGCTCCTCTCCGCCGCCCTGGATGCGATAGGCAACGCCGTCCAACAGTTCCTCCGAGACCGCACAGTCGGCCCCCGGAAGTGGCACGGCGCCCGCCGTGCAGGGCTCCGCCGTGGACCGTCGAGGAACGGGGGATCCGTTGAGCCACAGGGTCCCCTTCTCCACCCGGACGGTGTCACCCGCCAGCGCGACGACGCGCGTGATGAAGGGCGCGTTGGCCGCATGGGGGGCCGAGAACACCAACACCTCGCCGCGCCTCACGGGCCGGCGCTGGAGCGGAGGCCCGACGCTGCCGTCCGCCATCAGCACGTCCCCGCTCAGGATGGAGGGCTCCATGGACCCGGACGGCACGTGCCAGTTGCTCACGACACAAGCGCGCAGCAGGCTCAACGCCAGGATACCCACGAGCCACGCCACCGCGCCCATCGCCACCGCGCGCCCGAGCGAGGGAACTCCCTGCCGCGCTGGAGCCAGGCGGACCGCGTCGACGGCCGCGACGACGGCCATCGAGAGCAGCATGACGACGCCGACAAAGCCGACGAAGGGCAGGCTCGAGGCAATGGCCACCAAGGACAGAACCCACCCGGCTCCGCTCCGCCATCGACCCATGAAGACATGTCCCGCGCCGGGACAGAGCAGCGAGAGAAACGCGGCCGCCACCCTGCGTCCGAGAAAGGGCAACCGGGGCTGCGGCAGCGTCACTGCGGCTTCGACGGTCATCGACAGAGCATCGAGGCGCGGGACAGGCAGATGCAACCCGCCACCCGGTCGCATCCGGCCGGTGCGGGCCAGTCCATCGCAGGCGTGGACCTGGGGCGAAGACAGCGTTGGAAGATGGAGTGGCGAAATCCCCCGCTGTCCAGAACAGTCCAAACCGAGCCTGTGTATGACTATCGCACGCGGACAGAGACTGTCGTGGCGGGATTCCGACAGGGGGCGTGACTGATTCATCCTGGGGCATAAATGACACGCTTTGCCGCCCCGGTTGCGCGGCGGCGCCCCCCCTGTCAGGTAGACCGCCATGGGAAGTAGGCTGTTGGCAGCCTTATGAGCCCCATGCCCACCACCGGTCGCGTCCAAGTCTATTTTTCCGATAGAAATTGGGGCTTCGTCATCGGAGACGATGACACGCGCTACTTCGCGCATGCCAAACAGGTCGCGAACGGGCAACCACCCCTCGCAGCCGGGCAGCGGGTGGAGTTCACCATCCAACAGCACCCGAGAGGCCCACGCGCCATCGAGATTCGTGTGCTGGAAGGCCTGACCAACAACTCCAACACCAGCCCTCGCGCGAGCCCCCCCGCAATGAGCCCTCGAGTCGAGCCCGCGAACGCGAGCCGTTCCGCCACAGTGCAGCCACATCCCCCCTCCACGCCGCCTCCTTTGATGGCTCCTCCAGTTCCCAACCGCGCGCATTCGAATGAGGAGCTGGGAAGAGTGGCCCAGATGCTCGGGGCATTCATGGATGTCGGCACCGAGCGACCTTCCTTCGCGCTGGGGAATGCCACAGCGCGGGCTCCCGCGTTTCGAGAGGCGGCCGCGGAACTTCATCTGAGGGCCACGGGGCGCCCCGTGTCCCCGGACGCCTCCGGGCTCCCCGTGGCGGTTGCCGAGTTCCTGATGGCACACGGCATCGCCCGCGAGCCGCAGCTGACGGCGAAGCTTCGTACGCTCGAGACTGTTCTGGGTCCCCTCCTGCGGCTCGTCGTCTCACCCGTGCGCCCCGAGATTCACCGGGCGATGCTCGAGCTCTTCACCTCCGCCGTCCGAACAGCGGTCCTCAAGCCGCCCCCTCCTCGTCGAGTCGCGCCCCCCCCGGCACCTGAGCCGAAAGCAGCCGCGGCGCCAGTCACCTCCGGAGCACCGGCCAGCATTCCACCCAAGCCCAGCACATCCTCCCTGCCCCAGCTCGTTGGCCAGCACCGGCGCGACGTCCTGGAGCCGCGCCTCCAACACCTGCAGAAGCTCCTGCAGAGCCTGCAAGCCGTAGGCAATGACTTCCATACCGCCCCCATGGACCCCGGCCCGGCGGCGCAGCTCGTCCACTTCCTGGGGGAGGTCCAGACCGGTGCCACCCAAGCCATCGCGGCCGCCTCCGGGCTCATCGCCCCGAACCAGGAGGGAGCCATCCGCCATCTCGCTGTCATCGAGAAGGTCCAGACGTTGTTTCACGGCAAGGATTTGAACGCCCCTCCTCCTGAGCTCCTGTCCGGAATGGCCTGCCCTCAAGACGCGGAGCGCATCGCCAGACTCATCTCGGCAGCGGCATACTCTCCATCCACGGTCCCCGTCTGGCTGCTCACCCGCTGGTTTGGTGACACGTCCTCCTTGCCCGGCCGCATCGGCCTCCTGCTCAAACCGTCCCCACGACATGGCGAGATGGTGGAAGTGGTCGAGTGGGTCGACTCCCTCCCGACAGCCTCACGACAGCTCCTGCCTCGGTGCGCGGCGCCCCCGACGGGGAGCTCGGTCCTGGAGACGCTCAAGGAGACGCTGGAAGCACTGCTCGAACAGCAGCGCGACGATGGTCAATGGAGGGCGCGGCTCGGCTCGCTCGATGGATTCGCGTCCGAAGCGCTTCTGGCACGATTGACGGCGGAGCGGAATGCGACCACGGAGGCACTCCTCACCCGGACCGAGGGGCTCGCACGGCGTGTCCAACTCGTCGAGACCTCCCTCGGCTCCGCGGCGTTCGGAGAGCTCCGTGACGCGCTCCGGGCGTGGCCCGAGAACCCTGTCCCGGACACCCTCAATGCCGTGGAGTTCGCCATCGAGCGCCTGGGCCCCGAACTCTCGAGGCTCCAGCCGAGCCTCGCGGCGCTGACGGGCCTGGCCAAGAAGCTGAGACAATCCGAAGCCGCGCCCCCGTCGCCATCGACTCCAGACCCCAAGACACCCGAGCCCCTCCCACCTGAACCCGGGGCCTCCATCGAGCACCCGCTCTCCCGGGTTCAGAACAACAGGACCCATACATACAGCGCGAGCCTGGCCTGGGTCGCCGTTCCCAATCAGGGATACGGAGTCCTGCGATTCCCAGTGCGCCTGAAGTTCGACCAGGGGGTGGAGCGGGCAGCGGAGTGGGTGGTGGAGTTCTCGACAGACCTGTTGAGCACCATTCCCGCGGAGTGGCGCCGGCAATTCCTCACGGTGCTGCCTCTCCAGGTGGCCAAAGGCGCGAGCTACCGGGACTTCACCGTCGAGGTTCCTGTCACCGCTCACAATGCGGACCTGATTGCGAAGGAGCGCCGGAACATCACCCTCCAGTTCACGGCGTCGCGAGGTCCTCAGCGCGTCACGGGCTCGCTTCATTGGCAGGGACTGCAACGCGAGCTTCCCAAGTACGTCTCCCCGCTGCCCATCACCGCCACGCGCAAGGAGATGGACCGGCATCCCCTGGGCGTCGAGCGGGAGTTCACCCGCCTGTGCGACCTGGTGACGGGGGGGCGCAAGTCATTCCGGGTCCACGGCCCCAGGCGGATGGGGAAGACCACCGTCATTCGAGCCCTCCGCGAGCACTTCGCCCAGTCCCCCCATGTGTTCGTGCTCGAGAGCGTCGTGGCGAGCCAGTACTCGACCGCCGCGGAGGTCTGGGATGCGGTCGCGCAGCGGCTCAGCCAGGCGTTCAATCGCCCGGTGAACCTCGGCAAGGTGCTCCCCCCGCCGGAGGAAGCCTTCGATGCCGTCCGAGAAGCGGCCCGGGAGAAGGGGTACTCCACCATCTACGTGCTCCTCGACGAGGCCCAGGCACTCTTCACGCTCTCCAGTGACCCGAGACGGCTGGGTGAGGCACTCAAGGCCCGTCTCGAGTCCTCATGGGCACAGCCCAGCGACACCCGCGCCACGCTCCTCCTCGGCCTCGTGGGCCAGGCACACCTGCCCGAGCTGATGGGCGCCAATCTCCTCGGGGCCATCAGCGACGCGGTGACCGCTGACGGAATCCGTGCGGACGAGCTCAATCAACTCTTGAGGATGACCCAAGGCGAGATCGGCCTGCAGAGCACGACGGAGGCACGCGAGGTCCTGGCACGACAGGCAGGCAACCTGTGGATCCTGGGCAGCCTGCTCGACCGTATCGCCACGACCTGTCTGCAGGAAGGGCGCCCTTGGTTCACGGTGGAGGACGTCGAGCGCGCGGTCCAGCGGCTGGTGGAGGCGGATGATGCGGGCACCGAGACCACGCTCTGGAGCTACGTGCGGGATGTGCTCAACGAGAGCGATGACAAGAACGTCTGGCGCCCCTCGGAGACGTTCCCCGTCGCGATGGCCTGGGCCCACGTGCGCGCGCTGGGTGGGGAGCTTCCCAAGCTGCGCGTCGACAAGGTGGAGTTCATCCATGTGACGCTCCAGGACTGGAGTCACGCGGTCAGCATCCAGAAGCAGCGCGTGGAGGATGCCTTCGCGCTTCTCCAACGACAGCGGGTGCTTCGCAAGGATGACTCGTTCGACCTGCCGCTCCTCGAGCGACTCCTGCTCGCGCGTGCGAGCGGACCCGAACCTTTCGCCGATGAAACGGACCGTCGCTCCCTCAACCGCCTCGGCCTCCGTCGGCTCGTCGCGCCTCCGGCGAACGGGACCGAGAACACCCTGGGCGGACAGGCGAGCGTGTACGAAGGCCTCTTCGATGGAAAATCAGCGGCCGTCCGCCGGGTCCGGCTCACGGACTCCAAAGCGGAACAGCGCTTCATCCGCGAGGTCACCCTGCTCGAGCGTCTCAACAGCGCCTCGGGTGATGCGGTTCGCGAGGCGCAAGCCTACCTCCCGCGCCTCTTCGGAACCGGCATCGACCCTTCCGCGCCCGAGGTAGGGCTGGTCGTCTATGAGTGGGTGGTGGGCACGCCCCTCGAGGCCCGCCAACTGACAGCCAATGGCGCGCTTCTGGTGCTCCAGGGACTGACGCGTGCGCTGGCGGCACTGCGCCACTGCGGAATCGTGCACCGGGACATCCGCCCGGCCAACGTCCTCATCCGCCGGAACAAGAACGAGCCTGTCCTCATCGACTTCGGATTGAGTGTCGCCGTGGACGAAATCGCCAGGACGACAGCGCTCGCGGGAGTGCTGGAGTTCCTTCCGCCCGAGGTCAAGGACAGGGGCGCCTCCGCATGGAGCCACGACGGAGACATGTACTCCGTCGGGCGCACTCTCGCCGACAGCCTCACGGCTCCGGCGCACTCGGACACGGACGTCATGGGCATCCTCCAATGGATGATGCGACCCGCGCCCAAGGAGCGCCCGTCGCCGGAGGCAGTGCTCGAGCGCATCGATGCACTCGTCTCGACCCGACAGGTGGAGCAACGGAGTATCGAGTTGCGACAGAGGTTCACCGATGCCCTCAAGGGCCTGTCCCCTGGGCTCCAGGAGGCCGCCTCGGGCTCCATCGTCGACTTCGTCGCGGCACAGAGCGGCATTGCCACGCCGAAGCTCCGCCTGCTGCGCGCTTCCGAGTTCCTGGAGAATCTTGTCCAAGCCAAGGTCCGCCTGGACTATCCGGCCGTGGCTGAACTGATGGACAACTCTCCGGCCCGCACATTCCTGAAGGCCATCTCCGAGCACCGGCCCAAACTCCCCGCCGGGCTTCGCCCCCTGGCCGATTGCGAGTCCGCACACACAGTCGGAGAGCTGCGCAATGCAGCGGCGCATGGAGCACAAGCGGAGCTCATCATCGGGCGAGCGCATCGATACCTGCCTGCGAACCTCCGGAGCGGAGTTCCCTTGGACGATGCAGCTCAGCGAGCGTTTCGAACCGCCATCGAGAACGTCGGTGACGCCGTCGCCACGTTGCTCGCGAGACCCGCGGTGAGACAGCTCGTTCGAGAGTGGCTGACCCCCTGACACGGGAGGCGGGCGCAACATCCAGGAGCGGGGGTCGGCTGGCGACTCGACATGAAGATGGCCCGCATCTCAAAACCTCCGTGCGGATGTACTAGTGTGCCGCGGCATGCGCCTTCTCACGCGTCGCTCTTCCGTCGTTCCCGTCCGACTGGTCTTGATGGCCCTGGTGGCAATGGGCTCCATGACCTGGGGCTGTGCCTCGGATGACAAGCCGCCCCCCGCGCCCTCCTTCACCCTTCGAGTCCCGTCCGAGCCGACGCTGCGCTTCTCCCTGCAGGACAGGACTCCCCTCGTCATCGAGGTGACACGCGAGGTGCCGTTCGTCGGGGCCATCGCCCTCACCTTGCAGGGGCTGCCTGCTCACATCAAGGTGGAGACCTCGCCGGTATTCGTGACGGAAACCGAGAAGACGGGCACGTTCCACCTCCGGGTGGAGGAACTCGCGCCCTATGGCCGCTTCCCCATTCGCGTGGTGGGAGAAAGCGGGGCAGGTCGCTTCACACTGGATGTGATGGTGGAGGTCCAGCCGGGTCCAGCCGCCGTGGATGTCTCGTTCGGCACGGAGGGGCTCGTGCTTCCGGCGCTGGGACTTCCCTCGGTGAGCATCCGGGACATGGCGGTGCAGCCGGATGGGAAGTGGATTCTCGTGGGCTCCACCGGTGCGGCGGGCTCCAGGGATGTGCTGGTGGCGCGGCTGCTGCCAGATGGAACTCCGGACGCCTCGTTCGGCACCCAGGGCACGCGGGTCATCGACGTGTGTGGCGGCGACGACGCGCTCGAGGCGGCCACCCTGCTCCCTGATGGGCGGCTGGTGCTCGCCGGCAGCGCTGTCGCCGACACGAATGGTTGCACGGCGCTCAAGCGTCAGAGCCTGCTGCTCGTCCGGCTCACCGCCACGGGGGCGCTGGACCCCACCTTCGGCAACGCCGGGGTGTGGACCTTCCAGCACACCATGGGCACCTCCTGGCTGAGCTCGGTCGCCGTGGACTCCCAGGGACGCTTCGTGGGCGCGGGGACGGTGAAGGGGACGGACTCGGACCAGTTGATGGTGCGCCTGCTGCCGACGGGGCAGCTCGACCCGTCCTTCGGCACCGACGGGCAGGTCCTCGAGAACTATGGTCGGGGCGACACGGCGCGCGTCGTGCTCGTGCTCGCGGACGATGCGCTGCTCCTGGGCGGGACGACGTACGAGCACGCCGAAGGCATGACGCTCCGGCGCTATCGGGCGAACGGGGAGCGGGACGTCACCTTCAACTTCGTCCCCCCCGCCTCGGCCACCGCCTCGCGGGGTCCCAGGAAGTTGTATCCGGTGGCGGGAGGCAAGGTGCTGGTGGTCGCGGGCACCGCCTCGGGTGAGCACGGCACGAGCTATGGAGTGACGCTGTCCCAGTTCGACGCGACGGGCGCCGTGGATGCGTCCTTCGGCGTACAGGGGTCCCAGGGCGCCAGCACGCCCCCCGGTTACGGGCGGGACATGTTGGCGGGCTCGGGAGTGCTTCCGGGCGGCGAAATCGCGGTGGCCACCCTGGACCCATCCAAGGTCGGCGGCTCGGAGATAGGGCTCGTCCACATCTCCGCGAACGGGACGAAGCTGCGCAGTCACCGCCCGGACTTGTCTGGAGCTCAGCAGCCCATGGCCGCGGTGGTCGACGCGGAGGGCTTCTTCCGGGTCGCGGGCCTGCACACGGCGCCGGGAGCGACCGAGGCGGTCCCCTTCGTGACGCGCTTCTGGCCCTACTGAGGCCCGGGTGTCCCTGGATGCGGCTCGAGCCCGTGTCCTCCAGCAGCACGCCCCCTTCGATGTTCCGTGGCGGCTCGCTGGAGGGCTTCGGGCAGCCGCTCCAGGTCCGACGTCGCCCCGCCGCTCAGGTCCACGGCGTCTTCAGGAAGGCGACGTCCTCGTGGCCCAGCGTGGGCACGACGAGCGCGCGATCCAGGTACTGGTTGAAGCGCTCACAGGAGCACTCGGGGAGGAAGAGACACCCGTGGCACGCGGCGCCCTCCAGGTCGCGGTCATCCCGGCCCGTGGGTTCGTGGTGCGCGCAGACCGGGTCGTTGGAGCAGAGGCGCGCGTCCTCCAGCGCCCGGGCCAGGTGCTGCCCCAGTCGCCGGCCCTCCTCCACCAGGCCGCCCAGCGTGCCTTCCGCGCCCGTGGTGCCCGTCATCAACAGGATGCCCGCCATGGGGACGGCGTCGCTGTGCGGCGCGCAGTAGAGCCGCTCGCGGATGGAGCTCGCGGGGTAGCCACACTCCAGCGCCACCTCCGTCATCACCAGGTGCGCCAGCGAATGGAGCAGGTAGAGCCGCACGCCCGGGAAGGGGAGCTTCGAGCCGGAGCCCTGCTTCCAGCGCTCATACCCGGCCCGGAGCACCTCCTCGCGCCGCAGCACGGGCTCGGACATCTCCCACGCATGCACCTGCGGCTCGTCGAGCACCAGCAGCATGCCCTCGCCCTGCATCTCCGTGACGGGGACCCAGTCCCGGTGGAGTGACATCGGTGCGAGCGCCACGTCCAGGTCGTAGCGCCCCTGGAGGTCCTTCGACAGGGGCTCCAGCCGCGTGAAGCCGACCTGGGCCTGGACCTCTCGCAGCCGTCGCGCCAGCACCACGCGTTCGACCAGCGAGGGCAGCCCCTGGGGCCGAGCGATGCGCCGAGCCCAGAAGACCTCGGTGCGGTCCCTGGGCATCTCGCCGGGCTTCTCCTGGGGCTGCGCGAGGAACTGGAGCCACTCCGCGGTGCGAATCTCCGGGACGGCTTCAGGCGTGTGCTCGCGCTCCGCGGTGATGGCCGCGAGCACCTCCGCGTTGGAGGCGGAGCCGAGCGCCGCCTGCACCTGGGCAATGGTCCGGAAGGCCGGCAGGGTCTCCGCGGTGGCGGACTGGAGGATGCTCCACGCGGACTGGACCTTGCGCCGGAGCGACTCCGGCTCAGGGATGGTGATGGCACTGGTGGTCTGCGCGAAGTAGCCGTTGCTGGCGGTGCGGACCAGCAGTCGCTGCTTCTCGCCACAGCGCTCCCGCGCCTCCAATCCCAGCCAGGGCCGCTCCCCTTCGCAGAAGTCCTGCTGCTCCTTGTGAGTCATGTCGATGAGGCGCCTGCGCTTGCCGCACGTCGAGCACACGACCTCGATGTCACTGAAGTCACCGCTCACGCCCTCCTCGAGCTTGAGCTGTGGGGCGTCGCAAGGCTTGCGCTCGTGCATCCACCAGGTCCAGTCGATGTCCGACAGGTGCCCCCGCGGACAGGCCGCGACGAAGCGCACCGGCACGCAGCGCTCAGGCTTCGCATCCACTCCGGCGCAGCGGTGGCGGTACTCCTGGTTCACGCGCTCCAGGCTGTTGGCCCGCACCAGTGTGCGGCAGTGGGGGTTCTGGCAGACGAACCAGCGCGGGAACTCATACACCTGGATGCCGCAGGACTCCGTCGGCTCTCGCTCATCCCCGGCGGGGGGCTTGCGGAAGGGGGCCTCCTTGCTGAGCGGCCACTTGTTGCGGTGGTAGAGCGGCTCGACGATTTCCAGCAGCCGGGGCTCGTTGACCACTTCGCCCTGGCCCTTGAGACGCCAGAAGTCCAGACCGCCCACGAGGACCGCGTCGTTGAGCAGGTCCAGCATGCTGCCCGGGCCGAAGGTGGAGACCACCTGGCTCTGGCGCACGCGCCCATCTGGCGGCCGCGTCGAGCGGGCCTTGGTCCACTTCCTACGGTTCGTCATTCGCCACCTCCTCCGTTGCCGCCTTCGGGGCGCGGTAACCGCCCAGGGGTTGACGTGAAATCCACAGGTGCACCGAGGACTCCACGTCACGCATGGACGTGGGCGCGTCGAACTCGAGCTCGTCCTGGGTGAGGTTGTCGGTGGAGTCCAGGAAGCCGCGCAGCAGGGGCTTGAGCCCCTTTCCCGCCGGGTCGTAGGGCGAGTACGCGCGCTGGGCGGCGTCCTTCTTCGCCTGCTCGATGATGTTGCGCCACGAGTCGAGCAGGCCTTGCGCGCGCTGCATCACGATGCGGCTGGCGCGCTCCGACTCCTCCTTGGGCAGCCCTCGGCCCGCGCGCTTCGCCAGGGCGTCGAGCGCCTGTTCCAGCGCGTCCCGATGCGACTGCAGGGACTTCCACTCCAGGGGCGCGGTCATGGCGGTGTCCAACAGCCGGCCCAGCGCCACCACGACACCCGCGAGCCCCCGGTCGAGCGCCGGTGCCGAGAAGGGCGTCACCGAGGTGGCTTCGACGAAGCGATAGAACGACTCGTGGTACGTCCCGAAGCGCTCGTAATGGCTGCGGTCGCGGGGCTTGGCCGCGTTGAGGCACGTCACCACGAGGCCGGGCTTGTTCATCTTGCGGCCCACGCGGCTGGACGCCTGGATGTACTCGCTGGTCGTCTTGGGCTGTCCCGCCACGACCATGAGTCCCAACCGGTCGATGTCCACGCCGACGGAGATCATGTTGCTGGCGAGCACGACGTCGATGCTCTGGGGCTGGCCGTGCGTGAGCTCCAGGCGGTTCTTCGACGCCTTGATGTCGGCGGTCTTCTCCCGGCTGGTGAGCTCGATGGGCTCGCCGCGGATGGTCCTGCCCCGGTACCAGGGATGCTCGGCCTCGGTGCCGAAGTCCACGGGACGACGGCGGACGCGGTCCATCACCAGTCGGCGCACCTCGTCCTCGACCAGCCGGCGCATGCCGCCCAGCTCCCGCAGGCTGTTGAAGTAGCCGACGAGCGTCAGGTACGGGTCCGCGCTCACGGCACCGTGGAGGTGTTCGCCACGCGCGGCGGCGGCGAGCAGGCTGACATAGACGCGCAGCAGGACGGCCTTCATGGGGCGCCCGGGTGCCGCCACGCCGATGTATTGGCGCGCGCCCTTCTTGCCCACGGAGGCGAAGAACGTCTCGGAGGCATCCACGCCTGGCGGAGGGAAGAGCGCGACGTCCCGTCCATAGAGGCGACTCACCTGTTGTCGGGAGCGGCGGACGGTGGCGGTGGAGGCCACCAGCTTCGCGCGGGGCGCGAGCGTCAGGACAGCGCCTTCGTAGAGGCCCACCATGGAGCCCAGCGGGCCGGAGATGAGGTGCAGTTCGTCCTGCACGATGAGCTCCGGGGGAGACAGCCCCTTCGGGAGCGTCACGAGGGCCGCCTTCACATCCGCGGCATCGCTGCACGGACCGACGAAGCGCTTCCCGGTGCGACCCAGGACGCGACCGAAGAGGAGTCCCGTCTCTCCGCGCCACGGCAGCATGGCGAACTTGTCCACGGTGGCGACGAGGAAGCACGGCAGCTCGCGGTAGATCTGCTCGTCGACGAAGAGGACGGGGAGTCCTTCCGGATTGCGGCCCAGGTTGAAGGCACACGCGATGCTGGCGCAGCCGACGAGCACCTCCTCGGGTTTGGATTTGGACGGCCGGAGGATGAAGCACTCCCGTTCGAACGGCGTGGCGCACCAGGGGCAGGTGGCGAGCGGGAACGGAGATTGCGCGCGGGCGCTGTTGTCGTTCTTGTACTCGGTGATTTGCGTGGAGGCCTGCTCCAGCGTGTTGGCGGTCGCGGAGCGGCCGACCCACAGTCCGATGGAGAAGCGCACGGCGCCCAGGCGTTTCGGCTCTTGCTGGCGGAGCACCTCGAGCGCGCAGATGAGTGTCGCGGCGCGGCCAAGCTGGTCGAGCGTGAGCAGCCGCAGCGTGTAGCGCAGCAGCACGGCCACGCCCAGGCCGCCGTGGAGGTGGGCCTGCCCTCGGAGGCGGCGCAGGAGCAGCGTGAAGGCGATGAGGCCCAGGTAGGCCTGCGTCTTTCCGCCGCCGGTGGGGAAGAAGATGAGCTCCACGAGCTCTCGGTCCGCGTGGCCTTCGTGCTCGACGGAGGGGAGGTTCAGCAGGATGAAGGCGAGCTGGAAGAGACGCCATCGAGGTGCTTCTTCCTGCCGGACCTTGCGTTCCGACTGGGCCATGACGCTGTTCATCCAGCGGAAGGCGTCGAACGCGAGAGGTTCCCGTGTCAGGAGTTGGATGCCCTCCTCGATGCGGTCAGCCGCGCGGCGAGCCCTGCGGATGAGCTCATCCCGAGTCTCCTCGCGGCGTTCGCCGCCGACAGCGAGCGTGGACTGAGTGGCCACCCATTCACGGTAGGTCCGGACCAGGGGAAGCAGGGCCGCTACGGCCTCCGAGGGGTTCGTGAACGCCGCGAGCTGCTCCATGCCCACCGTGACTTCGTCAATCTGCCGCGCTTCGACAGGCAGCACCTCGACGCGTGGCAGCCAGTCCGTTTCCACGCGGGTGACGGGGACGGAGGTGGATGGGACGCGCACGGAGATGCCATGCCCCACAGCCCACCGCTGGCGGTCACGGAACTGGAGGTCGTTGACACGGTCGTCATCGTCCTCGCTGTTGGCGTCGCTGGAGTCCTGTCGGCTGACGAAGCCCTGCTCGCATTCGAGGGCGAGGTGGGTCTGGAAGACATAGGCCTCGTCCCGGTCGGCGGAGGTGATGGTGGGCGAGCGGGCATTGACGAGGAAGATGGCGACCGCGAGCTCGCCTTCGTGCGTCTTCTCTGCGTGGCCTTCCAGGCGAAGGCCCCCGCTGTCCTGGAGGGACAGGCCTTCCCGGAGGGCCGCGTCGCTCAGGGACAGGGTGACGGTGCGTTGGTGGAAGGTGCGGCGCCAGTGCTTCCGCCCCTCTGCTTCGAGGCGCTGATAGTCCGCCCAGCAGACGTGGGCGGTGAGCTGGGTTGTACCCGCGGGGACGAAGACGGACAGGCCCATGGACGCGGGCAGGCGGCGCACCTTCTTGGCGGTCGGGTCGGGGCGAGAGGATTCCTCGTCATCGTCGTCATTGCCCGCGGCCAGGTCGTCTTCCTCGTCGTCGGGGTCGTCCTCGATGACGCCCTGGTCGAGCGGGACGAGGAAGCCCGTCAGGTACCAGCGGGACGGTGGCGTGCGGAGCACTTCCGTGGCGTCCGAGACGGGAGCGCCTGGAGGCTTGTGGAACGGACCCACGAGGTCCGCTTCGAGCGCATCGATGAGGTGGGAGCGAACCGCTCCCGTGTCAGGGACATTCATGGGAGGGCTCAGGCGGTCTGGGCGCGGGACTTCGCGGGACGGCGGGCGGTGGGATGGGCTTCCTCGTGGGCACGCTGGGCGTTCAGGTCGAAGAGGCGGTCGAGGACTTCGTCCTCGAAGGCTTCGAGCTGTTTCGGAGTGGCGCCGCAGTACGGAGGGACGAGGATGTCGTTCCAGCCGTAGGCGTCCAGGACGGCTTGGTCCACGGCCATGTGCAGGTCCCGCAGACGCTGCGTCGCGGCGTCGGTGACGGACTTGTCCTTGAGCCGGTTGTATGTCGTCGTCAGGCCGATGTTGTGGGCCTGCATGTACTGGCTGCGCTCGAAGTGGAGCCGCTCGCCGATGCGGTCGAGCGCTGATGCATTCCCGAAGTCAGGAAAGGGGAAGGTCTCGAAGCAATCACTAGGGGCATAACGAAGACGGTCCTCGAGCGATGATGACAGAAGTCGGACCCAGACCTCATGTACACGTGATTGCAACACCGTAAGCCAGTGGTCTTGCTCCACTGGAATGATAACGACGCCCTCACTGAAGATCGTAGAGGATTGCTGCCAGGAGAACATCAGGTGCTTCGACACGCGGGAACTAGCAAGGCAGCGTGTTCTCGGATGCAGGGCCTCATAGAGGGCGGGAGTGTATCGTCCATACTGCCACCAGTATTTCTTTCGCCTCTTGCCGTCGGCATTGCCCTTGAGCTTGATGCGCTCCGGCCAAACCAAGTCCTTCACGATGCGAAGAAGGTCAGGCCATCGCTCTGCCTCTTCCAGCTCCATTTGTCCGAAGTTAATGACGTGCCTTTCGAGTTCTGGGCTCGGGTCAGAGTTGAGTTCCTCGCCACCCACGTAGCGAAAGATGCGCGCTGCGTTCCTTGATGATTTCGAGACCAGGGTCGAGCGCTGCTCGGGGCTAAGCACAAACCCCATTCCCAAGACGTACGTCCCAACGAAGCTCTTGCCAGCATTCGCACCAATCGCCACGGGATCCGGGCGTTCCGGTTTGCTACGTAGCCGAGAGCTGATGCACTGCGCAGGGAAGCGATCCAGGCGCGGCTCCAGTTTCAAGCCGGAGACATGCCCCTTCGCCAGATGTACGACTGCCACGGAGACGTTGGCGCCGGCCACCGGCCACTTCATCGAGCGCACGGCGTCGTAGACGTGGCCGCCGTGGTCCACCAGGTACTTCAATCCCGTGGCCCTCGTGTCCCCCTGCGCGATGGTATTGGTCGCGATGAATCCAAAGCTGCCGTGTTCCCCCAGCAGATGGAACGCGCGACGGAAGAAGTGTGCGGAGAGATCCGCGTTGCCGTGCGCCCCCTCATGAACCGACTGGAGCCAAGGGAGGTAGTTCTCACCACCCGTCTCGATGATGGCGTTCTTCCCCGCGAACGGCGGGTTCCCCACGAACCCATCGACCCATGCAGCCTTGTTGGGCTGCGCGTTGTCGAGCGGATCCGGTCGGCTCCCATGGAAGACCTCCGGAAACTCCAGCGGCCAGTGGAACGCCCATGACGGAGCGGAGAACGCAGCGATCTCTGCCGGGATGGGAGGCGGAACCCCATTCTTCGCCATGGACAGCCACGCCCCAATCAGGTCCAACCGGCGGATGCGCTCCTTTTCTCGCGCCTTGTCCGAACCATGAGCGAAGAACGCCCCGACACACGCATTGGCGATCCGCTTGATGTCCGCCAATGCCACGTCCGCATCGCGGAGGAGCCCCTCCTTCATCCGCCCCGGCTCCAGGTCCAACTGCAGCGGCTTGCGCTCCGGCCCTTCCAGCTCCAGCGCGAGCTGGAGGATCTTCTCGCGCTTCTCCAACGAGCTTTTCAGCGCCTTCGAGATGAACGCCCAGGGCAGCTCCGACTGCTTCTTGCTGCTTGGGTCCCAGTGGAACGATTGAAGCTGATCCAAGTCGAGCCCGACCAATGAATCCCCACACTTGAGCGCATGGTCCAGGAAGGTGAAGGGCTCCGTCTTCGCCAACGTCACGAGCCACAGCGATAGCTTCGCGAGCTTCACGGCCCATGGGTTCTTGTCCACGCCATACAGGCATCGCTGGGCCACCAGCCGGCGGGCCCGCATCACCTCATCCTCGTGCTTGTCGCGCTTCAGCACGCCCTCACGTGTCCAGGCAGCGACAACCTGGTCCGCGAGAAAGCGGCAGGACTCCACCAGGAACGCACCCGACCCCATGGCTGGGTCGCAGATCTTCAGGTTGAGGAGCCGTTCTGAAGACGGCTTCGGCCCCATCGTCTTGAGCAAGGGCTCCAGAGCCCGGCGGACGATGGGCGCAGACAGACTTCGCGGCGTGTAGTGGCTGCTGGTCCGTCGCCGCTCATCGCCAGGCTGAAGTACCAGTTGGGAGGCTCGTCGCGTCTCGGCCCCCTTCACGCGGTACGGCTCCAGAGCGGTCAGGACCATCTGAGGTGTCGAAGCCTGCGCCAACGCCTTCGACAAGGCTTTCACCGCCTTCGCGTCGAGGCCCGCCTCCCCTTCCAGCCATGCCGCACGCCGCTTCGCGGGCTGGGCCAGCACCTCGTCCGCGGAGACCCATACCTTCGACGGCTTGAGGCAGATTCCAGCACCGGTCAGGCGCTTCACGTGGAAGCCCATCAGGCCCTCGTACACAGAGCCGATCTGCTCCACGTCGAGCGACTTGAAGCTCAGCCGCTGTCCCTTGAGGAAGATGAGTCGCTCCAAGACCTGGAGGACCGTCTCGTCATCGATGGGTGGCACCCGCGCGTCCAGGTCCGCATCGGCGGAACCCGCACTCCCCAGGAAGGGGAATTCGTCAGGATCGAAGAGCTGTCCGCGCCGTGCTGGCATTCGCAGCTTGTCGTGCGAGGCCCCCAGGTAGATGCACCGGAAGAGCGCCAGCAACCGTGGCCATGCACCGAAGCGCCGGTTCATCGAATCGGGGTATTGGCTGGAGTCCTCGATGAGTTGTGCGTGGAGTGCCTTCACCGACAGGTCATCGCGGTAGGGCTCCTGGTCCACGGGAAGCAGGCCCTGGTCCTCCGCGTAGAGGATGAAGACGAGCCGCAAGAGCGTGGAGAGGAGCCCGCCGTAGACATGGTCCTCACCTCGAGAGAGCGCCTCATCCAGGGCCCGGGAGCCATCGCGCTCGGCGGCCGTCTCGAACCCCGTGAGAAGGATGCCGAGCGCCTCCAGGACCTGGTCGGCCAGTTCGTCGGTGACATCCGCCTGACGGCGGCGAGACTGCTCCAGGAGCGCGGGAAGCTGATGCTCGGGCAGCACGCCGAAGAAGCGGCGCGCGTGCAGGAGCATCACCATCGCGTCGAACAGCGCACGACCGCTGGCGGTGACGAGGTCCTTGAACCGGAAGGTGATGTGCCCAGACGTCTCCCCGTGGGGCGCGTAGACCAGACGCACGGAGTCCCCGTTGAACAGCAGGCCGATGGGGACACGCGCCGCGCGCAGCAGGCGGTCGAACTTGGCGGTGGGCTCGTAGAACCACGTGCCCGTGGTGTCTTCCTTCTTGTCCAGGTCCAATCCGGCCGGCAGCTCCCAGGTCAGGAGCGCGAAGCCTTCCGCGGCACGGCTGATGGGCGTGGAGTCATCCGGCAACCCTTCCGGCTTCGAGGGCGGAGGTCCTCGTCGCAACAGCCCCCGCGTGGGCTTGAGGGTCTGTTGCCCCTCCGCGATATCGAGCTGGAGGTCCTCCGGAAACCTCGTGGTGAAATCATCCTCGCTGTAGCCCAGCACCTCCCGGAGGAAGCGCGGGACATCCGTCACACGAGGTGACTCCCGACCTGCCAGCAGCACGAACCGCGACTGCGCGGACACCGGCAGGCGCTGCATGCATTGCGCGTCCTCGAGGACCGGGATGGAGACCACCAGTCCTTCGATGGGCTGCGCCATCCCCATCCATATCTGGTGATAGCGACGCTCGACGTCCCCGCCAAGGTTCTGGCCATTCATCAGCGAGCCCCCGGCCACAGGTAGACCATGCCTACGGGAACCAGACGTGCGACCCGAACGGCATAGGTGGCCTTCAAGGATTCAGGCTGTTCGACGAGTTCCCTTCCGAGCGCTGCCAATCGCTGTTCGAGGTGCACCTTGTCCCTCCTCCATTGGTCCTGCTCCGCCCGAGCGTCGAGCGAGAGCTCGAGCTGCGCGCCCAGTGCCTCCCGGATGGCCTCCTGCTGCGTCAGGAGAATCTCAGTCAGCGCCTTGGCTTCGGAGGCTCCCCGCGCCGCCAGCTTCTTGCGGGCCCCCTGCTCTCGCACCGAGGCCTGTTCCTCGATGGCAGGCCAGAGCTTCGAGAAGTCGCCCTCGACACTGGCGAGCAGCCGTTTCTGGACGGCCTTCGGTATCGCGGAGAGCGCGGGTGCTTCCGCCAGCGTGGTCTCCAGTTGGTCGATGACCTTGCGGTCCGCCTCGTCCGCGAAGGGCTTCAGGTGCCCGCGGCCGCCGCCATCCAGCCACCGTGCTGAAACAGAGACCACCTCGTCATGGAGCCGCGCGGCGCCCTCGCCAAAGAGCGACAACCGCCCGAAGACGATGACGCGCGCCACTGCGTCGCGTTGGGTCTGGACCACCGTGACACGGCTCAGGTCGTTCGCGGAGAACCCCTGCGCCAGGAACCGCTGGAGCACCCGCTGAACGAGTGGATGGGACAGATGCAGGTGGACGAGCTTGCTGGAAACGCCTGGAGGGGCCTCGAAGACGACGGGAGACAGGGGGCGCTTGCGCCACTCCCACGGTGCCTCGTCGAGCTCCCGGCGTGGACGAATGGAATCCAGGGTCGTGTTCCACGAAGCGGGAAGTACGGGGACCTTCCAGGCCTCCAGCGTCCGGCCCTCCTCCGTGATGGCCTCCCGCTCCAACCGGCCCGCGCCAGCCAGCTCGAACCCCACGTCCAGCGCATCGCGCAGCAGGACGGGATTGAAGTCCATCACCTTGCCGCTGCGATCGCGGAGCTCTCCAATCGCATCCAGTTCCTTGCGCAGGGACTGGAGCGAGCGCTGGGACTCCAGCTCTCGTTTCGTCACCTCCGTGCGGGTCGAGATCGCGGCGCGGGAGAGCCGCTCCATCGTGCTCTTCGTGATGCCCGAGGCGAGGGCATCGTGCATCTGGTCCATCAGCACACAGCCCAGGCTGCCCAGCTCGCGTGTGATGGTCTCCACCTTGCGCGCGAGGGTGTCGAGCACCACATCCTCGGCGCGCTGGCCGTAGACGAAGTAGCCACAGCGCACGGTGGTCGCGGGCTGCAAGGCACGGTCGATGCGACCGTTGCGCTGCTCCATGCGTGAGGGATTCCACGGAACGTCGATGTGGAAGAGGTCCGCGCAGTGTCCTTGCAGATTGATACCTTCGCGCGCGGCGTCCGTCGCGAGGAGGACCCGCACGGGGAACTCCTCCATCGAGCCGTTGAAGGCGGCCTGGACCTGCGCGCGCTTCACATCATCGATGCCACCCGTCAGCGTGAGGATGCGCTCATCACCTCGCTGGGTCCCCTCGAAGGCGGCGGTGAGCTGCTCCTTGAGGTAGCGGAGCGTGTCGCCATACTCAGTAAAGACGATGACCCGGCGAGGCTTCCAGGCGGCGCCTCGAGTGAGCGGGCATTGGTGTTCGCGAATCCAGTGGAGCAGAGCCCGCAGCTTCGCGTCCCGGGCAGCGCGGTACCGAGCACTCAGTGCGAGCATGTCATCCAGGAGCTTGCGCGCCTGAACGGTCGCGGACAGATGCTGACTGTGCTCGTGGATGGACTCCGCGAACGACAACTCGAGTGCGTCGTCCGTCTCGCCGTGCTCCTCGGACTCAGGAGCCGTGTCGCCGGTGAACACTCCACCGTCGGAAGCCAGCGCCCCCGCGCCGAAGGCCGTGGCGTGGATGGAGAGGGTGCGGTGGAACGCCTCGATGCTGGAGAGGAGGCGCTTCTGGAGGTTGATGAAGACCAGGCGACCCTGCTTCGTGCCGGGGGCCATGAGCTCCGTGTAGCGAGCGAGCTTCTGGGAGAGTTCCAGTTCCGGTGCGGAAGCTTCGCCCAGATCGATACGCTGCTCGACGGTCTTCCCGTCCGGGGCGAGCCACTCGGCGTGCCAACGTCCCGAGTCATGCATCAGCCGCACGCCCACGACGTGTCGCTCGGGGTAGCGCTGTGCACTGCCCAAGGCGCGAAGGTCGCCCTTGAGCCGGCGCACCATGACGGGAGCCAGTTGTGATTCCCGGACGCGGGTGCCCCGAGTGAAGCGCTGTGGGTCCAACATCTCCAACAGCGCGGAGAAGCTGTTGGAGTGGCCATTGTGGGGCGTCGCGGAGAGGAAGAGCCGGTGCTCGAAGCGCTCCGCCAGTGAGCGGATGCTGCGAGTGGTTTCCGTGTCGATGGCGTACCGGCTGGCCGAGGCGGGCGCGACGACGTGTGCCTCGTCGAGCACCAACAAGGACTTGTGGTGGCCCTTCTCCTCCAGGAGGGTCTTCAGCGGCTCGAAGTACTCGCTGCGCCGCAGCGTCTGGTACGACACGATGAAGCGTGAGTGTGTGGCCCAGACGGGGACCTGGAAGCCGCGCTCCTGACGGCGGCGGGAGACGAACTCGCTGTTGAAGATCTCGAAGCGCAGACCGAAGCGCTTCTCCATCTCATCGCGCCACTGGAGCGTCACCGACGCCGGGCAGACGATGAGGACGCGGTCCACGCGCTGGCGGAGGATGAGCTCCTGCAACACGAGTCCAGCCTCGATGGTCTTTCCGAGACCCACGTCATCGGCGATGAAGAGATTCACCCGAGGCAGCTCGAGCGCCTTCTTGAGAGGTGTGAGCTGGTGATTCATCAAGTGGATGCCAGCGCGGAACGGAGCCTGGAAGAGCCGGGCGTCGGTGGCGGTGACGGAGCTCCACTTGAGCGCGTGCAGATACGCGGCGAAGTGACGGGGCTCGTCGAAACGCGCAGGAGGTCCCAGTCCACCCTGGTGGGGTCGGACGACCCGAGCAGCGAGCTCGCGCTCCCATAAGACAGACAGGGGTCGACCCTGCGCGTCATCATCGAGACACGTGAGACGCACGAGGGTGTGTTGCTCCCGGACATCCGCGGGAGCGATGACTTCATTGACCAGATACTGACGGTGTCTGACCTGCGCGATATCACCCGCGCACGGCGTGGGAGCGATTGGCACAGATCCACATGCCAATACAAAGCAACTACCTCCGCCATACCTCGTAGGGGTGAGGCGACAATGACATCCTCAGCCAAGTACGCGGAGGGCACCGATACGTCTATCCGGGCAACGCTGGAACGTTCGGGCCAATGGCGAAGGAGGAAGAAAGGAAGGAGCCGACGCCAAGAGTGGATTGGTTCGGGCAGAGGCACCGGCAGATGGAGATGGCCATTGGGCGTGAGCCGATTCGGTGGACAGGTTGACGATGCCGCTGCCTATTCAAACTCGGCCGGCGCAGCGTAGACGATTGCCGAGTACGTACGCTGCTGATTGTTGAAGACCTCGATGTCGTCGAACAGCTTCACCTTCGCATTACGGGGCTCTCGAAGACCTCTCCTAACTCGTTTTTGAGCGTGCTGAACCCACTCTCCATGGTCGCGTTGTCGTAGCAGTTGCCGCGTCGGCGCATGCCGCAGACGATGCCATGTCGCTCGAGGACGCGTCGCGACGACCGCTTGAATCCGCCCTACGCACCCGCAGCGCGCACGAGCCGCAGCACGACGACGAAGTGAAACAGGGCGCCGACGATGGTCAACGCGTGGAACAGCTCGTGATAGCCAAAGACGCCGGGGCGGAGGTCGGGGCGTTTCAAGGCATAGGCGAGGGCGCCGGACGTATAGGCGACGCCCCCCAGGAGGATGAGCGTCAGTTCGACGCCACCGAGTGCGGCGCGCACCTCGCCGAGATAGGGCACCAGCGTCCAGCCGACAGCGAGTGCAAGCGCGGCGGTGAGAACCTTTGGGGCGTGGGCCCAGAACAGCGACTTCACGACCCCCAGCAGGGCGCCGGACCAGATGGCGAGCAACAGGCTGTCGCCCGCGGCACCGGAGAGGCCAATCAAGGCGATGGGCGTATACGTACCGGCGATGAGGATGAAGATGGAGGCGTGGTCCATCTTCCGCATCCAGGCCCGGGCGCGAACGGACCAGTCCACGCGGTGGTAGGTGGCGCTGACCGCGAACAACACGACAAGGCTGATGGCATACAACCCCGCGGCGGTGGCGGTCCGAAGCGTGGGCGCCATGGACACCAGCACCGCACCGGCGCCCAGCGCACCCACGGCCGCGAACTGGTGCAGCACGCCGCGCAGCTTCGGCTTCTCGACGGCCTGGGCGGTCAGAACGGGCCCCCGGCATCCGTGCAGCGGGAGCAAGACGACCGCGCGCAGAGGCCGGGTTCCACCCGCGGTGCGCACGCACCGCTTCCGTGGCGTGAGGGAGCCGCTGCGAAGCCGGGGGTGCGGTACATGATGAACATGGGACCATCAGAAGCACAGATGCTCGGGTAGAAGCGAGCGGCGCCCCGTGCGCACATGTCCGCGACCCGACTCCGCGACAAGGAACCCCGAGGCCGTCACGCGAAGGCGACGTCCCGGTTCACGAGACCTGCCACGTCAACGCCGGAGTGATGCCATGGGTGGCGCCCCCACTCATCGACGTCGGTCCCCGGCAGCACGTGTCGAACACGGTTGCACACGGCAGGAGCTGCACGGCGAGCAGCCCACTGCCCGTGGCGGACTGGGAGACGTCTCCGGACTCATGGACCACGACATCGGACGAGAGGTCCCGCGATGGCTCCTTGTCACCCAACAAGAAATCGCGAACTTCATCGTCGCCGAGCCTCCGCCGACGCGGATGCGGAGTCTCGAATTCCCAATGCGGGGATCGTCCCCCCCGTGGCGCATGAGTTCGGTGTCGCATATGTTGTCGTCGTCCATCGATGTGTATGTCTATCTCAAGGCTCCGGAAGGCGTGGGATTCCAGACTCGGGCCGCGGGGCACCGTTACCGTGACGCCCCTGCTGGCCTCCAGCCTCGATGCCGCGGGGATCATTCATGACACAGCCACATGATTGAATCATGCCCCAGGAATGGAACCACCACGTCCGCGATGGAGGGCAGGTCATCCAAGCCACCTGTCCATTCATCGAGCCGAGCTGCTTGCTCCCATCTGGGATGACCCAGCCTGGGCGGCCTGCCAGCAGTAGCACGTCACCGTGCCACGATTTGCCCACCCAGAACCCATCAAACCAAGACATCCTTACCCGGGCATGAACGCTGCAATAGCACTCACGCCCCCCAGGTCTCAGTCAGTTCGCCGCCGCGCGAAGCCATCGCAGGTCCCCACCACTCGTTCCGGACACCATGTCATCCATCCTGCCTCGCCACGGTCCCTCGGCCCACTCCGCCTCGGACTGAGCCTCGCGCTCGTCGGCGTCTCCGATGGCGTCAACACGTCCGAGTTGGCCACGGTGACCCTCCAGGTGGCCGCCATCAACGACGCCCCATCCGCCCCCGTGCTCCTCGAGCCCGCCGATGGCACGCGGCTGGAGGGAGGGTTCGACACCTTCCGGTGGCAGGCCGGCCAGGATCTCGATGGGGATACCCTGGAGCACGTGCTGGAGCTGCACCAGAACGGGCGCATCATCCGCACCTTCACGCTCTCCGGTGCAACGTCGCACAAACTCACGGGAGAGGCGGAGCGGCTCGCTCCGGGCCCCTGTCCCTGGCGAGTCCTCGCCAGGGATAGCCAGGGCGCGCACGACACGTCGGAGGCTCGTGCCTTCGTCGTGCCTCCGCGCATCGAACTGCCTCCCGTGAAGGAGCCACCCTCCTCGAGCGGAGGATGTGCGACCACTCCCGGGGCGTCAGCGCCGTTCGCCTTCGTGCTCGTGTTCCTCTTGAGCCCACTCCCCCAGCGCAGGGTCCGCGGCGACAGGTAGAGCGAGGACCGCCAAGGCGCCCCCCGGAGGGAGTCCATCCAGAGTCCACCGTCCCGGCGCAGGGTCCACACCTTGCACCGGGACCTGATGGACGCGACCGTCGCCGTGACGGCTCAGCAGTCTCGGACGGCCCGTGAGCGGAAGCCAGCTACGGGTCGACAGCTCCCAGAGAAAGCACGTCAAGATGGCCGGACGCGCGCACACAGGCCCATGGCCATGCTGCACCCAACTCCTCACCCCGTATCCGACACGCCGTCCCCGTCGTAGTCGCGGTAGTCATTGTCGAGGGACCCTCCGATGGGGTCCAACAGGAACGCCATCAAGACGATGCTGATGAACAGAAACCATCCCACGACGACGGCGATGGGGAACCCCAGGGAACCGAACATGGCGTGGGTCCAGCTCACGCGATGCAGCTTCCGGTGCGCCACGATGCGCAACCCGAGGCACCAGAGCGGAATCACCGGCAACGAGAAGCAAGGCAGCAGCCCTACCAGGCAGGGCGCCAGAGACAAGACATGGCCACGCAGCGTCGTGTGGAACGAACGAGCAGATCCGCCCCCTCGCAACAACGCGTGGTCCAGCCCAGCGGCCACGAGCGTCACGACAGGCAACACCAGTGGTGACAACCCCAAGTAGATGATGAAGCTCCTCACCTCCGAGTCCCTGGCGCCAAAGTATCTTCGCCCGAGGTTCCAGGTGTCGCCATCCCTCAAGGACTCGAGGAGGAAGTAGAGACCGCACGTGGGGAAGCAGGCCACGGCGTAGCAGAGCAACGCGAAGAGCAGGGAGCCCCCCACGCTTTCCTCTGGCTTCATCCGCTCGAAAGTCGAAACGGGACGCAGCAGCACGTCTCGGCACGTCTGACTGAACGCCGCCAACCCGCCCAGCTCCGCACGCCTGTCCCACGGGAGCGACTCGCGCACTTCGAGTGCCACGCCTTCACCCACCGCAACCTCGGACTCGGGTACACGCAACATCATCATCCTCCTTCGGGACACGCTCCTCGAGCGCCAAACCCAACCGAGTGTCGCAAAGCGATGGGCGCGACAGTCGCCGTGACGGCTCAACGGTCGCGGGAGGCACGTGAGCGGAAGCCAACCACGGGCGGACGGGTCGGCCGAGGCACCCTTCAGCCCCGAGCCCCGTCGGCGCAGAAGCCCTTCATCTCCCGCCTCCCCCGTGCCAGGCGGCGGCACAGAAATGTCGAGTCGCACGCGAGCGCCTCATGACCCTCCATTTCCGCCCCACCGCTCTCGACATCGGACGTGAAGGACTCCACAGCGCGATTCCTTGAGTTGCAGCATCGAAGGCTCCAGGCTCGCCACACCCTCTGACCGGGCGTTGAGGACTTGCCCAGGGCGGGTGAGAATGGACCGGAGACGTCCCGACGTCGGGAGTGGAGCCCCTCGCATCTACGAGGCCATTAGGTCTTCTGCCAGGACAACGGACAGCCGCACACCAAGGGCAAGATGAGGGTGACGCATCGTCGAGCCCGCATCGCAGCGGGCATCACCCGCGAAACGAACGGAGTCAGAGGCATTGGCCCATGCTCTGGCCTTCGAGCGGAAGGCTGCATTGAGTGCTCGAACAGTCCTCGTCACCTCTACAGGCTCCGCCTGTTGATGCGAGGCGCATCCAGCAGCGCGGCCCAGTCCAACCTTCCTGGCCCTCTGGCAAGAGGACCTTCCTCCACCCATCCTGTTTCGCGGTGACGATGAGGGGCGTGTTGGCGGAGACCGTTCCCATGCGAAGAGCACTCACGGCTGGAGTCGACCTGACGACGCAGTCACGAGGAATGGGCAGCGGAGGGGGAAGGACTTCAGCGACTGGCTTCGGTGCGTCAGGAGCGACAACCGCGCCTTCAGGGCGGACATAGATGGGCGCAGTAAGCGCCGAGTAGATCGCGTCTCCTTCCGCCACGAAGAGGGCAAGTGCCACCAGGGTGGCGAGCATCGTCCAGTAGCCGCGCCCGCCCCAGAACGGAACCTTTGTTCCCGAGGCACTTCCTGGAGCAAGGCTGGCAAGGTCCAGATGGGCCTGGGCAACGGCCGTGAGGCAGTGGGTGAGTCGCTCCTGTACCGTGGAGAGCTGGGTCGAAATCGTACGCGTCTGGGTTCGCAGCTCCTCGAGGGTCTGCTCGATCCTGCTCTTCAGCTGGGCTTGTCGTTGAAGGAACCTGGCGACGAGCGCATTGCGCTCCTGATCGCTCACTCCTTTTCTGGCATCGAAACGGAACTGGGCTTCGACAGCACGTGCCCAGTCGGTCAGTGCGTCTGTCAGGGCAGGACCAAATCCAGGAACGACTCCGAGGATTCGATGGGTCAGGACATCCAGAGCTGTTTCCACGTGATAGCTGCGGAGCATCGCCTTCCGTCCATCACCGATGTTTCGAATGGAATGGTTCCGGATGAACACATTGCGGAGGAAGTCACGCTTCTGCGACGCTTCCTTGCTCTTGATCAGTTGATTGTTCTCGGACTCGAACGTTGGCTGCAGGTGGATGTAATCGCGTCTCAACGTTTCGAGTTGTGCACGGTGATTCTGGGTGGTCGCGATGAGAGGCGCGAGCCCTTCCCATTCCTTCCGTGCGTTCATCAGTGCGGTCTGTGCCGCGGTGTTCGTGGCCTGCCGCTCACGGAGAATCGTGTCGACGACGTCGCTTCGACGAAGCCACCACCAGTAGACCTTGCTTATCAGGACGAACACCGCGGCTGGAATCCCAAGGAAGAGGCCCATCTGCGGGGACGCCGTCACTCCAATCCATACCCCCATCGTGACGATGGCGCCTGTCATGGCACAGAAGGACCGCACGAGCGCGATGCGCCCCAATGTCTGGGTTGCGTCAGCTGGCAACGGCGCGGCGACCCGGGCGGGCGACGCGGTGGGCTTCGCTGGAAGATTGAGCGCGGGAATTCGAGACAGTTCGGCCCAGAGTGAATCGAGGTCGACCGCGCGTGCATTGAATGTGTGGTGGAGCACCGCATTGAGGCCCAGGAAGAAAGCGGGGCCCCCGTCGGCGAGCAGCTTGCACCAGGGGCAGCTGTTCTGATGATTCGGGTAGCGATGGTTCGCGTCCTTCGGGCACGTGCGCAGTTGCTTGAGCAGTCCCAGCAGATGCCGCGTCCACTCTTCGGCGGATGGCCGCCCTGCCCGCTCCGGATGAGGGTCAAACGCCCTCTCGAACAATTCGCCCACCGAGGGAGGGAGGAAGCCGAGCGCTGGCACAAAAGGAGGGGCCGCCATCTGCAGGGCCGCTGCGTTGCGTCCGAAGGCGAAGCGGTGCTCGCTGATCGCTCGCTCGGGCGACATCTCCCCCATCCCCAGAAACCTTCCAGAATAGGGGTGCCGGCCGAGGAACAGGAGGTGGAAGATCAAGACGGCGAGGCCGAATTGATCATGCGTTGCACGGCGAGTGACCTGCTTGAGGTTCTGCCCTATCAACTCTGGAGGAGTGAAGAGCGCGGTGGCCACATCACACAAGAACACCCGATGGCCAGCCACGACCTGGAAGGAGTCACAGTCGATGAGCCGAACGGTGGCGTCCTTGGGTGAAACGAGCAGGTTGCCTTCGTTGACGTCTCCGACGACGTGGCCGAGCTGATGAACCGCGTCGAAAGCGACGGCACAGTTCGCGGCGGCGGTGAGCAGAAACGCCCAATCCGCCTTGGGGAAGTGTTGGCGTCGGCTCTGCAACCCGTAGAGGTTGTGAATCTCTTTGTATCCCTCGATACGGGGCATGATGAAGCCCATCGGCGGGCCGCCGCGATGTTCGTGCAACGTTGCGACAGGCCATGCCGCCAGCCTCTCCAACTCGCCCGACCGGTTCGAGGTCATCCAGAGGAGTTTGGAAGTCTTCTCGGGAGACGGGGTGCGCAGAAAAACCTTGGCGACGCAGCCGGGAGCGCCCGTCACCTCGAAGATGATGCCTTCCCCTCCACGACGCAGCTCCTGGCCGAGCTGCACCGTCCGGCCCGTGCCGTCAACGAGGCGTCGGGGCTGCATGGCCATTGCGCCGAGTCGCGAGGATCAAGGTCTTGTCATCGTCGGTGCGTGCATTGACGTTCGGAGAATCGAGAAACCTCCTGAACGGCACGATGAGTTCCTCGTGAGCGGGGGCGCTCCGCAGCATCTCGAACATCGGCGCGAAGAAGGGTTGATGAACTCCCTTGGCCGCGAAGTTGAGCGCGAGCATCTGCAGCCCATCCGTCAGCAGCGCAACCTCCTCGATCTGTTCCCGGCGCTCACACATGAATGACTTCTCGAAGTGGGGCTCCGTGATGAAGTTCGTCGTGTTCAGGTACTCGCCGGCTTGAGGCCAGAACACCGCGCGATACTCGTTGTCCTCACGAATGACGATGGCGCCGTCTCCCACCTGGGCGAAGATGGCTGAGTGCTCGCCGATGATGGCCACCAGGAGCGTGCATGCGAGTTGACGGGGCAGCAGCTCTCGTCGCTGGGCCTCTACCGAAAGGGCCTCGTGCACTGAGTGAAACCATCCGAGCAGGGTGGCTTCATCCAGGTCCTTCATGGTGACCCCGGCCTGGAGGTGCTCGCAGGCCCGCGCGACGAAATACTCGCAAGCCAGCGAGGAGCCTATCTGGCTGAACTCCGCACTGCCGGCGCCATCCGCGCACGCCAGGACGAGGAAGTCCTCATCCTGGGGCTGGGTGGAGCGAGCCTCGTTGCTGTCCTGGCAGGGGGTTCCCGTGTCTTGATGAGAGGTTCCCGCGATGGAGTCTTTGAGGATCTTCCACACGAGCGCCTCTCAGACCGAGGCCCACCCACCGGGCACCGTGGGGTTCGACAGTGGAACCTCATCGTTGGTCCGAGAGCGGGACACGGCTTGCTGCGAGTTCGAGAGCCATTTGAAGAGGTCCCTGAAGCGCAACCCGTTCAGCCTGAGCGGTTCCCGGACGCTGATCTGCTTGAGAATGCCCATGTCGGCCCCCTCGACACCGACAGCGAAGAAGGAGAAGGCCTTGGTGGCCTCGCCCTGTTTCACCTTTTCGGCGCTGGCCTGCCAGGCATCCGTCGGTCGTCCATCCGTGATGAGGAAGATCCAGGGGCGGTAGAAGAGAATGCCATTCTTCCGGTACGCCTCCTTGCGCTTCTGGAGCATCTCCGTCGCACTCAGGATTGCCTGTCCCATGGGGGTCTCCCCTCCGGCCTCTAGAGAGGGTGAGACGAAGCCAGGAGCCGTGGCGAAGTCGGAGACAATCCGCACCTGTCCACCGAACGTGACAATGGCAACCTCGACTCGTTTGGATGCGATGCCGTCCGCAGACAGTTCTTCGTGGTACTGCGCGAGCCCTGCATTGAGTTCGTCAATGGGGGCTCCTCCCATCGAGCCGGACGTATCCAGAAGGAGCACGCACGGACAACGTGGATCCGGGTTCTCCGCGAAGGTCACGGCATCAAAAGGCACCTGTTCGCTCATCTATCCCCTCCCATGTCACGAGCGGCCCTGCGCACGCAGGGCCCATTGATGATGCAAGCCAGGGCCTATTCTCTCTCAGACGGGTATGGGCCATCCATGGCCAGTCGACGCGGTCACCGCCGACACCTGGGTATGGGCTGGGTACGGATTGCGCCCCCCAGAGACCGTCGGGCAGCTTGACGCTCAGGCATTGGGGGAGCGCCTGACAGGCCTTCGGCGGAGGACTCCCGTGCGAGGGTCTGTCATCGCGTAGATGGGGCGCCGACGCTCACGAGCGCCTTGGGCACGGTGGCATCAACAACTCCGTTCAGCCGAAGACGCGGGGGCCCTGGATGCCGCCCTCGAGGCTGGCGTTGGCAGTGAACGTCGTCATGCGCGAGCCGAGGACGCCCTCTCTTCGGCTATGCCCCCAGACATGAGCCGAGCCATCGCACCGGAGATTTTCGACCAGGTGGATGCACTCCTGTTGCGCCGAGAACACATCGCGGTCGTGTTCCACCTCATGCAGCAGACGGGCTACGCGCTTGGCACATCCATCGAGCAGGTCTCCTTGCGCTCCCAGGAACTGGAGTCGCTCCCCCCTTCGCCGAGGCAGCTCGGCGATGGAGGGAGACGTCTCCCGATGCGTGGCGTAACGATGCGCTGCGGAAGTCAGGCGTCGAGCGACGAGCACCTGTACGAAGTCGCCTGCGAGATAGAGCAGCAGGCCCAGGAGCGTTGGGGCAGCCTTTTCCACTTCCCGTCCCTCGCCGAGAACCCGGATGCCCCCTCGCTGGCGGGACACCTCGCCCTCCCCGCCGGAGACGGGCATGGGTTCGTGATGGTGCGAGCACTCGCGGACAGGCCAGCCCGTGCCCCTTCTCCAGTCCGAACCGCTCCGCGACGCCGGCCTGCTGGCGCGGGCAATCCAGGGGCCATGGCCGTGGGCTCGAAAACAAAAGCCCAGCAACCGTGCGGCTGCTGGGGCAGTGGAGGGGCCGAGGGCCGCGCGGCCAGCACCGTGGCCTTGAGCACCTCGAGCTCGGGCAGCCCCTGCACGTCGCCCTGCAGCAGCCCCGCCGCCTCCAGCACGCGCCGGTAGTTGCGCTCCACGTCCACTCCTATGAGGGGCACCCGGGCCACCTGCCTCGCGGGTGTGCCCAGGCGGTGCAATCGCACCAGTTCCTGCAGCCGCTCCTTCTCCACTCTCCGATTACTCACGCCACATCCCTTTCCAACGGAAGCCAGCGTGGCCTGTCAGCGAGCCCCCCCCGAGTGGACCGGTTTAGCCGAACTCACCCAGACCGGGTTCGCCGAACTCCGGAGGACCTGTTACGCCGAGCTACGACAGTCGGTCGATTACGGAGGGATACACCTAGGGACCCTGCGCCCAAACAAAAAGCCCAGCAACCTCGCGGCTGCTGGGCTTCTCACTGTGGAGGCGGCAAGAATCGAACCCGCTATGCCGAGAGACCCATTCGCGAGGCCGGATCACATTGAAGCCACCAGACTCTCTCGGCACATGCGGAAGGTCCGGTGGCTGGCATTCAGGACATCAAGAGCGAGAACAAGCTTCGGCGAAGACGAACAGTACAACTAGAGTCGTCGCCCTCAATCCGCTACTCGCACTTGTTCTGCCCTGTGCAAGCAGTCCCACCGGCGCAAGTCCCACAACTCTCGACAACTCGTCTGACACCACAGTTGTCTACGCCAACAGAGGTCCCACAGTCAAAACCACTGCGCGAGCAGAACGCGATGTCCGTCTCAGGTGTGCACGAGGATCGATCCAGCTCCAACTGAGCCGAGACCGCAGGGTCTCCATCACTGGCAGCGTAGGTAAACGTGCCGGAGATCTCATCCCCAGCCACCGTCCCCACGACAGAGGCACGCCCTGCAGTCCACTGAACAGCATTCCCGCTTCGGGTTCCGGAAACCGCTCCCCGCTCCACATACTGCGAGTTGTCAGGATCCTGGAAATACATCACCCCCGTCACCAGGCCGCCGGACTCCTCAAGGACAAAGCGCACGCCTGCGGAATCGACTGGACCAGTCCGAACACCCACCCAGGCTCCCGAAATGCTCGACTCGAGCGTCCTCTGCTCCTTCCTGGATGCAGCACGCGAGTCGCCCTGAGCCGGACGCTCAGAACAGGCCCCAATCAACCCAACAGCTAACAAGAAAGCAACTGCCTTCCCAAGAAGACCGTTCATAGCCATCACCCTCTATCCATCACAAACCAAACTATTGACAGCAAATACATCCCTTTTTCTGCGCCTTATCGTACGCCCCTGCCCCCTCCTCATTCACCGCATTATAGAATCTATCCACCATCCCCAGACAGTCTGCTCGACGCAGGGACTGCGGTTGGGGATAGACGCGTCCGCACTCCGCAGCCAACAGGCTCTTGAGCGAAGAGTCACAGCCAGCCTTCGAGCTATTACAAGTACCATAGCAAGTATCATGGGAATCACATGAGGGGCCAAAATTAGCGAGCCCATACTTATCAGGAATAGCCCACCCCCAGCCCTCAGGTCCGCACCCATTGACACTAGGGCTATACCCAGGCCGAGGACCTCGATCCGGGCACGATGCAAGGTCCGCTATCTGGAACTTGGGCAGGACTGTTTCGTTCACACAGCACTGAGTCGCAGGAGAATAGGGCGAATTGCCGCATCGAGGCTTGCACTCGCCCGCGGAGCAAATACTCTCTGGATCGCAACACGCGCTGCCACAGACTTGGCTTCCAGCGGCCGGAACACATCCGACCGGAGCGCCACTGTAGTTCTCCGACGGATCGGAATACACACAGGTTCCGGAACAACCACTACTTGTCGTACAGGCCTGGCCTGGCTGGCACGACCACGACTGCTGACAGTTCACAGTCGACATGGGGTACGACTCCCACGGTGCACACTGTGAGCCCAGGTCATAGCATGCCGACCCCATGTGAGAGCCATTGGGTGGCCCGATGATTGGGGCGCCACTACAGCTGCACATGTGAATCGCGCCATTGGGCCGACCCGAAACAGGGGGCGAGCACGCAAAGTAGCACCCATCGCTCATATTGCAGCTATACTGTGCTGTTGCAGTGACGGGATATCCCGCGAACAAGACGAGCCAAAGAGCCCATCGCCCCATCAAGAAATACCTCAACCGCGCGAGCGGATGTCGCCCCATACAATCTTCCTGTCTCGTCATAGAGACGATAATCGTACGCCAATCCCAATGCAGACTCCAAGAGGAGTTTGCGAAATAGCCAGCAAAAGAAGAGCCTCCTGGGCTCGCGGGCATCCCCGATGCCCCCTTGACTCAAGGAGTCACAATTCAGTGCAAAGTGCCATTGGGAGAGAGCAGCCATCATTGAGTTTGAAGGACATTGCGCCCCTCTTTGCCATCCCGGCTCCCCAAACATGTTGGCGATATGGCCTGACTGCGCTTTGGGACCATTCGCTCGCCTCGCTCGGCATGGTAGCCAAACCATGAGTGGCGTCGTTTCTGACTGTTGAACACGTCCTGGCTGCTGTGCCCCCGCTAAAGCAACAGCAATGGAGACCGTATCTCCCCCATCCCACAGCGTTGACGGAGGAAGGGACTCCACAGCACAAGCAGGCACAACGCGCCTGCGTCTGCCCGCCGCGGCTCATGTCGCTGGTTCCGGGGGAGGACATGGGTTCCTCCAGCAGAGGGGCACCCCAAGGGCCGTCCATGCGCCCAAACAAAAAGCCCAGCAACCTCGCGGCTGCTGGGCTTCTCACTGTGGAGGCGGCGGGAATCGAACCCGCGTCCGAAAGCCTTCCGTCCTTCGACCCTACGTGCGTAGTCCGCGATTTGCTACGTCCCCAAGACTCCCACGGACGGGATTCCTAGAGCCGGTCCTGGATAGGTCTCGCCACCTCGGGTCCAGGCACCCTTGGCGGCCAGCCCGCATTATGACGGTCGATCCCAACCCCACGGGCCGAGAGCTGGGGGACCGCGCACTAAGAGCTGTTTTTAGGCAGCCAGCGCGAGCTCAACGTTGTCGTTGGCTTTTGTGTCTTTGCCGGGTGGGATTTACGAGCTACCTGACAAGCTCGGCACGCGTCTCGAACTTCCTTGCCCCCGTCGAAACCAGGTCGCCCCCGGTTGTTGACTGCTTGCTCCACTCGCGGCCACCGCTTCGACCGCGTTCTCCTCACATTAACCGCTGAGGACGCCTCGTCAATCCTCCTGAGCGTCCACCCCCGCACCTTCTCGCACGGAGGCTGACACTCGGCCTGGAAGTCGCTTCCCCTCCCGCCACTCCGGCGTAGGGTCCTCCCCTCGCTCGGGCCCCACGCCCCGAGGCCTCGAGGACACCGAATGAGACGACTGCTCCCACTCCTCCTGCTCCTGCTGGGCACCGCGCTCCCCGCGCTCGCCCAATCCACGAGCTCCCCCACCCAGGCCTTCCCCTACACCCTCAAGACGGACAAGCTCCCCAACGGCCTCACCGTCGTCCGGGTGCCCTACCCCTCCCAGGGCATCGTCTCCTACGTCACCGTCGTCCGCGTCGGCTCGCGCAATGAAGTGGAGGCCGGCAAGACGGGCTTCGCCCACTTCTTCGAACACATGATGTTCAAGGGCACCCCGCGCCACCCGGAAGGCGAGCGCGAGCGCATCCTCGGCACCTTCGGGTTCGACGACAACGCCTTCACCACCGACGACATCACCCTCTACTACTCCTACGGCCCCACCGCCGGACTCCCCCAGCTCATCGACATCGAGGCCGACCGCTTCCGCAACCTCGAGTACGCCGAGCCCTCTTTCCGCACCGAGGCCCTCGCCGTCCTCGGCGAGTACCACAAGAGCGCCGCGGCCCCCTTCCTCAAGATGGAGGAGACGCTCAACGCCGCGGCCTTCACGAAGCACACCTACCGCCACACCACCCTCGGCTTCTACGAGGACATCAAGGCCATGCCGGAGGCCTACCAGTACAGCCGCGACTTCTTCCAGCGCTGGTACACCCCCGACAACACCCTGCTCTTCATCGTCGGTGACTTCGACGACGACCAGGTGATGAAGCTCGTCCGCGAGCACTACGGCCCGTGGGACCGCAAGACGTCCACCATCACCGTCCCCACCGAGCCCCCCCAGACGCAGCCCCGCAGCGCCCACGTCGACTGGCCCCAGCCCACGCAGCCCCGACAGGTGCTCGCGTGGCACACGCCCGCCGCGTCCGCCAACACCAACAACGCCGCCATCCAGACGGTGCTCGTCGCCTACCTCGTCGGCCCCACCAGCCCCGCCTACAAGCAGCTGGTCCTCGAGCAGCAGCTCGTCGAGTCCATCGGCAGCGACTACGTCGACCACCGCGACCCGCACCTGTTCACCCTCACCGCCACGCTCAAGGACGAGCGCCACCGCGACCGTGTCCGCCTGGCCCTCCTCCGCGAGGTCAGCAAGGTCGCCGCGGGCAAGGTCGACGCCGCCCGCGTCAAGGCCATCCAGGACAACGCCCGCTACGGCGCCCTCATGGCCCTCCAGACGCCGCGCGACGTGGGCATCCAGCTCGGCTGGTACGCCGGAATCCTCGGCACGCCGGATGGACTCCAGCGACACCTCGGCCACCTCGCCAAGGTGACGCCCGCGCAGCTCTCCGAGTTCACCAAGCGCTACCTCCAAGCCTCCAAGCTCACCCAGCTCAGCCTCACCCCCAAGGTCGACACCGCCGGAGGGACGAAGTGATGAAGACCCAGACCCTCGTGTCCCTCACCGCGCTGCTCTCCCTCGTCGGCTGCGCCTCCCAACAGAAGCCCGCGCCCGAGCCCACGCCGCCTCCCGCGCAAGAGGCCACCGCCACGCCTCCCGCCGAGGCACCTCCCAAGGCCCCCTCGGAAGTCCCAGCCATTCCGCTCCGGCAGCCCAAGCCGATGGAGCTCGTGGTCCTCGCCCGTCCGGACACGCCCATCGTCACCTTCCGGCTCGTCTTCCACTCGGGCTCCATCGACGACCCCAAGGGCAAGGAGGGCCTCACCGCGCTCACCGCCACGCTGATGGCCGAGGGAGGAACCCAGAAGCTCACCTCCGCGCAGCTGCTCGACGCGCTCTTCCCCATGGCCGCCGAGCTGGACACCTCCGTCGACAAGGAGTTCACCACCTTCTCCGGCCGCGTCCACCGCGACTTCCTGCCGCGCTACCTCGACATCCTCGCCGACGTGCTGCTCGCGCCACGCATGGATGCGGCCGAGCTGGAGCGCCTGCGCACCAACGCCATCAGCACCGTGGAGAACGGCCTGCGCAGCGCCAATGACGAGGGGCTCGGCAAGGCCGCCCTCGACGCGCTCATCTACGAGGGCCACCCCTACGCGCACTTCATCGGCGGCACCGTGCAGGGCCTCAAGTCCATCACCCTGGACGACGTGAAGGCCCACGCCCAGCGCGTCTTCACGCAGGACCGGCTCGTCGTGGGACTCGCGGGCGCCGTGGACGACGCGTTGAAGCAGTCGCTGCTCTCGCGCCTGGGCACGCTGCCCGCCACGGGGGCGCCTCGCGTGACGCTGCCCACCGTCACCGCGACCTCGGGCCGCGCCGTCATCATCCAGAAGCAGACGCTCTCCACCGCCGTCAGCATGGGCTACGTCAACCCCGTGCGCCGAGGCGACCCGGACTTCTTCCCCCTCGCCTTCGCGCTCACGCACCTGGGCGAGCACCGCCAGTCCATCGGCCTGCTCTTCAACGAGCTGCGTGAGAAGCGCGGCCTCAACTACGGCGACTACGCCTACGCCGAGCACTTCATCGAGGCCCCCGGCACCACGTACAACCGCACCAACATCGCGCGCACGCAGCAGGACCTCACCGTGTGGATTCGCCCGGTGGACCCGTCCCACGCCATGTTCGCCACGCGCGGCGCGCTGTACTTCCTGGACCAGCTCGTGAAGGAGCCCATTGCCCAGGAGCGCTTCGACCTGATGCGCGGCTTCCTCCAGGGCTACTCGCGCCTGTGGGAACAGACGGACCCTCGGCGGCTGGGCTACGCCATCGACTCGCTCTTCTACGGGACGCCGGACTACCTGGAGCAGTACCGCCAGGCCCTCACGAAGATGACGCCGCAGTCCGTGCAGGACGTGCTGCGCCGGCGCCTCCACCCGTCCGCGCTCAACTTCGCGTTCGTCACGCAGGACGCGGAGGCACTCGCCAACTCGCTGCGCTCGGGGCAGCCCTCGCCCATGACCTACGCGTCGGACAAGTCCCAGGCCCTGCTGGATGTCGACAAGTCCATCATTGGACTCCCGCTCCCGGTCCGCGCGGACGCCGTCACCATCACTCCCGCGCAGTCCTTCATGGAGAAGTAGCGCGGTGCTGTATTTCGACCCAGGGGGTGGGTCATTTGTTTCCGCCTCCTGGGAGCGAATGCTATGAGCTGGCGTCATGCGAGGAACCAGCTCCGGCCATCTTCCACGGTGGCGGCCCCTGAGCGGCTCCATCATTCGACTTGTCGTGCTCGGCCTGATGATGGCCTCGGCGGCGGCAAGCGCGGAGCCAGACCCCTTCTCTCGCGGCTTTGACGCAGTCCCCGTCAAGCCCACTCCCGCGCAGAACAGCGGTATCGCGCTGGAGGGAACCAGCAGCGGCGAGCCCGTGGGAAGTTTCCGCGGCGCCCTGCTCTTCGACTTCAACTGGCGCATCCTCGCGCTCAAGCTTGGAGACGAGAAGCTGGGCGACCTGCTGCCCTACCGGCTCGACGCGCACCTGCTCTTCGCCTACCAGCTCCATGAGCGCGTGGAGCTGGGCGTGGACCTGCCCATCACGGTCCTCCAGGGCGACAACTTCCACCTGCTGCGCGATGCGCTCAATGCCCCCAACTTCCCGGGGGCCGCAGGCGTGAGCCGCACCACGCTCGGCGACATGCGCGTGGTGCCTCGGCTCCACCTCCTGGACCGGGAGCAGTTCCCCGTGGGCGTGTCGCTCGTGCCCGAGGTCCGCCTGCCCACCGGCAGCGCGGACAGCTTCACCGGAGAGAGAGGCGTGCTCTTCGCCCCGCGCCTCGCGGTGGAGCACCGCTTCGGGTCCCTGGCTGTTCCCATCCGCGTCATCGGCAACGTGGGCATGCGGCTGCGCAAGGATGCGCAGTACCTCAACCTGCGCGTGGGGGATGAGCTGACGCTCGGAGGCGGTGCCATCGCGGAGCTGCCCAACATGGGCCGGTTCACCGACGTCCAGGCCACGGCCGAGATGCACCTGGGCACGCCGCTGGTGCGCCCGTTCAACTTCGACCAGGCCGACTCGCTCAAGACGCCGTGGGAAGCCCTCGTGGGTGCTCGCGCGAAAATCTGGGGCAACTGGGGGCTCGAGCTGAACGTGGGCCGCGGCATCAACCTGTCCAGTGGCTACGGGCGCGAGGCCCTGCGCGTCATGTTCGGCCTGCGCTACGACGAGAGCTTCGCCGACTCGGATGGCGACAACGTCCCCGACCACCGCGACCGCTGCCCCAACGAGGCCGAGGACAAGGACGGGTTCATGGACGGCGACGGCTGCCCCGACCCGGACAACGACGACGACGGCGTGGTCGACGGCGAGGACAGCTGCCCCGACGTGAAGGGGCCCAAGGAGCGCAAGGGCTGCCCCGAGGTGGACACCGACGGCGACGGCATCACCGACGAGTTCGACAAGTGCCCGGAGAAGCCCGGTCCGAAGGACTACGACGGCTGCCCGGACACCGACGGCGACGAGGTGCCCGACAACGAGGACGACTGCCCCGACCAGTTCGGCCCGCCGGAGAACAACGGCTGCCCGTTCGACTCGCCGCCGTACGTGTTCGTCGAGTCGGACCGCATCCGCATCAAGGGCAACGTGCTCTTCGAGACGGGCTCGGCCGTCATCCAGAAGCGCTCGTATCCGCTGCTCGACGAGGTGGCCACGGTGCTGCGGAAGAACCCCACGCTGGGCCCGGTGCTCATCGAAGGCCATACGGACAACCGCGGCTCGCGGCAGCTCAACATGGGCCTGTCGGACCGGCGCGCCCGCTCCGTGCTCGACTACCTGGTGTCGAAGAGCATCGAGCGCAAGCGCTTGAGCTCCGCGGGCTTCGGCTTCGACCGGCCCATCGCCACGAACGACACGGCGCTCGGTCGCGCGAAGAACCGCCGCGTCGACTTCAAGCTCGTGCGCTCCGAGGTGGAGACCGAGGGCAAGGAGACTGTCGTCCCGGCGGGACAGCAGCCTCCCGCGACGAAGCCGTCCACGGGCACGACACCTCCGGCCGCACCGAGTCCCGCGCCTGCACCGAAGCCCTCCACGGCTCAGAGCCCCGCGCCCGCCGCGAAGCCGCCTTCTACGGGCACCCCAGCCCTGTCGCCGGATTCCGCGGCGACACCGAAGCCGCCCACGAACACGACGGCTCCAGCGGCATCCAGTTCAGCTGCCGACTCAAAGCCCTCCACGAGCACGGCGGCCCCCGCGTCGGGGACCCCGCCAGCGTCGAAGTCGGCTCCGTCATCGGGAACCGCACCTGCGTCGAAGCCCGCCACGACCAGCTCGGCACCCGCGCCGTCATCGGGAGCTGCCACCGCGTCGAAGCCAGCTCCCGCCTCGTCGGCGGCGCCGGCGCCGGCATCCAAGCCCGCCACGACCCGCACGCCACCCGCGCCGAAGCAGGCTCCAGCCTCCTCATCAGGCGCGGCACCCACCCCAAAGCCGCCCGCCTCCGACGGCAAGGCAGCACCGGGCGCACCCGGGAAGTAACTGGCGGGCAGGTCGCACAGAGCTGAAGGGGTCATCAAGTCCGCGGCCACCCATGCATCACGAATGGGTGGGTGGCGCGGCGCAGCGGCGCTCCGAGCACGGCGTCACGTGCTCGACAGCAACGCCCGTTACTGCTGCTTCAGCGCGCGCTCGATGCGGCGACGGATGTCGTCCTCGGACATGGCGCCTCGCTGCGCGTCCATCACCTTGCCGTCGCGGTCCAGGAAGTAGAGCGTGGGCAGCGCGCTGACCTGGAAGGCCCGCGCCATGTCATCGCCGGCATAGGCCACATAGGGCTTGAGCTCCGGCAGGTGGCCTCGCACGAAGCTCTCCACCATCTTGGGCGCCATCGCCCCGTCATCGCGACTGGCCGCCACGAACACGAGCCCCTGCGACTCGTACTCCTTGGCCAGCTTCACGAGCGCCGGCATCTCCTCGCGGCAGGGCGGACACCACGTCGCCCAGAAGTCCAGCATCACCACCTGGCCTCGGAGGTCCTCCAGCCGCAGCTCCCCGCCCTCGTGCTTCTGCAGCACGAACGAGGGCGTGGACGCACCATCCGGCACGAGCTTCGAGCGCCGAGCCTCCAGCACTCCCAGGTACACCACCCCCACCAACCCCAACCCCGCCAACACTCCCAAGAGCAGCTTGGTCCCCCCACCCGTCGGCTTCGCGGGCGGCGGTGCGCCGATTCCTTCCTGCGTCACGAGAATCCACTCCTGGTCAGGCGGTCATGCACCTGCCTCAGCGTCCAGCGCACTCCGCTCCGAGCCACCGGCCTGCGTGACACCCACCGTGCCACGTCCGGGCCAAAGCGATAGTAGCCACGGATGAACGCTCGACCGAGCTGACTCTTCCGCAGGACTTCATCTCGATACGCACGGAACGCCACGAGCTCCGGCGCGCCCTCGCCAAACGCCACCGTCGCCACGAAGCACGAGGACGCCGGGCTCACCCACATGAGCCGCTGGTTGGTGAGGTTCACCACCACCTTCAGCTCCCGAGCCTCCGTGTACAGGAACGCCAGCAAGTCCCTGCGCGCCGCGGGGAACTCCTGCCCTCCCGCCTCCTCGAACTCGATGCGCGCCGCGTTGTTCGCCCCCACCTCGTCCACGGTGAAGAAGTAGCGCTTCGAGCTGCGCCCCACCTCCACCTCCAACCCGCGCAGCTCCCCGAAGTACGCCAGGAAGCCCGTGCCGCACACCGGACAGACGAAGCGGTTGTAGGCGTGGCTCGTCAGGAACGCGTAGTCCCCCACCCGCTTGCAGCCGGTGTTCGGACACACCAGCTTCACGCTCGCCTGCGGCGCGGGCCGAGGGTCATACCGCGAGCCCCCCGACACCTTGTCGAACACCGGAGGCGGAAGCGGCGGCGCCGTCACCAGGTGCCGCGTCGGATGGGCGGCCCGCTCCAGTTCCTGAGCGCGGCGCCACGCCATCTCCGCCGCCTCCAGGCGTCCGCCGGCCGTGTGGCACAGCGCCTCGCCATGCGCGAGCAGCGCGGCCACGATTTTCTCCAGCGCGGGCGCGTTCGACGGGTCTCTCCCCGCCGCGAGCGCCTCCGCGAGCACCTTCTCCACCTCCGGCAGCAGCGCGGCCGCAGCCTTTCGGGAAGGGTCCTCCGCGCGGCGGTACACCGGCGGCTCGGGAATCCGGCTGAACAATGCGGACGTGGCGGCCCGGACACGCTCCACCACCGCGTCTCCACGACCCACGTCCATCTGCGCCGCCCTCGTTCGGGCGGCCTGGAAGAGTTCTTCGGGCTGCAAGCGCGCCGACATTAAGTGCCACGCCCCGCGCTGTCGCGCTTTACCGCCCACACCGCCGGAAACTGGCCAAGCCCTTCCGTCAGATGTAAGAAGACGTAGGAGGCTGTGAGCATGGGAGCTTTGAAGTTCATCGTCTGGACGGTCTGCGCGGTGGGGCTCGGCATCTTCCTGTCGTCGGGCAACGTGGATGGGCGCACGCCGCTGCAGCACATGGAGCGGGCGTGGAAGCGCGCCGTGAAGCCCGACACCATGGACCGGATGAAGGATGGGCTGGAGGACGCCTACGAGGACGCCAAGGGCGCCGTCTCCCGCTCGACGGATGCGGCACCTCGCGAGCGCATCACCGCCGAGGACCGTGCGGCGGTCGACCGAATCATCGCGAAGAAGAAGTAGCCTGGCGGACAGGTCCGCTTCCGCACCTCGGTTCCCCTCCCTAGCTTGCGTGGGTGGGCGGCCGGTTGGGGCGGAGGCGGGGCATGCACAAGGCTCCATTCAAGAATGTCGTCATCATCACCGCGCTCCTGAGCGCGCTCTGTGTGCCCGGACAAGCCGCCGGGCGCGAGCGGGGACGACTGTGGCTCGAGGCGCAGAACCGTTCGCTGGAGAACCAGCGCGCCACGCTGAGCCAGGTGGCTCGCAAGGCGATGCCCTCGGTGGTCTCCATCACCACCCGACAGCCCGCGGAAGACGCGGCCTCGTCCGGTGAGGAGCCGCAGAAGGGCATCGGCTCCGGCTTCATCATCCACCCGTCCGGTTACATCCTCACCAGCGCCCACGTCGTCGAGGGAGCCACCGAGGTCGTCGTCTCCCTGATGCATCCGCGCGGCTACGCGGAGGAGTACGTCGCCCAGGTCGTGGGTGAGGACAACCGGACGGACTGCGCGCTCCTGAAGATCGACGCCCCGCGCAAGCTCCCGGTGCTCCGGCTCGCGTCGTCCTCGCACGTGCGCTCGGCGGACTGGATTGTCGTCATCGGCAACCCGTTCGGACTGTCCCAGTCGGTGACGGTGGGCGTGGTCAGCTACATGGGCCGCACGGACGTGACGCCCAACGGGCGTGACGGCGACTTCGACTACATGCAGATGGACGCGTCCATCAACCCGGGCAACTCGGGCGGCCCCGTCCTGGACATGCACGGTGACGTCGTCGCGGTGGCCAACGCCGTCAACGTGGCGGGACAAGGCATCGGCTTCGCCATCCCCATCGACATCGCGAAGACGGTGATTCCGCAGCTGCGCGCCCACGGCCGCGTGCGCCGCGGATGGCTGGGCATCAGCGTGCAGGACTTCACCCCCGAGGTGGCCGAGGCCTTCAACCTGAGCCATGGCCCCGGCGTGGTGGTGACGGATGTGGTGGAAGAGGGCCCCGGAGAGCGCGCGGGGTTGCTCAGCGGCGATGTCATCGTGGGGCTCGACACGCGGCGCGTGCAGCGGGCGCACACCTTGCGGTGGCAGGTGGCCGCGCGAGGCGTGGGCCGGAACGTGAGGCTGCTCATCCACCGGCTGGGCAAGCCCATGCACCTCACCGTCCGGCTGGAGGAGATGCCAGACGAGGGGCCCGTGCCCGCTCCCCTGGCCGCCCATCGGCAGGGACGGCGTCCCACCCGCGCCCAGTCCGTCCTGGAGGACCTGCTGTCACCCGTCCCCCGGGCCAAGTCCTTCCCGTCGCCCCCGCCCTCCAAGGCGGCGGACCCGGATTCCGGGGGGGGCGAACAGGCTCCCTGAGCCTGGGGGCCCACACCGGTCTTCCGGCGTGTCCTTGCGTTCGGGTGGCATGGGCGCTAGACAGTGCGCCTTTTTCGTACCCGGCGGATGGTCCACTGCCAAGTGGCGCCGCGGTACCCGTATCGATTCGCAGGAGAGTTCGACAATGGCCGAGGCCACCCCGACGACGCAGAAGAAGCTCACCAAATGGCCGCGCACCGCCAAGGGCGGTGGCAAGAAGGCTTGCTCCGTGGAGGGCTGCAAGCGCCCCTACCGCGCCAAGAGCTACTGCTTCTTCCACTACAAGACCTGGCGCCAGGGCGACCTGCCCCACTCGCGCTACCGCACCTGCTCCAAGCCCGAGTGCCGCACCAAGGTCCTCAAGGCCGGTCTGTGCGAGAAGCACCACGCCGAGACGTACAAGAAGGACGCGGCGTAAGTCTCCCGCCGTCGTGCTCTCAGCGGCGCCGGGGACTTTTCCCTACCAGGTGATTCATCCGGTCAGGGAGAAGTGCCCCGCGCCACCGCGTGTCCCAGCTGCTTGAAGGCCGTGAGCCCTTGCTCCGCCTCGCGCCGGGTCCGCTCGAAGCACTCCCGCCTCAGCTCGTGAGGGTGACGGGGATTCAACAGGACCGTGGAGCACCGAGCCCGGTTCGTGGACCGCTGGACGTCCCCGGTCGGGATGGCGAGGCCGCCCTCCTCCACGCATCACCGGACACCAGCGCCGTGCGTCTCTTCGCGCCTGGGTACGAGCCGGAGGGCCGCCCGCGTACACAGCCCTTCAGCACCGCATCACCGTTGCTGGCGAGCCGCTCGGAGCCACCGAGCCCCGGGGTGGCCGGGTCGGAAAGGACCGATCGGAGAAGGGGCGACTGTCCCTGGCGAGGGCCTTTCATGCGGGACAACGGAGAGTTGTGCCGCTGGACGCATGACACCGAGTTTAGCTGGTTGATCCTGAAGCAGATCGGTATATTCCCGGCTGTATGCGTCGCGTGCTTCCTGGCTTGCTCCTGTCGGTCGTCGCCGTGCTCACCGCTTGTGGTGGCGCGGGCACGCCCGTGCGCGCGACCATGAGTGCCCGTCAGGCGCTCGCACACCCGCCCGAGTTCCTCGAGTTCGAGTCTCCCGCCACGCGGCTGGAGATGTTCCGCGAGGTGGCGCGTCAGTCGGACGTGGAAGCGGGTCAGGCGGCGCAGGCGCTGGTGCTCTTCCCCATCAGCCAGAACGGGGAGCTGCTGGCGGCCCCGGGCTTCGATGTGCGCATGGACCTGTTCCAGGCGCCCGATGCGGGCAAGGGGTTGCAGCTCGTGCTGGAGGCTCGCGCGGGTGAGCGTTGGCCGGAAGACCGCCGGGAGAGCCTGCAGGGCCTGTCCGAGCGGGAAGCGGCCGAGTTGGTGGCCCGCACGCTGCTCGCGCACTGGGGCATCCAGCCCGAGGGCGTGGTGCAGGTGGACCGGGCGTCCAGCGCGCCGTACGCGGTTGCTTACGTGGATGGTATCCTGCGTATCAATCCAGCTTTCCTCTATCTGGCGGCTGCCTACGGTCCTGCTTCCATGCCGGCCGCGCTCCAGTAGAGTCCCGCGCCCGAAGCAGCCCCCCCTCCTCGTCGGACTTCACCTTCCCGAGGGGCGGGCCGCGAGGCGCCAGTGAATACCTCCGCACTCCACGCTCAGCTTCCCCTCACGCTCCGCCAGGTGGACCTGCCGGCGCTCGGCCAGCACTACCGTGGCAAGGTCCGGGACACGTATCGCCAGGGCGACTCGCTCGTCCTCGTGACGACGGACCGGCTCTCCGCGTTCGACCACGTCCTCACCACCATCCCTTTCAAGGGCGAGGTGCTCAACCGCCTCTCGTCCTTCTGGTTCGAGAGAACGAAGCACATCTGCCCCAACCACGTGCTCGACGTGCCGGACGCCAACGTCACCGTGGCGCGCGCGTGTCAGCCCTTCACGGTGGAGGTGGTGATTCGCGGCTACCTCACCGGCAGCCTGTGGCGCGACTACGAGAAGGGCACGCACACCGCCTACGGCCTCCCCTTCCCCGCGGGCATGCGCAAGGACGAGGCCTTCCCCTCGCCCATCATCACCCCGTCCACGAAGGCCGAGTACGGGCAGCACGACGAGCCCATCTCCGAGAAGGAGATTCTCGCCAGGGGCCTGGCCAGCACCCGCGACTGGGCCCGCATCACCGAGGCGGCCCGAGGCCTGTTCGCGGAGGGACAGAAGTGGGCGCGCACCCGAGGCCTCATCCTCGTGGATACGAAGTACGAGTTCGGCAAGGTGGGCGACGACATCTACGTCATCGACGAGATGCACACCCCGGACTCCAGCCGCTACTGGGTGGCGGACGAGTACGAGGCGCGCTTCGCCAAGGGCGAGGACCAGCGCATGCTGGACAAGGAGAACATCCGCCAGTGGCTCATCCGCGAGCGGGGCTTCTCCGGCCACGGCACACCGCCGGCGATTCCGGATGACGTCCGCGTGGAGCTGGCCACCAAGTACGTGGCGGCCTTCGAGCAGATCACGGGCACGTCGCTGACGCTGGAGCCGGGCGACGTGCACGCGCGCATCGAGCGGAACCTGCGGCAGAAGGGCTACCTGAAGTAGCCCTCCCGCGCGGTTTCACAACAGGCCGGGGCTACTCGCTCCGGCCGAAGACGCGGCGGAAGATGTCGTCCATGTGCCGCGTGTGGTAGCCCGGGGAGAAGCAGTCGTTGATCTCCTCGGGCGTCATCATCTTGCACAGGTCCGCGTCCGCGAGCAGGGCCTGCCGGAAGTCGACGCCCTCCTCGTAGAGCTTCATCGCGTTGCGCTGGACGATGACGTAGGCGGCCTGGCGGTCCATGCCCTTGCGCGCCAGCTCCAACAGGAGCCGCTGCGAGTTCACCACTCCGCCCAGCAGGTCCAGGTTCCTCTTCATCTGCTCGGGGTAGACGCGCAGGTCCTCCATCAGGCGGGCGAAGCGCATCAGCATGAAGTCCGCGAGGATGGTGGCGTCCGGGCCGATGACGCGCTCCACGGACGAGTGGGAGATGTCCCGCTCGTGCCACAGCGCCACGTCCTCCATCGCGCTCACCGCGTAGCCACGCAAGAGGCGCGCGAGGCCCGTGAGGTTCTCCGAGAGGATGGGGTTGCGCTTGTGCGGCATCGCGCTGGAGCCCTTCTGCCCCGCGGTGAAGGGCTCCTCCGCCTCGCGCACCTCCGTGCGCTGCAGGTGGCGAATCTCCACCGCGAACTTCTCGATGCTCGCGCCCAGAAGCGCCAGCGCGGTGAAGTACTCGGCGTGCCGGTCACGCTGCACCACCTGGCTGGAGGCGGGCGCGGGCTTCAGGCCCAGCTTCTTGCAGACGTACTCCTCCACGGCGGGAGGCAGGTGCGCGAAGGTGCCGACGGCGCCGGAAATCATGCCCGTGGCGATGGTCTCGCGCGCGGACAGCAGGCGCGTGCGGGCGCGGCGGAGCTCGTCGTACCAGATGGCCAGCTTGTGGCCGAACGTCACGGGCTCCGCGTGGATGCCGTGGCTGCGGCCCATCTGCAGCGTGTGCTTGTGCTCGAAGGCGCGCTTCTCCACCGCGGCCATCACCCGCTCCAGGTCCTGGAGGATGAGGTCCATGGCGTCGCGCAACGTCATCCCCAGCGACGTGTCCAGCACGTCCGAGGACGTCATGCCCAGGTGCAGCCAGCGTGCGCTGGGCCCCACGCGCTCCTCCATGAAGGTGAGGAACGCGATGACGTCGTGCTTGGTGGTGCGCTCGATCTCCTCGATGCGCGCGGCGTCGGCGGGCGTGAAGTCCCCCGCGCGCTGGACACAATCCTCCAGCGCCTCACGAGGGGCCAGTCCCGCCTCCACCATTCCCTCCAGCGCGGCGAGCTCCACGTCGCGCCAGCGGCGCAGGCGGGCCACGTCGGACCAGAGGTTGGACATCTCCTGTCGGCTGTATCGCGGAATCACTCGTAGACCTTCACGGCAAAGTCCCGCCGCGCCGCGAACCGGAGGAGCTCCAGCACGGGCTCGGAGGACGGACCCAACTTCTTGGCGGTGGTGAGGTTGATGGACAGGTCCAACCCTTCCGGCTGCGCCACCGCCAGCGCCCCCGGGTCGACCTTCTCGTGGATGATGCGATTGGCCAGCCGCCCCGCCTGCAGGCCGATGGCCAGGGGACTGGGCGACAACGCCAGCGCCGCGCCCTCCTTCACCTGGCTGGGCGTGAGCGCGATGAGCGGCAGCCGCTTCGACTGCGCGAAGGCGATGAGCTCTTGAACGACGGCGGCGTTGCCCACCGTCTTGTCCGCCACCATGAGCAGCGCGTCCACTCGGCCCGCGGCACCCTCGAGCACCTTCTCCACCTTCGCCGGAGAGTCGACCTCCAGCGCGAGGATGGACAGGCTCCTCGACGCGGCGGCGCTCTGCGCCTGCGTCACCGTGCTCGCGGAGAAACGGGGGTCATGCACCATGCCCACGCGGCGGACCTTGGGGGCCACCGCGACGAGCGCCTCCAGTTCCGGTCCCAAGTCACTGGTGAGCGAGATGCCGGTGACGTTGGGGCCCTCCAGTCCGTACTTCTCGTAGTACGGCACCATGGCGAAGAGGACGGGCACGTCCTCGCCCAGGGAGCGCCTCGCGGCATTGGCCGCCAGGGGGCCCAGGGCCAGCACCAGTGCGGGCTTCTGCGCCGCCAGCTTCTTGAAGACACGCGCGGCGGCGCCCGGGCTCTCGTCGAGCATCATCTCCTGCACGTCCGCGCGAGCCTCCGCGGAGAAGCCAGCGATGACGGAGGCGTAGGGCGCGAGGTTGGCGGACTTCACCGCCACCACTCGTGGGCGAGCACTCCCCTGGGCCAGCGCGACGGCTGGCAACAGGGAGAGGCAGAGCACGAGTGCCAGCCGGCTCATGGCTGTGCGCTCGAGCAGCAACGGAAGCCCACCGACGCGGAGGCCATCTCGGGGTCGCCATACTTCACCGCGCTGCAGCGGGAGTCGGCGTAGGGCTCGTTGAAGGCTCCACCCTTCTGGATGGTGCCCCGGCGCTCGATGCGGGTCTCCGTCCACTCGGCGACGTTGCCGGAGAGGTCGGCCACGCGATAGCCCGGCGAGACGCACTGAGGTGACGTCCCGGACGCCGCGATGGAAGGCACGATGCCCGCTTGGGGAATCTTCGTATTGCACGTGCCCTGAAGGTAATCGTTCCCGTACGCGAAGCGCGCGTTGCCCGGTCCCTTGCATGCCTTCTCCCACTCGTCCTCTGTGCAGAGCCGCTTCTGCGCCGCCTCGCACAGCGCACGTGCCTGAGCCAAGGTGACGTCCACTCGAGGGGTCGCTCCCCGCTGGTTCGGGAACTCGAACTCGTCGATGCAGAAGGAGTTCACCATGACGTTCTCGCTGGGACGCTCGTCCACCTTGGCGAGTTCGTCGTCGCGGACCTTGCCTCGCTTGAAGGACCCTCCGCTCACCAGCCGCATCCCGTCCTGACACTTCTCAGACAGGGCCACGACCAGCGGAGGCGCCACTTCATTGCCCCCCTGCCGCGACACTGAACCCGCGGAGGGAGCAGACGGCTTCGGGGTGCCGCGAGACTTCCAGTAGTTCAACAGCAGATAGCCGCCGCCCGCGCCGAGCGCGAGGCCACCCACCGTCAGCACCACCATCCAGACGAACGCCAGACGACGACGCTTGGCCGAGGACTTCTGCGGGCGATTGCCCCGCTGAGTCGGCGCGATGCGTGCCCCCGAGCGCGCTCCCGACATGCTCGGGTCGAAGTCGAGGGCCCGAGGCGCGGTGCGCGCGCCCGACATCGCCGGCACGGTCTCGAGCGTGCGTGCCGTGCGGATGCTCGGCACCACGGGCGCTTCCAGGGTCCGCGACACGGGGCGGGCACCAGACGTCGCGGGAGAGGATTCCAGCCCGCGCGCGGACCGGGCACCGGAGACGGAGGGAGCGGCTTCGCCCGCCACCGAGTCCTGGCCTCGCGACGATGCTCGCGGTTGTGCCGAGGGCATCGGACCGGAGGCGCGAGGCGCGGGGCCTCCCGAACGCGCAGATGGCTCCGCACTGGAGCGTCCACTCAGGGACGGCTCTGAAGAGCCTCGCGAGAGGCTCTCCGCGCCCGAGCGTCCACTGTGGTTCGAATCCGCTCCGGACCGCGAAGGGTCACCACCGCCGCGACCACCCTGCGAAGGCTCACCACTTCCGCGACCGCTCTGCGATGCCTCAGCACCAGCGCGGCCACCGTGCGCCGACTCACTGCCGCTGCGACCACCCTGCGACGACTCACCACCGCTGCGACCACTCTGCGACGACTCGCCACCGCTGCGACCGCCTTGCGACGAGCCACCAACGCCGCGACCGCTCTGCGAGGCCTCAGCACCGCCACGTCCGCTCTGCGACGACTCACCACCGCCGCGACCGCTCTGCGATGACTCACCACCGCCGCGACCGCCCTGCGACGACTCACCACTGCCGCGACCGCTCTGCGACGACTCGCCACCGCCGCGACCGCCCTGCGACGACTCACCACCGCCGCGTCCGCTCTGCGACGACTCGCCACCGCCGCGACCGCTCTGCAGCGACTCGCCACCGCCGCGTCCGCTCTGCGATGACTCACCACCGCCGCGTCCGCTCTGCGACGACTCGCCACTAGAGCGGCCCCCGTGCAAGGACTCCGACGCGGACCTCCCGCCCTCGGCGCCCGCGCGTCCGCCATGCGCGGCATCCTGCGCGGAACGACCACCGTACGGCGACTCACCACCGCCGCGTCCGGCATCGGACGAGGCACGCCCCCCCTGCGCGGACTCCATCGCGGCACGAGCCGCCGGGCCGGAGATGAACGGCATCGCCTGCTCGGTGAGGCGCTGATGCGACGCATGGGGATTCGCGCCAATGATGGCGGCGAGCGTCGCCGCATCCAGCGGCTGCGTCGCATCCGGCGGAGGCGGCTCTTCCTCCTCGTGCGGAGCAGCCACCGGCGGCGGCGGCTTCGCGGCGGACACGATGCCCGTGGGAATCGGCATCATGTCCGTGGGCACCGGCGGCGGAGGCCGAGCGGACATCCTCACCGCGGCGGCCTGCGCGGACCCAGGGGGAGGCGGCACACCGCGCACCCGCGTGGTCACCGCGGCCGGCGAGCGCGCGAGGATGTTGGCGAACTCGGCGTGCAGCTCCCCCGCGGACTTCGGCCGGGCCAGCGGGTTGATGTTGAGCGCTCGGCGATAGAGCGCCTCGAAGGACGTGGGCAGGTCCGGGTGCAGCGACGTGAGTCCCGGCACCACGCCTTCCGTCGGCACCAGCCCGGTGAGGAGCTCACCCATCACCACGCCGAGCGAGTACACATCCATGCGCGTGTCGAGCTCACCACCCGCCACGTACTCGGGCGCGATGTAGACATCCGAGCGATGTCCCTTCTGCGCCTGGACGAAGGGCAGCTGCGGCACGGCGAGCCCCAGCCCGTAGTCCGTCACCTTCAGCAGGTCCGGCAGGACGATGACGTTCTCGGGCTTGACGTCGGAGTGCGGACCGAAGCGATGCGCGGCATCCAGCGCCGCGGCCATCTGCGCGAGCAGCGGCTCCACGTCCTTGAGCGAGAAGAGCTGCCCGCGCGAGGCGCGCTGCTCCATCATCCGCCGCAGCGTCAATCCCTCCAACAGCTGCATGGTGAAGAAGGGCCGCTCGCCATCGAGCCCCTCTTCGTAGACGCGCAACAGGTTGGGGTGGTTGAGCTTCTTGCCCACCCGCATCGAGAAGGAGAACTGGGTGCGCTCCTCGGGCTGCTGCACGAGCCGCGGGTGCACGGTCTTCAGCGCGACCTCGACGTCTATCTCTTCGTCCTGGGCCCGGAAGACGAAGCCCATGGGGCCCGAGCCCACCACTTCCTTGATGGAGTAGCGGCCGGCGAGGACGTCCCCGGGCTTGTAGGGCGCGCCTTCCAGACCCCGCTTGCGAGCGACGCCGGCTGCCTGTCGAGCAGTCGCGTCGTACTTCATCCCGCAGGTGGGACAGGTGTCATTCGTCTCGGGGACGTGGCTTCCGCAGCGGTAGCAAAGCAAAGCAGTCGGACTCCAGGGGCCAGTCGAGGAAGGACCACCAGCGGGGACGCGGTCCGGGCCTCATATTCTGCACACTCCCCTGTCATCAAGGAACGATGCCGTCCGCGTCGGCCTTATCGGCCCGTGGACCCGAACCCACTCCCACCCCGCGCCGTCGCGTCGAGCACCTCCACCTCCGCCAGCGTCACCGAGGTCACCGGCGCCACCACCAGCTGGGCGACCCGGTCACCCCGACGCACGGTGAAGGGCTCGTTGGAGAGGTTGACCAGGACGGCGTGCACCTCGCCCCGATAGTCCGCGTCCACCGTCCCAGGTGAGTTCAGCAGGGTGATTCCATGTCGGAGCGCCAACCCCGAGCGAGGTCGCACCTGGCCCTCGTACCCAGGCGGCAACCCCAGCGCGAGCCCCGTGGGAACCGCCATCCGCGCGAGGGGTTGGAGGACTCGCTCCTCGTCGATGTCCGCCCGCAAATCCAGCCCGGCGGCGAGCTCGGTCTCGTAGCGGGGAAGCGGCAAGGGCTCTGGGTGCGCGCGAACACGGCGCACCTGCACAGTCAGGGACGAGGCCATGGCGCGGATGTACCACAGCCTCGCGCCGTCTCCAGTTCCCTCGCCAACGTCACGGGTAGTCCCCGCAAGCCCCCACGGCCGAGCAAAGACACGCTCCCTGGAACACCCGCCCTCCTCCGAGGAACTCGCATTCCGTCAAAAAGGCGCGTCCTGGGACACGGTCCTAACAGAAGCGCGGAACTTGAGAGGGTCCATGGGCCGCGAGGCCAGCTCGAGCTGATAGTGCAGATGGGGTCCCGTGGAGCGGCCCGTATTGCCGGAGCGAGCGATGAGCTGCCCCCGAGTCACCTGCTCCCCCACCCGCACGAGCAGCTCCGAGTTGTGGCAGTACGCCGTCGTCACACCTCGGCCATGGTCCAATACGAGCACGCGGCCGTTCACGGAGTCTTCACTCGCGCGCCGCACCACGCCCTCCGCCACGGCCGCCACCGCCGTGCCCGTGGGGACACCCAGGTCCACGCCCGTGTGCATCTTCCGAGTGCCCAGCACGGGGTGATTGCGCTCACCGAACGGGCTCGTCACACGTGCCCCTTCGGACACGGGCCACGCCAGACCAAAAGCCGTGGACAGGGCCAACGCCTGCGCCGCTCCCACCGAGGCCGCTTCGAAGCCAGGAGGAAGCTGCCGGCTCAGCGCCTCGAGCGTCAACGCGCCCCCTTCCGCCTCGGCACGCTCCTGCGCATAGCGCGCGGGCACGCGTCCGACGAAGACGGCCGTCACCCGGGCCTCCTCGCGCGGAAAGTCCTCCGCCAGCCCCGACAGGAGCCTGCGCGCCGCGACGGGCCCCTCCACCGGGTCCACCAGCGTCGACATGGAGATGCCCTGCTCCTGCGCCAGCGCCGTCGCGGGAGCCCGCGCGCGCGCGTCCATTCCCTTCAGCGCCAGGTGTGTGCCCCATGCCAGCGCCTCGGCGCTCGTCAGCGCGCGCACCAGCGAAACCTCCGGAGCCACCATGGGCGCGGCCAGCGTCGTGCCCGTCATGCCGTCGTAGAACGCCAACAACGGTCGCGCGGTGCTCTGCGTGGAGAAGGCCCACGCGGAGGCCTTGCGCACCAGCGCCCCCGCGGGCGTGTGGTGGTACGCCGTCCACACGCACAGCACCGCCATGCAGAAGTCCAGCAGCCCTCGGGCTCGGCTCGAGAACATGGGTGGGCGCCTCAGCGAAAGAACGACCAGAGAGGAGACGCTTCGAGCGCGGCGGCCACGGCCAACGGCACCACCACCACGCACCCCAGCAGGCCTCGAGTGAAGGCCCGGCGACCGGTCTCTTGTGCACAGGCCGTGTCCGCGTGCTGGAGGTTTCGCAGCACCGCACGCCAACCCAGCGTGGACAGCACGCCCACCAGCGCCCCGAGCGCCAGTCCCCTCGCGCCCCAGTCCGCGACCCGGTCTCCCATCAGCTCGCGCCAGGACAGGTACACCGTGCCTTGAAGCAGCCGCGCCACCGCGCACGCTCCGGCCACCACCACCGCCGCCGTGGCGAGCGGCCTCAACCACCGCATCGGCGTGGGCCGGCGCACACAGCGCAGCCACAACGCACGCCACGAAGGCTGCTCCTTCGGGCCCTCCATCGCCGCACGCCAGGCCTCCGCGGGACGCGCGGCGGAGGCCTCGCGGTACCCCAACGCAGGAAGCGCGAGCACCAGGTCCGCGGCCAGCTCCCACGTCAGCGCCAGGACGCGCGCGATGCGCGTGCGCAGCTCGAGTGAAACCCACTCCACCATCGGCGCCGTCAGGTCGTATTGGCCCACCCAGCCATCGAAGGCCGCGTCGGCGCGGTCCACCCACGACAACAGCCGGTCATCCAACGTGTCCGCCGCCGCGTGCACGCCCACGGCCACCAGCGCCAGCAGCCCCAGGGGCATGAACGCCCACCGGAAGGCGCCCAGCGCGCGGGAGACCCACGAGACGACACCAGGAGCGCTGGGTGAGGTGGCGGATGATGGACGAGGCGGCAACGAGGCCTCCGGGCAGACGGGGCTCGCACCTCCAACGCACGACCCCGAACCCCAGGTCTAAGCCATTCCCGCCCCCAACGAAAACACCCCCTCCCGCGAGCTGCGGAAGGGGGCGTCGGGTGCCACGGCGGACCTCATGGAGAGGTCCGCGTGGGGCCGGGAATCAGGCCTTGGCGTTGGGCTGGGTGGCCTCGGGGGCCGGCTGCGCCGCGACGGTGTCCGCCGCGCCCTGCTGCTGCGCCGCGCGCTCCGCCATCGCCTCCTTGCGCGACAGACGAATCTTGCCCGTCTTGTCGATGCTGACCACCTTCACCAGCACCTCATCGCCCTCCTTCAGCACGTCGGAGACGCTCTTGACGCGCTTGTCGGACAGCTCGGAGATGTGGATGAGGCCGTCGGTGCCCGGGAACAGCTCCACGAAGGCGCCGAACTCGGCGATCTTCCGCACGGTGCCCGTGTAGATCTTCCCGATCTCCGCCTCGCGGGTCAGCGCCTGGATCATCGCGATGGCGGCCTTCACGGCCTCGCCGTTCGCGCTGGCGATGTCCACCCGGCCGGAGTCCTCGATGTTAATCGCCGCGCCGGTGCGCGCGATGATGTCCTTGATGACCTTGCCGCCCGGCCCGATGACGTTCTTGATGAACTCGGGACGAATCTGGATGGTGGTGATGCGCGGAGCGTACTGGCTGATCTCCTTGCGGGGCTGCGCCAGCGACTTGAGCATCTCGCCCAGGATGTGGATGCGGCCCTGACGCGCCTGCTCCAGCGCGCGGCTCATGATCTCCGTGGTGAGGCCGGTGATCTTGATGTCCATCTGGATGGACGTGATGCCCTTCGTGGTGCCGCACACCTTGAAGTCCATGTCGCCCAGGTGGTCCTCGTCACCGAGGATGTCCGACAGGATGGCGACCTTGTCGCCCTCCTTCACCAGACCCATGGCGATACCCGCCACCGGCGACTTGATGGGGACACCCGCGTCCATCAGCGCCAGCGTGCCACCGCACACAGAGGCCATGGAGGAGGAGCCGTTGGACTCCAGGATGTCCGACACGAGGCGCACCGTGTACGGGAACGAGTCGCTCTTCGGCACCATGTTGCGCAGCGCGCGCTCCGCCAGCGCACCGTGGCCGATTTCACGGCGGCCCGGGCCACGCAGCGGCTTGGTCTCGTTCACGCTGAACGGGGGGAAGTTGTAGTGCAGCATGAAGCGCTTGAACGTCATGCCACCCAGCATCTCCAGGCGCTGCTCGTCCTCGCTGGTGCCCAGCGTGGTGACGACCAGGGCCTGCGTCTCGCCACGGGTGAACAGCGCGCTTCCGTGCGTGCGCGGCAGCACGCCGACTTCACACGTGATGGCGCGGACCACGTCGTGCCCACGCCCACCGATGCGGCCACCGTTGACCGTCATCTCGCGCATGTGCTCGTACTTCAGGTCCTCCACCACCTGCTTGGCGTGCTTCTCCACCTGCGACGTGAAGGTCTCGCCCATCTGCTCCTTGAGCTTGACGATGGTCTCCTTCTTCGCCTTGGAGAGCGCGTCGTAGCGGGCGCCCTTCTCCTTGATTTCATAGCCGGCCTTGATGCCCGCCATCGCCAGGTCGCGGACCTTGGCGCGCAGCGCCTCGTCCACCGCGGGCGCCTTGTCGAACGCGCGCACCTGCTTGTTCAGCTCGCGGCGCAGCTCGTCCTGCAGGTCCAGCGCGGGCTGCGCGGACTTGAAGCCGAACTCCAGCGCGGCCACCATGTCCGCCTCGGACACCTCTTCGGCGCCGCCCTCGACCATGACGATGGCCTCGCGGCTGACCGCCATGACCAGGTCCAGGTCACTCTGCTCACGCTGCTTCGCGGTGGGGTTCGCCACCAGCTGACCACCCACGCGTCCCACGCGGATGCCGGCGATGGGGCCGTTGAACGGGATGTCCGACACCCACAGCGCCGCGGAGGCGCCGGTGATGCCGTGCACGTCGCCCTCGTTCTCCGGGTCCGCGGAGATGACGCTGGCGATGATCTGCGTCTCGTACGCGTAGCCTTCCGGGAACAGCGGACGCGCGGAGCGGTCCACCAGGCGGCTGGCCAGCGTCTCCTTCTCCGTGAGGCGACCCTCGCGCTTGAAGTAGCTGCCGGGGATGCGGCCGGCCGAGTACAGCTTCTCCTGGTACTCCACCGTCAGCGGCAGGAAGTCGACGTCCTTCTTCTCGCGCGCGCTGACCGCGGTCACCAGCAGCATGGTGTCGCCATAGCGAACCACCACGGAGCCGTCGGCCTGCTTGGCCATGCGGCCCACTTCGATGCTCAGCTCGCTCTCACCAATCTTGACGCTCTTCTTCAACATGTCCGTGCCTCGATATGCTTCGGGCGAGGACCCCACCGCACGCACCTGGCCCGCAAATGCGGTCAGGCACCCCGGGAGGGCCCTCGGGGTGTTTGAGCGGTCGCCAAGGCCTGGGACAGGCGCATGACAGGCAACCGCCAGCCTGTACTGCGGAAGGGCGCTTGCGGAGCGCCGGAGGGATGTCTCGGAGCTTTTGATCCCTGATCGCACCGGCCGACACCTGTCAGCCGGTCCGAACGGAAACCAAAACCTCCGTCGGCACCACTCCCTCGCCCGCCACCACCCACCGCTTCTCACTGCTTCCAACAACCGACTTCGACGTCTGAAATGCGCGGGGCGCTGGATGAACCAGCGCCCCGGGTCCTGCCGAGGTGCCTACTTGCGGATGCCGAGGCCCTCAATGAGCTTCTTGTAGCGGGTGACGTCCTTCGACTTCAGGTAGTCCAGAAGCCGACGACGCTGACCGACCAGCTTCAGCAGACCGCGCCGCGAGTGGTGGTCCTTCTTGTGCGTCTTGAAGTGCTCCGTGAGCATGTTGATGCGCTCGGACAGCAGCGCAACCTGCACCTCGGGGGACCCGGTGTCCGACTCGTGGGTCCTGAACTTCGTCACCAGCTCCGACTTGCGCTCCTGATGCAGCGACATGTGATTCTCGACCTTCGTGTCCCGCTCCGGGTGGTTACCGACTGAGTCGCCCGGGTCCGCGGAGGGGTACAGACCGGGTCTCATGCTTCTAACGAGCGGGGGGCTTATAAGCTTCACCCTACCCAGGGTCAACCTTGGACGCCTGCCCGTGCGCCCCGCGAGAGCTGGAGCGTGCGAAGACGCACAGCCCCAAAGCGTGCTGCTAGACGAGCACCCGCAGGTAGCGCAGACGCCCACCCGCGCCCTCGGCCACGGCCAGGAGCGTCCCGTCGGGTCCCGTCACACGCACCCGGCCGGGGCGCGACGAAGCGGGGACCTCCACCGGGACACCGTGGGACACGCGCCGCGCATCCTCGGCCCCTACCCGCACCTCGGGCATGTCCACCAGGGCATCGCCGAGCGACACCAGGCGTGAGGCCAGCGTGCCTTCCTTCGCCTGCGCGGCCACGTCCGCCAGGGGCAGGGCCCGGGCCAGCACGAAGGGGCCGCTGGCCGTGCGCCGCAGGGCCTCCAGGTGGGCCCCACACCCCAGGGCACGCCCCAGGTCGAAGGCCAGGGTGCGCACGAAGAAGCCCTTGGAACAGCGCACCGACAGGTGAATCCGGTCCGCCGAGAAGTCGCGCAGGACCAGCTCGTACACCGTCACATGGCGGGCGGCGCGCTCCACTTCCTCACCCGCCCGGGCCAGCTCGTACAAGCGCTTGCCGGCCACCTTCACCGCCGAATACATCGGCGGAACCTGGTCGAAGCTGCCTCGGAAGCGCGCGAGCGCGGCCTCCAGCAGCGCGGGCGTCAGCGCCGGGACGGGCGCCGTCGCCGTCACCTGCCCCTCCGCGTCCTGGGTATCCGTCTCCGAGCCCAAACGCACCGTGGCGTCGTAGGCCTTGTCGCCCTCGGTGATGAACCCGGCCACCTTCGTGGCCTCACCCAGGCACAACGGCAGCACACCCGTGGCCATCGGGTCCAACGTCCCCGTATGGCCCACCTTCTTGAGCTTCAACAGCGAGCGCACCTGTCGCACCACGTCGAAGGACGTGGGGCCGGTGGGCTTGTCGATGACGAGGACGCCGTCCATGTCAGACCCATCCTGTGGGCGCCGAGCCCGAACTACCAGCCTTCCTTGTTACGGACCTCCCGCAGAAGACGGTCAATCTTGTCGCCCTCTCCGATGGACTCGTCGAAGGAGAAGAAGATTTCCGGAGAGACGCGCAGGTTGACGGCCGCCGTCACGGCGCGCCGCACAAAGCCCTTGGCCGCCTCCAGGCCCTTCTGCGTCTCGGACCGCTCCTCGGGGGTGCCCATCATCGAATAGAAGACACGGGCCACGCGAAGGTCCGGGGAGACCTTCACCCCGGTAATCGTGATGTATCCGATGCGCGGGTCCCTCAGCTCGCCCCGGGAGAGCAAGTCCCCGAGGGCCACCTGGATTTCCTGCCCCACTCGCTCGGGTCGGGAATGCGTCGTCATTTCTTCTCCCAGTCTCGCGGGTTGCGCAGGGAACGGGCTCTCGCCCGCGCCTCGTCCAGCGTCATCCGTCCACCGCCCGACGGAGACGGGCGGCCCGTACCGGGGCCACCGTCGTTATCGCCGTCATGACGGCGCTCCCAATCTCCCAACCCCTCAGCCTCGGCCAGCGAGGCCCGCTCGCCCCGCAAGAACCGGGCAATGGCCGCTTCCGAGTGCTCCGCCGCCCGCTCGGGCGACAGCAGGTCCTCTTCGTCATCCAAGGGCTCCACCGCCCGCGCACCCGCCGCGGACATCGTGGGGCCACTCGCGAAGAGCTGGTCTCCAAAGCCCAATATCTCCGTCTCCCGCGCCATCAGCGGGGCGACGTACATCTCCTCGATGAAGTGGATGACCTTCTCGAGTTGCTCGTCCACATGGCGGCGGTCATTGCCCACCACCGAGAGAGCGAGCGTGGCCTTCTGCCAGAGGTCCTGGTCCTCCACCTCGGCCATGGCCACGTTGAAGCGAGCCCTCACCCGGTCCATCACCCGGCGAAGCACCTGCCGCTTGGCCTTGAGCGAGCCGCTCTCCGGAATCTGGAGGGTGAGACGTGCGACACCTACGAACATGCCAATCCCCCGACCCTCGGGGCCCGCGAGCACGCGAGGCCCCTGGGGTGAAACCTCCCTGGGAAGGTGGGGCCTTCCCAGGGGGAGACGAGGCGCGAGGCTTACGTCAGGCTCTGCCGGGTCTCTTCAATCTCGTAGGCCTCGATGATGTCTCCGGCCTTGAGGTCGTTGAAGTCCGCGATGCCGATACCGCACTCGAAGCCCTGCGCGACTTCCTTGACGTCGTCCTTGAAGCGCCGCAGCGACGCCATCTTGCCCTGGAACAACTGCTTGTTCTCGCGCATGAGGCGAACGAAGGAGCCACGCTTCATCACACCATCCAGCACCGCCGCGCCGGCGATGGTGCCCAGGCGAGGAACGTTGAAGGTGTTGCGGACCTCCGCGCGGCCCAGCTTCTTCTCCGTGCGGATGGGCTCCAGCAGGCTCTCCATCTCCGTGCGCACCCCATCGATGAGCTCGTAGATGATGGAGTAGCTCTGCAGGGTGACTTCCTGCGCCTTGGCCGCGGCCTCGGCGCCGGACTCCGGGTTGACGTTGAAGCCGAGCACCACGCCCTTGGAGGCGGCCGCCCGCATCACGTCGCCCTCGGTGATGGCACCCACACCCGTGTGGACGACCTCCACCTTGACCTTGTGCGTGGAGAGCTTCTGGACCGCCTGCTTGACGGCCTCGGCCGAGCCCTGCACGTCCGCCTTGATGACGACGCGCAGTTCCTTGGGACCGCCGCCCGCCTTCGTCTTGGCGAACAGCTGCTCCAGGGACTCGCGGCTGACCTTGCTGAGCTCGGTCTGCCGCTCCTTCATGTTGCGGTGCTCGGCGATCTGCTTGGCCGCCTTCTCGTCCGCCACCACGTTGATGGCGTCGCCCGCGCTGGGGACACCGGACAGGCCGACGACCTCCGCGCAGTAGCCCGGCTTGACTTCCTTCACCATCTCGCCGCGGCTGTTGTTCATCGCGCGGACACGGCCGTAGTGCGAGCCGGTGACGATGGCGTCGCCCAGCTTGAGCGTGCCCTCCTGCACCAGCACCGTGGCGACCGGGCCCCGGCCGCGGTCCAGCTTCGCCTCGATGACGGCGCCGACGGACGGACGGTTCGGGTTGGACGTGAGCTCCAGCACTTCCGCCTGCAGCGCCAAGTTCTCCAGGAGGAGGTCCAGGTTCTGCTTCGTCTTGGCGGACACGGGCACCATGATGGTGTCGCCGCCCCACTCCTCGGGGACGAGCTCGTGGTTGGCCAGGTCCTTCTTCACGCGGTCGGGGTTGGCGCCCGGCACGTCCATCTTGTTGATGGCGACGACGATGGGCACCTCCGCCGCCTTCGCGTGCTTGATGGCCTCCACCGTCTGCGGCATCACGCCGTCGTCGGCGGCCACCACCAGCACCACGATGTCCGTCACGTTGGCGCCGCGGGCGCGCATGGACGTGAAGGCCTCGTGACCAGGGGTATCCAGGAAGGTGACGTCACCGCGCGCCGTGGAGATGCTGTACGCGCCGATGTGCTGGGTGATGCCGCCCGCCTCGCCCGCCGCGACGTTCGCGCTGCGGATGGCGTCCAGCAAGCTCGTCTTGCCGTGGTCGACGTGGCCCATGATGGTGACGACCGGCGGACGCGGACGCTCGTCCTCGGGACGCGCCTCCACCTCGGGCAGGTAGTCCTCCACCTCGAAGCCCACGCGGTCGATCTTCCAGCCGTAGTCGCCGGCAATCATCTCCGCGGTGTCGGCGTCCACCATCTGGTTGGCCGTGGCCATCTTCCCCAGGCCCATCAGCTTCTTGATGATGTCCGCGCTGCGCACACCCATACGCTGGCCCAGGTCGGACACGCTGATGCCCTCCTGCAGCTTGATGACCTTCTTCTCCTCGGCCATCTGGGTGATCTGCGTCTTGGCGCCCTTCTTCGTGGGCTTCTTCTTCTTGCCACGCACCGGGATGGTGACGCGGCCCCAGACCATGTCCGTCAGTTCCTGCTTGGACACGCTCTGCGTATCGCCGCTGGTGCGCTTGCGCTGGCCACGCTCCTTGTTCTTGGAGACGTCCACCAGCTCGCGGCCACGGCCCAGGTGGTCCGGGACCACCTTGTACTCACGCCGCTCGGGGATGCCCGCGCGACCCGGCGCCATGGGGTACTGCTTCGCCTGACCCGCCGTCGGAGTGACGCGGCGGACCTGGATGAGCGGGCGCGAGATGACGACGGCCTGCGTGGCCGTGGGACGCGCCTGTCCGCCCGTCGGAGACACCTGGGCGTGAGGAATGCCGCCCACCATGATGGTGGGACCCTGCGGCGCCGAGGGAACCGCGCCCCCCGTGGCCTGCAAGGAGCCCGGCGCCGAGCTGGGACGCACCGCGCCCTGCCCCGGACGCGCGCCCTGTCCCTGATAGGACGAGTAGCTCGGACGCCCCCCCTGCCCAGGACGACCACCCGGGCCACCCGGACCGCCAGGACGACCCCCGGGGCCACCCGGGCCACCTGGACGTCCGCCACCCGGGCCACCCGGACCACCGGGACGGCCACCCGGGCCACCCGGACCACCGGGGCGTCCGCCCGAGGGCGCACCCCGCTGCCCATAACCCGGCGCGGGCCCCCGAGACACGACGGTCGCGGACGAAGACGGTGAAGACGGCGTCCGGACAGTCGGCGGGACCGGCGAGCGCGGAGGGGGTTGCGGCAAGTGGGTGCTCTCCTGAGCGGGGGAACGAGGCTGCGCGGCGGCAGCGGGAGGTGAAACAGGGGCGCGAGGCGCCTCGGCGGCCGGGGCCTTGGGGGCCTCGGTCGTGACAGGGGTCTGGGCGGCGACCGCGGGAGCAGCCGGCGACTCGACCGCGGGGGACGCGGCGGGCGGCGCGACTGGCGCGGCGACGGCGGGAGGTGGCTCCACGGCCACGGGAGCCTGGGGAGGCTCCACGGGGGCCGAGGCCTCCACCGAGTGAGAAGGCTCATCCTGGTGCTGCGAAGGAGCAAAAGCCTCCGCGGCGGCGGGAGGCGGCGTATCGACGGCGGGCGCCGACATGGAGGCCTGCTCGGCGTACTCCATGCCCTGCATGTCCGCGCCGGCATCCGCGGAGGAACCGGCGGCCGGGCCCACCTTGCGGCGAACCACGAACCCCTTCGCCGTCACCGGGGGGGCGGCCTGCTTCGGCTTGCGCTTGTCCAGAATCTTCTGAACGGCGGCGGTCGCCTGGTCGTCATCGAGGGAGGACGAATGGCTCTTGACGTCGTACCCGAGCGCGGACAGCTCGGTTACGACCTCCTTGTTGTCGAGCTCAATGCCGTGGCCCTTGAGCTCCTTGGCGATTTCGTGGACGCGCTTCTTCGACATATTGCCCTTGTTGGCCTGCCGCACCCGGTGACCCCGGGGCGCAGCACCCTAGCTCAAACCCGAAAATGTGTGCGAGTGGTCCTTAACACCCACTCCCCCCCAACACCCCTCCGCCCTCATGGCGCAGGCTCCTATGCCTACCCGAGCTGCGACGGGTCTACCAACCCCGCCTTTCCGCGAAAGGCACGACTGAACGCCTTCCGCTTCAGCGCTGCCGTCATACAACCGACACCGCACAGGTAGGCGCCCCGTCCGGGCAGCCGCCGCTCCCTGTCCACCACGATGGCACCTTCGGGCCCTATCACGAACCGGGTGAGCTCCGCTTGAAGTCGCTTGGACCCGCACCCGACGCACATCCGGACCGGACCTGACCTGGCGATTGGCTCTTCTGGCACAGAACGGCCAGTCGGGCGCCCCACGTCCTGCCTTCCTTTCTAGCTTACGGCGACTTGGTGGCTTCCGCGCCACCATCCAGGGTCGCCGTCGAGTTGCCGCGCTCGGCATTCAGCTCCGCGCGCAGCTTGGCCTCCTCCACGAGATAGTTTTCCGCCGCGCTCTTCAGCTGGCGGGCCTTCTTGATGCCCACGCCCGGCACATCGCCCAGCTTCGCCAGGTCCTTCTCGTTGGCGATGTCTTCCACCGTGCGGTAGCCGGACGCCGCGAGCTGTTCGATGGTCTTCTCGCCAACGCCGCGCACGCGCGCCAGGCGTTCAGCCTGGGACAGCTCGTCGGGGTGGCGGCGCGCCTCGGCCAGCCGGGCCTGCTCCCTTTCATAATCCATGCGGGACAGCTCCGCCTGGTCTTCGACCATGCGCTTGCGAGCGGCTTCCTGCATGGAGGGGATGCGAGCCGGGTCCATGCCGGGGATCTGCGCCAGCATCTCCGGGTTGGCATCCGCCACGTCCCGCGCCTGGCGGAAGCCGTGCGCGTAGAGCGTCTCCACCAGCATCTCGTTGATGCCCGGCAGCGCGCCCAGCGAGCGGCTGGCGAACTCGCGCATCTCCCGCACGCGGCTCTCGCTGTTGATGTCCAGCTTCCAGCCCGTCAGCTGGGCCGCCAGGCGCACGTTCTGGCCGCGCCGACCGATGGCCAGGCTGAGCTGGTCGTCCGGGACGATGAGCTCCATCGCGTGGTTGGCCTCGTCGATGATGACGCGGCTGACCTCCGCGGGCGCCAGCGCCGAACACACGAAGCGCGCCGGGTCCTCGTCATAGGGGACGATGTCGATCTTCTCGCCGCGCAGCTCCTGCACCACCGCCTGCACGCGGCTGCCCTTCATGCCCACGCACGCGCCGACCGGATCCACGTCCGAGTCGCGGCTGGAGACGGCGATCTTGGCGCGGCCACCCGGCTCACGGGCCGCCGCCTCGATGACGACGATGCCCTCGGCGATTTCGGGCACCTCCATCTCGAACAGCTTGGTGAGCAGGTTCACCGACGCGCGGCTGAGGACAATCTGGGGGCCCTTCGACTCGCGCAGCACGTCCAGCACGTACGCCTGGACGCGGTCGCCGGGGCGGTACGTCTCACGCGGAACCTGCTCGCGCACCGGCAGCACGGCCTCGGCGCGGCCCAGGTCCACGATGATGTTGCCGCGCTCGAACCGGCGGGCGATGCCCGTCACGATCTCGTTCTTGCGGTCCTTGTACTCGTTGAAGACGTTCTCGCGCTCGGCATCGCGGGTGCGCTGCAGGATGACCTGCTTGGCGGTCTGCGCGGCGATGCGGCCGAAGCCGCGGCGGAAGGTCTTCAGGCGGAGGATGTCGCCGTACTGGTCGTCCTGGGCCTTGGCCTCGTTGGCGTCCTCGTCCCGGTAGAAGATCTGGAAGACGAGCTCGTCGCCGGGCTCCACCTCCATGCCCTTCTTGTGGGACTCGGCGAGCGTAATCTGGTTCACCGCCTGGACGGGGTCGGTGATCTCCTCCACCACGGTGATGGCCTGGAACAACTCCACCACGCCCTTCTCGGGGTCGTACTTGGCCTCGAGGTTGCGGTCCTGGCCAAAGTGCTTCTTGGCCGCGGTCTTCATCGCATCCTCGAGGGTGGCAATCAGCACAGCCCGGTCGATGCCCTTGTCCTTGGCGACCTGGTCCAGGACGAGGTTGAGGCTGACGCTCGGGTTGGCTTGCTGCGTGGGCATGGTCTTCTCCTGAATGGGTCCACGGGCCCCCCGCGCGGCAGGGTGCCCTGTATGTCGACGTCTAGAACTCGAACTCCAGGTTCGCCTTGGCGATGTCCTTGAAGAGGATGTGGAAGGTTCCGGCACCTTCCACCTCCACCGAGATACCGTCTCCCACCACCCCGGTCAGCGTGCCGGCGAAGTTCTTGCGCGGCGGGTCACCCACCGGGCCGAACGTCTTCACCTTCACCTTCTGACCCTGGACGCGCTCGAAGTGAGCCGGCTTCTTCAGCGGCCGGTCCACTCCTGGGCTGGAGACCTCCAGGCTGTACTCGTGGGGAATGAAGTCCTCCACGTCCAGCACCGGGTCCACCGCGCGGGAGACCTGACTGCACTCGTCCAGTCCAACCCGTCCGCCCGGCTTGTCGATGAAGAGTCGAAGCACCCACCCCTCGCGTTCCCGGACGAACTCCAGGTCCACGAGCTCCAGGCCCTCGCCCGCAACGATGGGGTCGAGCACTGCCCCCGCCCGGTCCTCCACCGTCTGCTTGAGGTTCTTCTCCGACATAGCCAGGAAACCAGACTCCAAAAACGCGAAAAGCGGGCACGGCGGCCCACTTTTCGAGGTGCACATCGAAAAATGTCGGGCGCGTCCGTAACACACCCCCCCAAAGGGTGTAAAGGAAGGACGCTCCCTCTAGGGTCCCGTGAAACCTGGCCAACAGGGCAAGGAATTCCCAGGGGTTCCGCGAGCCGGGCGGGCGTTATAACGGGTCCATGCACCTCATCGCCGCCGCTCAGATGGTGTCCACCGCGGACAAGGCCCACAACGTGGAAGCCGCCACTCGCCTCGTCCGGCGCGCCAGTGAGCTGGGCGCTCGGCTGGTGGGCCTCCCCGAGAACTTCGCGTGGATGGGTCCGGAGCCCGAGCGGCAGGGAGCAGCCGAAGGCCTGGACGGCCCCACCCTCTCCCGCATGGCCGAGCTGGCGCGCGAGCGGAAGGTGACCCTGCTGGCCGGCAGCGTCCTGGAGACGGGCGCGCCAGGCGGGCGGCTCTACAACACCAGCGTCCTCTTCGGCCCTGACGGCGAGCGCCTGGGCGTCTACCGGAAGATGCACCTGTTCGACGTCGAGGTGGGTGATGGTGCGACCTACCAGGAGTCGGCGGCGGTGGCCCCCGGGACGGAGGTCGTCGCGGCGGACACGGAGGTGGGGCGGCTGGGGATGTCGGTCTGCTACGACCTGCGGTTCCCGGAGTTGTACCGGCGGCTTTCGAAGGACGGCGCGACGCTGCTCGCGGTCCCGGCGGCCTTCACGATGATGACGGGCAAGGACCACTGGGAGGTGCTGCTGCGGGCCCGCGCCATCGAGAACCAGGCGTACGTGCTGGCTCCCGCGCAAGGTGGGCGGCACTCGGCCCAGCGTCAGACATATGGCCACGCGATGGTGGTGGACCCCTGGGGGCTGGTGACGGCGCGGGCCTCCGAAGGCGAGGGCCTGGCCCTGGCGCCCGTGGACCCGGCACTCCAGGCGCGCATTCGCCGCGACCTGCCCTGCCTGCGACACCGCCGATTGGATTAGCCTGGGGCCCTTGGACCTCCAGGCGGACCCCTTCTCGTGAATCGTCGACGCTGGCTCCCCATGCTGCTCGTGCTCGCGCTCTCGGCTTCGCCACTCGGCTGCACCGCCGAGGACGCGCCCACCGTGGCCACGACGTCGACCACGCCGCCGCCCTCGCCTCGAGCACACCTGCGCGGGCTGAAGGGGAACGTTCAAATCAAGCGCGCCACCGCCGACGAGTGGAGCACCGCCAGTGAAGGCGTGCCCCTGTTCGAGAACGACAAGGTGCGCACCGTCGAGGGCGCGGGCGCGGACCTGGTCTTCAGCGGCAACGGCAGCACCGTACACCTGGGCGGGGACTCGCTCATCGGCATCGCGGAGACCCGGCCCAGGCCCGGGCGGCAGCGCACGGACCTGACGGTGCTGCGCGGCCGCATCGACGCGGAGCTGGAGCAGCCCTCGACCCAGTCGCTCTCTGTCACCACGCCAGCGGCCACCATCCAGGCGGGAAGGGAGATTGTCTTCCAATGAGGACACCCTTGCTCCTGCTCGCGTGGTTGAGCGCCGCGCCCGCGGACCCCTCGACGGTGGTGGGCCCCCAGGAGTCCCTCAAGGACGTGGCGGTCCGCGTGCTGGGTGACGCGAATGCCTCGGCGGAGCTGCGCGCGCTCAATTCGCTCCCGTCGGACTCCGTCCCCCCCGGCACCCGGCTGAAGCTTCCCGGCCAGGAACGGGCACTGGCCCTCAAGGCGCTGGAGACAGCGCGCACGCTCGTGTCCCAGGCCAAGGACGTGGGCGGCCCCACCGAGGCCGAGACTCGGCTGCGAGAAGCCGAGGTCCACTTCCGCACCGCGCGCTATGCGCTCGCCTCGGAGGCCGCCAACGCCGCGGGGGCCCTGGTGACCGCCGCGCGCCCACCCGCCTCTTCCGCCTTCAGCGTGCGCGTGGAGCCGGATGCCGGCACCACCACCGTCACCGTCGTTCGAGGCCCTCCCGTGCGCGTCGAGGCAGAGGGCGTCACCCATCCCGTGGCACCGGGGGAGACGGTGCTCGTGGAGAAGGGTCGGCCTCCGGCTCGCCCCGCGCCGCCGCTCGCGACACCCTTGCCAGACCAGCCCGAGGAGGGCGCGGTGCTCAAGCGGCGCGCGGATGGCAAGGGACTGCTGGGTCCGGTGAAGCTGTCCTGGGCGGCGCAGCCGGGAGCGGAGCGTTATGAAGTCGAGGTCGCGCGGGATGCCCAGGGCGCGGCCGTGCTCACGCAGACGGCCTCTTCGCCCGAGCTGCAATTGCCTGTGTTGCCCGCGGGGCGCTACTGGTGGACGGTGAGGGCGGTGGGGCCCCTGGGACGCTCGGAGCCGTCGGGAGTCCGCCGGTTCGAGCTGGTCCCCGAGCGACTCAAACTCGAAGTCCAGAAGGGCCAGTGGCAGTAGTCCCTGGAGGAGCCGCCCCGTGCGCCTGTTCAAAGCCATCCTCCTGTTGATGCTGCTGGTCAGCATCGTCCCCACGCTGATGGTGGGGTGGCTGTCCGTCTCGCACACGCGCGAGCTCCTGGTGCGCGACGCGCAAGAGCTGGCCCAGGAGCGGGTGAAGCAGCTGCGGCTCAAGGCCGAAATCTTCCTCGGGGAGCCGACCGAGGCCGTCATGGGACTGGCCCGCGTCCCGGACTTCTTCGCGCTGCCCCTGCCCGCGCAGCAGACGCACCTGGCCTCGGTGCTCTCCCAGCGGCGCGAGGTGCTGGCCATCACCGTCTTCGGCCCCGACGCCAAGCGGCTCCCAGGGCTCCAGGCCTTCTCCCGCCACGACGTGTCCCCCACCGACCTGGCCTCGCATGAGGAGCGCAGCCGCGTGCTGCTCGAGGGCGGCACGGACGGGCCTCGCTATTCGAACGCGGTGCCCGTGAGCGGCGGTGGTCCCGTCGTGACGCTGGCCTTCTCCGTGGGCGAGCCCATCAAGGGCTTCATCGCCGCGGACCTGTCACTCGCGGGCTTGCGCCACATGCTGGAGCAGGAGCGCGTGGGCAGCACGGGCTTCGCGTATCTGGCGGACCCTCGCGGGCATCTCGTCGTCGGCGGAGGCGGCGTGGCGTCGCTGGGCGGTGATGTGTCCCAGCGCAGCCCGGTGGCGCACCTGCTGCGGCAGCTGGCCTCCACGCCCAACGCGGAGCTGTTCCACGTGGGCAACTTCGGCGAGGGCCGCGACGCGGTGGTCGCCGCGTACACGGTGCTGCCCGAGACGGGCTGGGCCATCCTCTCCGAGCAGCCGGTGGAGCACGCCTACCGGCAGGTCGAGACGATGGAGCAGCGCATCCTCGTGGGCCTCGGCGCGGCCATCCTCGTCGCGTTGGTGATGGCGGCCCTCTTCTCCCGCAATCTCACCCGCCCGCTCAAGGTCTTCACCGACGGCGCGCTGGAGCTGGCGCGCGGCAAGTTCGGCGTGGAGGTGAAGATTCCGCAGCGGAACGAGCTGGGAGAGCTGGCCCAGACCTTCAACTACATGAGCAAGCAGCTGCTCGCGTACGACATGGAGAACCGCGGCCTCTACGAGAGCCTGGAGAAGGGCTACCTGGAGACCATCGTCGCGCTGGCCAACTCCATCGACTCGAAGGACGCCTACACACGGGGCCACAGCCAGCGGGTGGGTGACGTGGCGGTGGAGATTGGCCGCGAGCTGAACCTCACCGAGCGCGAGCTGCGTCAGCTCCAGTACGGCGGCATCCTCCACGACATCGGCAAGATTGGCATCGTCGAGTCCATCCTCTGCAAGCAGTCGAAGCTGACGGACCAGGAGATGGCCATCATGCGCGAGCACCCCGCCATCGGCGACGCCATCATCGGCCCCGTCAGCTTCCTGGGCGCGGTGCGCGCGTGCGTGCGCCATCACCACGAGCGATGGGACGGAACGGGCTATCCGGACCGGCTGCGCGGCGAGGACATTCCGCTGCTGGCGCGCATCGTCGCCTGCGCGGACACGTTCGATGCGTGCACCTCCACGCGGCCGTACCAGAAGGCCATGCCGCTGGAGAAGGCCATGGAGATTCTCGACGCCCTCACCGGCGCGCAGCTGGACCCGCAGGTGGTGGCGGCCCTCCGGCGAGTGCTGGCCAAGAAGGGCGTGCGCCTGGAAGGCCACCGGCTGCCCGTCAAGCTGGCCTCGTGATGCCCGCGCCGGCGAGCGTGAAGAATGTTAGGGAAGGCGCCTCGCTGTTGAGACTCGGAAAGGTGCAACGTTGAGCTTCTGGGACCGCATCAAGCCCTCGACCCCCACCGCCACCGCGACGGACGCTCGCCTGTCGTCGGATGGCTCCCGTCTGGAGCTGACCTGGGATGATGGCGCGAAGTCGACCGCCACCGCGCAGGCACTTCGCCAACACTGCCCCTGCGCTGGCTGTGTGGACGAGTGGACCAACCAACGCACGCTGGACACCACCCAGGTCCCCGCGAACCTGCAGGTGAAGCAGGTGCACCCGGTGGGCAACTACGCGCTGACGTTCGCCTTCAGCGACGGCCACACCACCGGCATCTACCCCTGGAAGCTGCTGCGCGAACTCACCCAGCCCATCAACTGAAGCATCTGCCCGGAGCTTCGCCGTGAATGAACGCTATCGGCTCATCAGGCCCCTGGCTTCTGGAGGCATGGCGGAGCTCTTCCTCGGGGTGGCGCGCGGCGCGGAGGGCTTCGAGCGCACCGTCGCCATCAAGCGCATCCTGCCGCACCTGGCGAAGGAGCCGGACATCGCTCGGATGTTCCTGGCGGAGGCTCGGCTCGCCACCCAGCTTCAGCACCAGAACATCGCCACGGTGTTCGACGTGGGCGAAGACGCATCGGGCCTCTTCCTGGTGATGGAGCTGGTGGACGGTTGGGATCTGGGCGTGCTGCTGCGGCTCGCCGCCAGGCAGGGGCGGCGCTTTCCTCCTCACCTCGCGGCGTTCATCACGCTCCAGTCACTCGCGGGCCTGCACCACGCCTACCGCAAGACGCACGAGGGACGGCCGGTCATGGTCGCCCACCGGGACGTCTCACCGTCCAACATCCTCGTGTCCCGTGAGGGCGAGGTGAAGGTGACGGACTTCGGCATCGCCCGACTGAGCGGTGCGTCCTTCACCGAGCCTGGGCTCTTCAGGGGCAAGGAGGCCTACAGCGCTCCCGAGGTCCTTCAAGGCGCCCCCGCCACGGAGCTCAGCGACCAGTTCTCCTTGGGGCTCGTCTTTCACGAGCTGCTCACGGGTGCGCATCCGTTCGCTGGCATCACGGCGTCGGGCTCGGTCGCGGTGGCCATCGTCTCGCGCGAAGTGCCGGCATTGCCACCAGGGGTTCCCGCACCACTCGCCGATGCGGTCCGCCGCATGCTGGCCCGTGCGCCGGAAGCCCGGTTCCCCTCGGCCCAGGCCGTGGGGGGAGTGCTCGCGCGATGGCTGTCACAGTCGGGCGAGCCCACGACCGCCGACGTACTCACCACCTTCCTGTCGACGCTGGCTCCGCCCCCCACGCTCCAGGAGCAAGGTGAAGCGGCTGCGCCTCCCGCGCCCGAGGTGCCCGCGTCGTCCATGTCCAGCTTCGCGGTGGACATGCTCATGCAGGAGCAAGAGCCGTCAGAGATGGCGGGCGTCGAGATGAGCTCCAGTGGACGGCTCATCCATCGCTGCGCGCGCTGTCTGACTCCTCTGTCCGCGCCCCGTGCGGCTTGCTCCGTCTGCGATTCGGATCTCGTGCTTCACGCCCATGCGATGGCTTCCGCGAGCGGGCCGATGACCGGCGGCGTGAACCGTGTACCAGCAGTGCATCCGGGTCAGGCCTCTGTGCCAAGCCATGGCAACGGCGAGGGTCGGCGCTCCATGAATGCGGGCACGCGTTCTGGGGACTCGTCACCGGGAGGCGTACCGCAGGGTCCCCCTGGAGCCAGGACTCCGCCTGGCGTGGGTGCGCTCGCCGGTGGTGCTCCGCAGCGCCCTCTCCCGGATTCAGCATCGCAGCCTGCCGCCGGGACGTTGAGCCTCGCGGACAGCGTCGAGTCCGTGGGTCGTCGCCCCTCCGCGCCCAGCGTGCTTCGGGCCGGCGCGGATGCCTTGGAGCTCGAGGAGCGAGCGCCTCGCCCGGCGGGCGATTGGGAGGGGAGCCCCCAGTTCGCCGCGCCTTCGCGACGATGGGGTCGACTCGTCATCGCGCTTCTGGGCATCGGGGTCGCCGTGGGCGGCAGCATGTGGCTGTGGCCGCAGCGAAACAGAATCTCGAGTCGCCTCAAGGCCAGCCTCAACCAGCCCGTGGCCACCCCTGTGCTCATGCTCATGAGCGAGCCTTCCGGAGCCACCGTCCTCGTCGATGACAGGCCCGTGGGGACGACGCCCCTCGCCCTCGACAACCTCTTCCCCGAGGGCCCCGTCAACGTCCAGGTTCGCCTCAAGGGCTACCGGACATGGAAGGGGTCCTTCCCCGGCGGCGAAGCGACGCAGCTCGAGGTGAAGCTCCACCGCTGAAGGCCTCCGCGCGGCTCCACATCACCCAATCACCGAAGCCGCACAGCCTCAACCCGACACTCGATGCACTGCACCGTGTACCCGGGCATCCCCGCGGGGACGGAAGGGCGCACAACCCGCGCCCTTCCGAAGACTCACTTCACCAGGCGCAGGTGTCCCCGACGCGGCGGCGGTGCATCATCCTTGGGCCCCTCCGGCGGGACTTCCGCCGCAGCAGCGGCCACGGGAGGCGCCTCATCCACCGGCTCCGCGGGCACCTCGCGCAGGAAGGTGCGCGGACGCTCCGAGGCAACCGGCACCGGCTGCGGCGAAGGACGCGGCGCCACCGGCTGCTGAAGCAGCTCCGGCGGCATGTCCTCCATGTACATCCACGACTCCTTCGTCACATGGCTGGCAATGGCGAACAACGCCGACCAGGGCACCGCCACCTTGAAGCGAGACCCCGAGAAGCTCAGCGTACAACGCACGCCCCACTCCCCCACCGTCAGGTCCGGCGGGTCAAAGCGATACGACAGGTTGAGACGCAGATGCGCCTCACCCCGCAGCGAAACGGGAACGAGCACACCCGGCCGGCGCGCATCCAGGTGGATCATCACCATCCCCTGGTCCAGCGCGGCGAGCAGTCGTTCCTTCTTGTCCAAATCCTTCGAGTCGTCCATCCGGTGTACGGCGGTAGAAATTCGGGAGCGCCCCTCAACGACGGCGCACAGCCCGGTCCATCTCCCGCTTCGTCTCCCGTTCCTTGATGTCTTGGCGCCGGTCCTCGTGTGTCTTGCCCCGACAGAGCCCCAGCTCCACCTTGGCGCGCCCTTTCTTGAAATACAGCACAAGCGGGATGATGGAATAACCACGCTCCCGCACCTTGGTGACCCAACGGTCAATCTCCGCCCGATGCATCAGCAGCTTCCGGCCGCGCGTGGGCAGATGGTCGAACACGCTGGCGGACTTGTAGGAGCCAATGTGGGCATTGAGCAAGAACAGCTCGCTGCCCTTGGGAAGCGCATAGGCGTCCGAGAGGTTGGCCACCCCTTCTCGCAACGACTTCACCTCACTTCCCGTCAGCTCCAGACCCGCCTCCACTTTCTCATCGACGGTGTAGTCGAAGCGCGCACGCCGATTCTCGGCGACCACCTTGATTGCCTGCTCGCCGCCCGCCGGCCCTTTCGACTTTCCGCCCGATGCCATACGTGTCTGGGGTCTCCTAACCGCCCAACGCCATGTTGTCGATGAGCCGTGTCGTGCCGCTGAAAGCCGCCACAAGCAAGCGAGCAGTCTGTCCAGGAGCCACGGAGTCGAGCGGCGTGAGGCGCTCGGCGTCCACCAGCTCCACGTAGTCCTCGCGCAGCCCGGCCGCCGCCAGCTCGTGCCGGACGGCCCCCGTCAGCGCCGCCGCGTCCCGGGTCTCTCCCTGCAGCAACGTGAGCGCCGCCCTCAGTCCTCGCGACAGAGACAGCGCGCGCTGCCTCTCTTCTGGGGACAAGTAGGCATTTCGGCTGCTCATCGCCAGCCCGTCGGGCTCGCGAATCGTCGGCATCCCGACGATGTCCGCCCCCAGGTGCAGGTCGCGGTTCAACGCCCGGATGACCTGGAGCTGCTGGTAGTCCTTCTCCCCGAAGAGCGCGACCTCCGGACGGAAGAGCGCCAACAGCTGGGTGACGATGGTCGCCACGCCTCGGAAGTGCCCCGGACGTCGGGCACCACACAGGCCCTGGCTGACGTCCGTGACCTCCACGTACGTCTGGTAGCCGGGGGGATACATGGCTTCAGGCCCGGGCGCGAAGACGACATCCGCCCCCGCGGCGCCACACTTGGCCAGGTCTCCCTCGAAGTCTCGCGGGTAACGCGAGAGGTCCTCCCGAGGCCCGAACTGGGTCGGATTGACGAAGAGGGAGACGGCCACCACGTCGGCGCGACGGCGCCCCTCGCGAATGAGCGAGAGGTGCCCTTCATGCAGGTAGCCCATGGTGGGCACCAGCGCGAGCCGGCGCCCCTCACGGCGCAAGCCCGCCGCCCACGTCTTCACTTCTTCCACGGTGCGCAGGACGGCGGGCGTCATGGTTACACCGGGATTCCGTAGACGGGGCCGACCTTCTCTTCACCACCCTCGGCGGAGACCGGGGTGTCGCCCTGGAGCGGCGCCCCCGCGCTCATCGCCGGAGCGGTCACCGCGCGCAGGCCCTTGGTCGCCTTGAACGAGTGCTCCTCATCCGGGAACACGCCTTCGCGGACCTCAGAGAAGAAGGCCCCCACCGCGTCGGAGATGGACCCGTGCAGGTTGGCGTAGTGCTTGACGAACTTGGGCTTGAAGTCCGGGTTCATCCCCAAGAGGTCGTAGCAGACGAGCACCTGTCCATCACAGGACTTGCCCGCGCCGATGCCGATGACCGGGATGGAGAGCCGCTGCGTGATCGTGCGCGCTAGGTCTAGAGGCACGCCCTCCAGGACGAGCGAATAGGCACCCGCGGCCTCCAGGGCCAGCGCGTCGTCGAGAATCTTGCGGCCCTGCTCCTCGTCGCGGCCCTGGACGACATAGCCGCCCATCTTGTGGACCGACTGCGGCGTCAGCCCCAGGTGCCCCATCACCGGGATGCTGGCCCGGACGATGGCTCGCACCGTGTCGGCGAACTCGGAGCCACCCTCCAGCTTCACGCTGCCCACCCCACCCTCCGTCACCAGCCGCCCCGCGTTGCGGACCGCGTCCTGCGGGGACACCTGGTAGCTCATGAAGGGCATGTCGCCCACCACGTGCGCGCGCCGCGTGCTCCGGGTGACCGCCGCCGAGTGGTAGACCATCTGGTCCATCGTCACCGGCAGCGTGGAGTCATGTCCCTGGACCACCATGCCCAGGGAGTCGCCCACGAGCAGGACGTCCGCTCCCGACTGGTCGAAGATGCGGGCGAACGTGGCGTCGTATGCGGTGACCATGCAGATCTTCTGGCCGATCTGCTTCAGGCGCTTCAGCGTATGGATGGTGACCTTGTCCTTCACGGTTCACCTCCTATGGGGTGAGAGTGGGTACGGCATGTGCCGACCCCGTTCCCCTCGCCGTCCTGGGTGGATCGCCGGGGGCCTCGAAGTCGACCCCCGCAGTGTAACGCCCCCGAAAGCGCCGTGGGGCGCCTTCTCGAGGGTGCAACCCGCCGGGAGCCCGAAATCAGGCCCGCCTGGACGCCTTGGGCTGATAGTGCTGGCTGCCGGTCTTCGCCTTCTCGATGACCGCGAGCAGATCTTCCCGGTCAAACTCGTTATTCACGAAGTCGATGTCCGAGGTGTCGACCACGAGCAGCGGCGTCTCCGTGTAGTGCGAGAAGAAGTTGTTGTAGGCGTGGACGAGGCCTTCCAGGTACGCGGCGTCGAACTTGCGCTCGAACTCGCGGCCGCGCTTCTTGATTCGCTGCAGCAGCACGTCGAGCCGGGCCTGGAGATAGACGACGAGGTCGGGCTTGGTGACGCGGGGCCCGAGCGCCTCGAAGACCCGCTCGTAGAGGGCCAGCTCGTGCGCATCCAGGTTGAGGTGCGCGAAGATGCGGTCCTTGGCGAACAGGTAGTCGCTGACGGTGACGGAGCGGAAGAGGTCCTGCTGGAACAGCTCCTGCTGCTGCCGGAAGCGCGACAGGAGGAAGAAAATCTGGGTCTGGAACCCGAACTTCTGCCGGTCCGTATAGAAGTTGGAGAGGAAGGGGTTCTCCTCCACGACTTCCAGGACGCGACGCGCGCTCAGGCGCTCCGAAAGGATGTTGGAGAGGCTCGTCTTGCCGACGCCAATGGGCCCCTCGACCACGATGTACCGGTAGTCCATCCGCCCAAGGCCTCCCGACCCGGAATGCACGGAAGCGGCCCGAGGTGCCCTCAGGAAACGAGGACGTGGGGCCACGCGTGGGGGCGCGGATAACACAACCTGGCCGCCGTCTTCCCACAATTTTCCAAGGCCCAGGCCGTGCCACCAGCACCAGGGCTGGCTTGACGCTGTGGGTGGCATCCCCTACGGTCCGGCCGATTCCATGGCGTGTGAGCGGGGTGCCCTTCAGTCATGAGCGGGAGGCAGCGGGCGAAGACGGTGGTGCATCTGGAGGAGGCCCGCCAGAGCACGCCGCCCAAGGCATCGACTCCACCTCCCGTGGAGACGGACCCGCTCTATGGCGTGGTGCTGTTGAAGACCGCCCTGGAGCTCAAGCGACGCAAGGATGGCACGGTGGAGGACATCCTCCGCGATGTCCTGGCCCGCATGCGCATCCCCGAGCACGAGTTCCGCGCCTTCCTGGAGCAGCAAGGCGGACTGGGCCAGCTGCTCGGCATGCGCGGCCCGTAGGCCCGTCACCTCGGGCCCAGCGCCCCTACTCTTCCGACTCCGCCGAGGACAGGTCCACCGGCGCCTTCACGGTGCCCGGAGCCACGGGGCCCAGCGCGCGCTCCAGGGCGGCGAACTCCTCCGGCGCGAGCGTCTCCGCGCGGCGCTGCGGGTCGATGCCCGCCGTCTCCAGCGCGGCGACCCACGCATCGTGCGAGGCCAGCGCCTTGTCGGACTTGAGCGAATTGAGCAGCGTCTTGCGGCGCTGCGCGAAGGCGGCCTTCACCACGCGGGTGAAGCGGGCCTCGTCGATGATGGGCGCACGGGGCGTCGCGCGGCGCGTGAGGGACAGCACCGCGGAGTCCACCTTCGGAGGCGGATGGAAGCGCCAGGCCTCCAGCGTGAGCACGTTCTCCGCGTCGAAGTGCAGGCCCAGGAGCACGGTGAGCAGGCCGTAGTCCCGCGAGCCCGGCTCCGCGGCGAGCCGCTCCACCACTTCCTTCTGGAGCGTGAAGACGGCGCGAGAGACTTGCGCGCGCTGCTCCAGCACCTGGAACAGGATGGAGCTGGTGAGGTGATACGGCAGGTTGCCCGCGACGGCGACGTCGGGCGCGCCGGCCACCTCGGCGAAGTTCACCGTGGCGGCGTTGCCGGCCACCACGCGAACCCCGGGGATGGCCTCCTTCTCCAGCACTGTCACCATGTCCCGGTCGCGCTCCACGGCGGTGACCTTGGCGCCGGTGGCGGCGAGGAAGCGCGTGAGGTGGCCCAGGCCCGGGCCCAGCTCGACGACGGGCTCGCCTTCGCGCAAGTGGAGCGCGTCGGCGATGGCGCTCAGGGCGTCCTCGTCTCCGAGGAAGTTCTGGCCCCAGCTGTACTTGGCGCGCAGACCATGGCGCTTGAGAATGTCTCGCGGCGATTCCACCCGGGCGTCCCTCGTCACATGCGCCAGGCGGGGTCGGCCGCCAGGCGGAAGTCTCCGCGCAGACCGCGGCGCCACGCCTCATATCCCGCGACGGCGATCATCGCACCATTGTCCGTGCACAACCGCACCGGGGGCAGGAACATGCGCAGCCCTCGCTCCTGGGCCCGCTGCTGACACAGCGCCCGAAGCCGCGAGTTGGCGGCCACGCCCCCACACAACACGAGCTTCGTGTGGCCCAGCCGGCGCGCGGCGGCCACCAGCTTCTTCGACAGCACGTCCGCCACCGCCTCCTGGAAGGACGCGCACAGGTCGGAGAGCGCCTGGCCCTCCGGGACGCCGTGCTTCTGCACGTGGTGGAGCACCGCCGTCTTCAGCCCGGAGAAGGAGACGTCGAAGTTGTCTCCCGGCAGCGCGCGCGGGAAGCGGATGGCCTCCGGGTTCCCCTTCTGCGCGAGCTGGTCGATGGGCAGCCCTCCCGGGTACGGCAGCCCGAGGATGCGCGCCGTCTTGTCGTACGCCTCACCCGCGGCGTCGTCGCGCGTGCTGCCCACCAGCCGGTAGTGGCCGAAGTCCTTCACCTCATAGAGGCTGGTGTGCCCGCCCGAGACGACAAGCCCGAGGAACGGCGGCTCCGGCGCATCCTCGAGCAGCCGGATGGCGAGCAGGTGGCCCTCCAGGTGGTTGGCGCCGACGAAGGGCTTTCCGGTGGCGAGGCTCAACCCCTTGGCCACCTGGAGCCCCACCAGCAGCGCGCCAATCAGCCCCGGGCCCGAGGTCACGGCGATGAGGTCCACATCGTCGAGCGTCTTCTCGGCGCGGGTGAGCGCCTCGTGCACCACCGGCATCACCTGGACGATGTGGTTGCGCGACGCCAGCTCCGGCACCACGCCCCCCCAACGACGGTGGATGTCCACCTGGGTGGAGACGACGTCCGACAACACCCGCCGGCCGTCTTCCACGACGGCGGCGGCGGTCTCATCACAGGAGGTTTCCAGTCCGAGGACGAGCAAGGCGACTCACTTCACTTCCAGCAGGCGGGGTTGCCAGCGCAGGTCCGCCGCCCGCTCAGTTGCCAAGCGTCTTGAGCATGGTGCGGACCTCGTTGGCGGACGCCCCCGAGGGTTCCAGCATCAAATACTTCTTGTAGGCGTCGGCCGCCTGGGAATTCTTGCCGATGGACTGGTAGGCCATGCCCAGCGACAGCCAGGCGCGGGAGTTCTTGTCGTCCTCGCGCACGACGTCCACGAGCAGCTTCGTGGCCTCGCGGAAGGCGGACTCGGACTCGAAGCCGTTGACCAGCGCGATGCCCAGCCCCGCCTTCGCCTCGGTCGACGTGGGCTTGATGGACAGGGCCTTGCGGAACTGAGCCGCGGCGGACTTGAAGCGCTGGCTGACGATGGCCGCGCGGGCCTGCTTGATGTACCCGGCGAACTCCACCTCCGGGTCCTGCACCACCTGCGTGGGCGGAGCTCCAGCGTCCTCCGCAGTCGGGGGCGCTTCCACGACCGGGGTGCCGGAATCGGCCTGGGCTTCCACGGGGGCCTCGACCACGGCCGTCCCCGCGTCCTCGACGGCCACGGGAGGCGGGGCCTCCACGACGGCGGTGCCCGAATCACTCGGGGCTTCCACGGGCGCGGGCGGGATGACTTCCGAGGGCCCCGGCGCGGGCGGCTTCTCCTGGGGCTGGCCCACCTTGGGCGGCTCCGGAGGCGGCGAGTCTCGTCCCCCCATCACCACCACCGCGGCCACCGCGCCCAGCAGGAAGAGCGCTCCGGCCACATAGAGCCCCGTGCGCTTGGAGCGGACCGCCGCCACATCTTCCGCGGGCGAGGGACTCGGGGTGGGCGTCGCCACCGCGGACGGAGTCGTTGGCGAGGCTGCCATCGCCGGCGTCACCGTGGGCGCGGGCGTCACCGGGGTGACGAGCGTCGGCGGAGGCGCGACAGGCGTCGGCGGCTCCTCCGGAATGGAGGGAGCGGGCGTGCGCTCCGGCGCTCCATGCCCTGGATACGGGGGCAACGCGAGCTGCGGCGGCGCGGGGACCTCCTCCACCTCCGCGATGGTGTCGACGTCGACAGGTGCGGCGTCGTTGCCGCTCACCAGCGTCACCTCGGATGAAGGCGGCGCGGGCGTCGGCGGAGGCACGGGCGGGAACGGATGCGGCCCCACCGCCGCGCCTCCGAAGATGGGCGCTCGAGGAGGCTGCGCGGGCTCCGCGACAGGAGCCGTCGACGCCACGGCGGGCACCGAGCCCGAGTTCCCCTGCCCGGCATAGGACCGATGCCCTGGTGCCCACACGGAGGACGGCCCCCAGGTCGTGGGCGCGCTGATGCCCTCCGTGTCCACGCGGCTCCAGTCGAGCAACAGGCTGCGGTGCGCGTGCTCCACGGCGCGGTGCGCGGGCGGCGGCTCCACGAGGAACGACGAGCCCTCCGCCACCGCGGGCGGCAGCGTGGGCGCCTCGCCATCCACGTCCAGGCCACTCGGCTCCAGACGCTTGGGCTTCGCGGGGAAGACCACCACGTTGGCCGGGGCCGTGGGCACCGGCGCCGAGACACGCTCCTCGGGCGGCGCCGTGACAGGCTCCTCTTCGACTCCCGCGGGCGGCGCGAGCACGCTGGGCGGCATCGCGCGCGCGACGGGCACCTCCGGAGGCGTCGGGAGGGGCGGCACCGGGAGCGGCTCGGGCGTCGCGGGCGTGACAATCTGGGGCGGCGGAGTGGGCTCGACGGCGGGGGCGCTCGGGGGCGGCGCGGCGTTGAGCCACTGCTCGATGCCCGGCTTGCTGCTCTGCACCGGCTCCAGCGGAGCGTTGCCCAGCTCCCGGATGAGCCCCTCGAAGTACAGCTTGCTGATGATGCCCAGCGCGGCCAGGTCCTCGAAGTCCGAGTCCTCCACCACGCGACTCAGCGCGCGCTTGCCGTCGAACAGGCGCAGCAGCCCGTTCACCTCGTCCGGAATCTCGGAGAGCCGGTCGGCGAGCTGGTGGTAGTCAATCTCGAACACCGTCTCCAGCGGCGGGAGCTGCTCGAGCATGCGCCCCCACTCGTCGAGGCGACGCATGCCCTCCATCAGCAGTCCCTGCGTGGAGATCTCGATGCGCTCGGGCCTGTCCAGCGTGGTGAACTGGACGTCGAACTGCCCCTCGAAGGTGTTGAGCAGCCGGTAGAAGGCGTTCTCGCCCTTGAGCCGGCCCAGCTCCGCGTCGATGACGCGGCCTTCCTTGAAGTAGACGGTGCCGGTGCGCTCGCCCTGGATGGCGATGACGCCCGTCTTGCGGCCAATCTCGAACGTCTGGACCAGGTCCACCACGCCCATGTCCGCGAGGCTGCCGGCGAAGCCACCCTTCGTCGTCTCGCGCTTCTCGATCCTCTCCTTCTCCGCCTTCTGGAGGATCATCTTCACGCGGGTGACGATCTCTTTGATGTAGATCGGCTTCGTCAGGTAGTCGTCGCCACCCAGCTCCAGCCCGCGCACCTTGAACTCGACCGACTTCTGACTCGTCAGGAAGACGAACGGGATGAACTTGAAGCGCTCGTCGGACTTGAGCGCCTTGCACAGCTCGAAGCCGTCCATCTCCGGCATCTTGGTGTCCGCGAGCACCAGATCCGGCGGGCTGATCTGCACCTTCTCGATGGCGTCCTTGCCGTGGATGGCCGTCGTCACGGAGAAGCCCGCCTTCTTCAGGCTGACCTCCATCACGCGGAGACTCTTGGCGTCTCCATCCACGAGGAGCAGGTGCTGCTTGGCCACGTTAACTGCCTTTCATCACGAAGGAGGAGTCGCGGAAGGACCCGGCGCGGGGAGCATCCTGCCCGCTTTCCAGGCATGTCAATGGGTTGGACGGAAGGGGCACCGCTGGAGTGGCCAGGGAGCGGGCGGCGGGGTCAGCGGAAGAAGCCCCCCTTCTTGGGTGGGTTCTTCTTCCGCATGTCGATCAGCCGCAGCTCCTGGTTGGCCTCCAGGTGCTTGGAGTTGGCGCGCACCGCCTCCCGGAAGTGCCGCTCCGCCCGGTCCATGTCCCCTTCGACCCGGGCGATGACGCCGAGCTGATAGTGGGCCCGGTCGCAGTTCGGATCCGCGCGGACCGCGTCCATCATCATCTGCTTGGCCTTGGGCATGTCCGCCTTGCGCGAGGGGTCCATGTAGATGGCCCAGCCTCGCGCGGCCAGGTAGGTCGCCTTGGGGTCCAGCGCGTAGGCCCGGTCGTAGTGGTCCGAGGCGGTGACGAAGTCGCGCTTGCGGAAGTAGACCTCGCCCATCTTGTACAGGTCGTCGGGGCTGCTCTCCGGGCGACCGGCCGTGGGACGAGCCCCCGTCGCGGGTGCCCCCGGCGCCGCGGCCTTCGGCATCGCCTGCTGGGTCTGGAGCGACTGGAGGTAGGTCTTGCGACGGGCGTCGTCGTAGAGGACCTCGTACGCCTCGCGGATGGCCTCGAAGACGGAGGTGATCTTCTGCGCGAGGTGCGGAAGCGTCGGCGGGAGGCGGTCGGGGTGGAAGACCTTGGCCAGGCGGAGGAAGGCCGCCTTCACCTGATCCCGGGAGGCGTCCTGGGAGACCCCCAGGACGTAGAAGTGGTCGCGGCGGGCCTGGACGTCGGCGTAGCGCTGCTCGATCTGCTGCGCGTGCCGAGCCTCGTCCGGCTTGGGGGGCTCCGTCGGGGCGGCGGGTGTGGCGGGGGCGGCGTCGGTGACGGGGACGCCCGTTGGCGCCGCTGGCGTTGCTCGCCCACCCAGCACGCCCATGTTCTCCATGGCACGGCGAAGCAGGCGCTGGCGCCTGAGCTTCGCTGCCTCGTCGGGGTTGGAGGGGTCTGCCGCCACGTCGTCCTCGTCGAAGTCCCAGTCGTCCAGATCACCCGACGGCTCGGTCCAATCAGTCTCGCCAGTTGGGCCGGTATTGTCACCGGGGAAGGTCTCGAAGCCTGATTCGATGGTTGCTTCGACAATGGCTTCGACAGGGGGCTCGTCCCCGCCGACATTCGCCTGATTGACATCCGAGCGGACGAGCGTCTCCAGGTGAGCATCCACCTGCTGGAGGGCCGCCTCGAAGGAGGCTGTCAGCGTTTCGGCGGCCTCGTCCTTGTCGAAGGAGACGATGCGCCAGAGGTCGTCCTCGCTGGCCTTGCCGCTCTTGGCTGTGGGGCCCAGGCGCAAGGGCGGGGGCGCGGCCACGGGGGCCGGGCGGGAGGCCCACAGGCTGTCGTCGACTTCCCTCGGAGCCGGCTCGGCGGGGAGATCCTCGGGTGAGAGGACCGGGGGTTCCGCGCTGGCGGAGGGAGTCAGGACCGGCGGGCCAGGGGGCGCGAAGGGGCGCGGGGTGGGGAGCGGCTCGGCGGCGGGAGTGGCGTCGGCCCAGAGCTCGAGTTCGGGCTCGGCCTCGAGCAGCGGGAGCTCCGCTTCGGGCGAGGAATCGGCGTCGAGGAGGGTCTCCTTGGCGCGCCAGGACTCGTCCTGGACGGGGACCTGATCTCTCGTGCGCGTGGGAGGGACGGTGCGGGGAGGCTCGTCGGCGAGCCACGCCTCGACGGGCTGCGGCTTCGAGCGGCGCAGGGCCTCCTCCATGTCGTGGAGGAGCTCTGCCTGGGCACGGTCTCTCGCGGAACGCAGGGCTTCGCGGCTCTCCGTGTGGAGGGGGAGCCCGGACTGGGATGCGGACGCGAGGGGTGGGACGTTGGTGGCGCGGGACGTGGAGGTCGTGAGCGGGGGTGGCTCGGAGTCGTCCGCCGGGATGATGTCTCCGACGTCGAGGGTCAGGGCCTCGATGTCGTCGGATGAGAGTTCCTCGATGGAGGTCGGAGGGGAACGCTCGAGGGATTGGGCGGCCGCGAACTGGGCCTCTTCCGCGAGGCGGGCTTCCTCGGCGAGACGGGACTCTTCGGCCAGGCGCTGTTCTTCGGCGAGTCGAGCCTGTTCGACCTGGCGAGCTTCCTTCGCACGGCGCACGGCATCGGCACGGCGGCGCTCGACCTCGAGGCGGACTTCTTCCGCGTGACGAGCCTCTTCGGCCAGTCGCGCTTCCTCGGCGAGGCGGGCTTCCTCTGCGAGACGAGCCTCTTCCGCCTGTTGGGCTTCTTCTGCGAGGCGAGCCTCCTCTGCACGGAGCGCTTCTTCCGCACGGAGCCGCGCGGCCTCCTCTGCGAGCCGGGCTTCTTCAGCGAGGCGCGCTTCCTCAACAAGGCGCTCTTCTTCCGCACGAAGTCGAGCCTCTTCTGCGAGCTGAGCCTCCTCGGCAGCACGACGCTCTTCTTCTGCGCGGAGCCGCGCGGCCTCCTCTGCTAGCCGAGCCTCTTCAGCGCGACGAACTTCCTCAGCAAGGCGCTCTTCTTCCGCACGAAGCCGCGCCTCCTCAGCGAGACGGGCCTCTTCTGCGAGACGGGCCTCTTCTGCGAGGCGGGCCTCCTCTGCGAGGCGGGCCTCCTCAGCGACGCGAGCCTCTTCTGCGACGCGAGCCTCTTCAGCGACGCGAGCCTCTTCTGCGACGCGAGCCTCTTCTGCGAGTCGGGCCTCCTCTGCGACACGAGCCTCTTCAGCGAGTCGGGCCTCCTCAGCGAGGCGAGCCTCTTCTGCGAGTCGAGCCTCCTCAGCGAGGCGGGCCTCCTCTGCGAGTCGAGCCTCCTCAGCGACGCGAGCCTCCTCAGCGACGCGAGCCTCTTCTGCGAGTCGAGCCTCCTCAGCGAGGCGGGCCTCCTCAGCGACACGAGCCTCTTCTGCGAGTCGAGCCTCTTCTGCGAGTCGAGCCTCTTCTGCGAGTCGAGCCTCTTCTGCGAGTCGAGCCTCTTCTGCGAGTCGAGCCTCTTCAGCGAGTCGAGCCTCTTCAGCGAGTCGGGCCTCCTCAGCGACGCGAGCCTCCTCTGCGACGCGAGCCTCCTCTGCGACGCGAGCCTCTTCTGCGAGTCGGACCTCCTCTGCGACGCGAGCCTCTTCAGCGAGGCGAGCCTCCTCTGCGACGCGAGCCTCCTCTGCGACGCGAGCCTCTTCAGCGAGTCGGGCCTCCTCAGCGAGTCGAGCCTCTTCTGCGAGTCGAGCCTCCTCTGCGACGCGAGCCTCTTCAGCGAGTCGGGCCTCCTCTGCGACGCGAGCCTCTTCAGCGAGGCGAGCCTCTTCTGCGAGTCGAGCCTCCTCAGCGACACGAGCCTCTTCTGCGAGTCGAGCCTCCTCAGCGACACGCGCCTCTTCTGCGAGTCGAGCCTCTTCTGCGAGTCGCGCCTCTTCTGCGAGTCGAGCCTCTTCTGCGAGTCGAGCCTCTTCTGCGAGTCGGGCCTCCTCAGCGAGGCGGGCCTCCTCAGCGACACGAGCCTCCTCAGCGACACGAGCCTCTTCTGCGAGTCGAGCCTCTTCTGCGAGTCGAGCCTCCTCAGCGAGGCGGGCCTCCTCTGCGACGCGGGCCTCCTCAGCGACGCGAGCCTCCTCTGCGACGCGAGCCTCCTCTGCGACGCGAGCCTCTTCAGCAAGGCGAGCCTCTTCAGCGAGTCGAGCCTCCTCAGCGAGACGGGCCTCCTCAGCAAGGCGAGCCTCTTCAGCAAGGCGAGCCTCTTCAGCGAGTCGAGCCTCCTCAGCGACGCGAGCCTCTTCTGCGAGGCGGGCCTCCTCTGCGACGCGAGCCTCCTCAGCGATGCGAGCCTCTTCTGCGAGTCGAGCCTCTTCTGCGAGTCGAGCCTCTTCTGCGAGTCGAACCTCCTCAGCGAGGCGGGCCTCTTCTGCGAGTCGAGCCTCTTCAGCGAGTCGAGCCTCTTCAGCGAGTCGGGCCTCCTCAGCGACGCGAGCCTCTTCTGCGAGTCGAGCCTCCTGAGCGAGGCGGACTTCTTCTGCGAGCCGAGCCTCCTCAGCACGGCGCGCTTCTTCAGCACGAAGCCGCGCCTCTTCGGCGAGTCGAGCAGCCTCGACAAGTCGTGCCTCCTCGGCACGACGCTCTTCCTCCGCACGGAGCCGAGCCTCTTCGGCACGACGGGCCTCCTCAGCCAGCCGCGCCACTTCGGCGAGTCGAGCCTCTTCCGCACGGCGCTCTTCTTCCGCACGAAGCCGCGCCTCTTCGGCGAGCCGCGCCTCCTCCGCCAACCGAGCCTCTTCGGCGACACGCGCCGCTTCCGCGCGAAGCCGAGCCTCTTCAGCGAGTCGCGCCTCCTCCGCCAATCGAGCCTCTTCGGCGAGGCGCTCCTCCTCCGCACGAAGCCGAGCCTCTTCAGCAAGCCGAGCCTCCTCGACCCGACGCGCCTCCTCCGCCAGCCGAGCCTCTTCAGCAAGCCGAGCCTCCTCGACCCGACGTGCCTCCTCCTCCAGCCGAGCCACTTCAGCAAGCCGAGCCTCCTCGACCCGACGCGCCTCCTCCGCCAGCCGAGCCTCTTCAGCAAGCCGAGCCTCCTCGACCCGACGCGCCTCCTCCGCCAGCCGAGCCTCTTCAGCAAGCCGGGCCTCCTCCGCCTCCCGCCGCCGAGCCTCCTCCCGCGCCTCCCACTCCTCCACCGACAGCGCCTCGACGCCCCCCTCGCGCTCGAGCACCAGCAACAGCGCCTCACGCGCGGGCGTCAGCGCCTCCGGCGCCCGGAACTCCCCCAGCGTCGCCAACAACTCCCGCTCGGACGCATCCGTAATCCACGGCTCGCACACCGAAACATCCGCGCACCGGAACACCCGCCCCTTCGCCCCACCCGCCCCCGCCCGCTCCAGTGCCGCTCGCACCACCCTCACGCCGGAGATGGGCTGGAACTCCGCCTCCACACTCCCCGGCTCGAAGGCCGCGCGCTCCGCCAACTCACTCAGCCGCCGGACATGGGCGAGCACCTGCTGCTCCACCACCGCGTCCGACTCGAGCCCGTGCTCCTCCAACAACTCCTCGTCCGCCGCCCCCGCCCCACCCCGCGCCCAGAGCGCATCCAACGCCTCCGCGCTCAACAGTCCACTCTGCAACAACGCCTGCGCCGGGCTCTGATACCCGAACCCCAGCCGAGTCCCCACGAGGTCTCCCTCGCGCAGCATCAGCCGCGACTCGCGCCCTCCCGCGGACAGCGTCAGCCATCCGGTGGCTCGGTTCTTGTGAGCGGAATACAGCGCTTCAGCGGCCTGCGACGAGTTCATCCTCACCGCACTCTAGTCCCTCCACACCGCCCCTCAACTTGCCGAGGGGGCCCGCCTGCCCGCCCCTGCGAAACAGACCTGTCGCAGGGCCTCGTACGTCCCCACCCCCACCGCCGTGGACAGGTTCATGCTCCGCCGCCCCTCCAGCATGGGAATCCCCAGCGCCGTCCCCGTCCCCCCCTCCATCACCTCCGGCAACAGCCCCGTCACCTCCGAGCCGAACACCAGGTGGTCCCCCTCCTCGAAGCGGGCCTCATACAAGGACTGCTCCGCCCGGGCCGAGAACAGCCACCGCCGGGCGTCCGGGTACGCCTCCACGTACGCCGCATAGGTCGGGTACAGCCGTAGAAATACCTTGTCCCAGTAGTCCAGCCCCGCCCGCTTGAGCTGGCGGTCATCGATGGAGAACCCCAGGGGCTCCACCAGGATGAGCCGGCAGCCCGTCACCGCGCACAGCCGGGCGACGTTGCCCGTGTTGGGGGGAATCTGAGGAGAGACCAGAACCAGATGCAGAGGACGCGCCAGGGGCTCGAGCATGGGGTAGAACGCGCTACATGCGCTGGAAGGTGACCAACGAGACGCGGCAACGGCCGCTGGCGGACCGGGCCGAGAAGGCAACGAACTTCGTCCAGCGTTTCAAGGGGCTGATGGGCCGCGCCGAGCTCGCCGTGGGCGAGGGCCTCCACATCCAGCCCTGCAACTCCATCCACACGTTCTTCATGCGCATCCCCATTGACGTCGCCTTCCTGGACGCCCAGGGGCGCATCGTCAAGCAGATGCTTGCACTCCCCCCATGGCGTGCGACATCGGTGTACTTCCAAGCACGCTCCGTCCTGGAGCTTCCCGCGGGGGTCCTGGCCGCCAGCGGCACCCAGGAGGGGGACCGGCTGAGCTTCGAGCCTGCCTCCCAGGCCCCGGTGTCCCCTGCCTGACCGGCGGGAGAGCACGTCTTTTGACCGTTTTCCGAGCGCTTTGTTAACGTGCGCCGCCAGTTTCTCGTCCCCTTAGAAGAGTCCCCGCGCATGCGCATCGAGGTAGCCGGCAGCACCCACGTCGGGATGAAGCGGAACCACAACGAGGACAACTTCCTCATGTTGCCCGACGAGTTCCTCTTCATCGTCGCGGACGGCATGGGAGGTCACTCCTCGGGCGAAATCGCCAGCCGCATCGCCGTGGACGAGCTGGGTGAGTTTTACAAGATGACGTCCAAGGACCAGGACAGCACCTGGCCCTTCAAGATGGACAAGCAGCGCAACTATGACGAGAACCGGTTGGCCACCGGTATCAAGCTCGCCAATGCGCGCATCTTCGAGAAGGCCAGCAGCGAGTCGAAGTACAAGGGCATGGGCACGACCATCGTCAGCGTGCACTTCGCCAGCGACGTCGCCTACGTCGGCCACGTGGGCGACAGCCGCGTGTACTTCTTCCGCTCGGGCGTCCTCAAGCAGATCACCGAGGACCACTCCCTTCTCAACGACTACCTCAAGGCGAAGAAGCTCTCGCCCGAGGAAGTGGAGAACTTCCCGCACAAGAACGTCATCGTCCGCGCCCTGGGCATGAAAGAGGCCGTCCAGGTCGACGTCTCCCGCGTGGAGCCGCAGCCGGGCGACGTCTTCCTGCTGTGCTCGGACGGCCTGAGCGGCATGGTGACGGACCCGCAGATGCAGGAGATTCTCGGGCGCACGCCGGAGCTGGACAAGGCGTGCTCCCAGCTCATCGACATGGCGAACGCCGCGGGCGGCAACGACAACGTCACCTGCGTGCTGGCCCGCTATCACCCGGCCTGAGCCTCGGCCCCCGGCGCCGCGCGGAGGACTCGCGCGGCGCTCGAGCCAGCAGCGGCCTCTGGAAGCCGGGCACCTCGCGAGGCCCCACCCAGCCGTCGTCAGCGCCCCGTCAACGGCGCGGGGATGCGGTGCGCTCCCCACGCGAGCACCTCGGTGAGCGTCTCACCCGAGGCAATCTCGGTCTGCTCGAAGACGGCGGTGCTCTGAAGCCGAGCGCCCGAGCCCACCTTCGCCCCCGTCCCCAGCGACACCGAGGCGCCCACGAAGGACCCATCGGCGACGCGCACGCCCCGGCCAAAGTACGCGGGGCCCTCCACCGTCGCCCCACAGACGTGGGCATCCGGGTGCGCCCACGACGAGCCGGGCCCGCGCACCGTGCCCGCCAGCGGCGAGTCCGCGCCCAGCCACTCGAGCCGCACCCGACCCGCGAGCACGTCCCGCACCGTGGCCAGATAGCGCGACGGCGTGCCCAAATCGGACCAGTACCCGTCCACGCGAACGCCCCGCACCCCCTGCCCCGCCTCCATCGCGCGCGCGAAGACGTCCCGGAAGATGTCCTCGGCCCCCTGCGGACTCATGAAGTCGAAGACGCGCGGGGACATCACGTGGACACCGGTGAAGTGCCACGGCATCAGCCCTTCGCCCCCCGGCCCTCGGCCCGCGATGCGGCGCACGCGCCCCGCCGCGTCCATCTCCACCGAGGCGTACTTCTCTCCCTCCGGCATGGGCAGCAACACCATGGTGGCCATGGCGCCCGAGGCCTGGTGCATCGCCACCACCGGCCGCAGGTCCACCGGGTAGAGGATGTCCCCGTTGTAGACGATGAAGTCCCCGTCGGAGAGGAAGTCCCGCAGGCCGCGGATGCCGCCGCCCGTGCCCTGGATGACGGGCTCGCGCACCACGTGGAGCGGAAGCCGGGCGCGCTCACACTCCTCGCGAGCCACCGCCTCCATCGTCTCCGGCAGGTGGTGCGTGTTGATGCCCACCGCGGTCACGCCGGCGGCCTTCAGCACCGCCAGGTGGTAGCGCAGGAGCGGCTGCCCCAGGAAGGGAAGCGCCGGCTTGGGCCAGGCTTCCGTCAACGGACGCAGGCGGGTGCCCAGACCCGCGCAGAGGACCATCGCCTTCATCGTCGACTCCCCTCCTGGGATGAGTGGCTCAGGGGGCCAGCTCGGGGACGTACTTCGACACCAGCGCCTGCAGCCCTCGCAGCTCCGGCCGCTGACGGAACGCCTCGCGCACGTAGCGCAGCGACGCGGGGATGGAGACGAGGAAGCCCGGGTTGCCCTTCACGCGGTTGATGAACTCGAAGCGGCCTGCGTCCTTCAGCTTGCGCTGCACGGTGAGCAGGTCGAAGAACGCCTTGAACTCCACCGCGTCGATTCGCTCGCCGCTCGCCTCCTCGAAGGTGGCGATGTAGCGGTCCAGCATGGCCTCCACGAAGGGCCGCTCCAGCTCCACGTAGCTGTCGCGCAAGAGCGCGACCAGGTCGTACTGGCGCGGGCCCTGGAGCGCGTCCTGGAAGTCGATGACCACCAGCTCGCCCTCCTTCACCATGATGTTGCGGCTCTGGTAGTCGCGGTGGGTGAAGCCTCGGGGCGCGGCGGCCAGCTGCTTCGCGATGGCGCGGAAGGTGCTGTCCAGCTCCGCGCGCTCGGCGGGCGTGGGCTGCTTCCCGCTCCAGGCCTCCAGGCCCCACTCGCGGAAGTGGTGCAGCTCCCAGTCGTACAGGTCCTCGTCGAAGGAGCGCGTGAAGGCCAGGCAGTCCGGGTCCTGGTGCTTCTCCGCCTTGGCGCGCAGGCGCGCGAGCAGGTCGATGGCGCGGGTGTAGAGCGCCTCATGGTGCTTGCCGCCCTCCAGCGCGGACTCGAAGGTGATGTCGCTCAGGTCCTCCAGCACCATCATCCCCGCGGGCTCGTCGTAGCGCAGGATGTGGGGCACGCGGACCTCCAGCTTCTGGAGGTAGCGGTGGACGTTGACGAAGGGCAGCTCCTTCGGCGGCTCACCCTTGGTGGCCTCCTCGCTCTTCTTCGTCGCGTTGAGCGGCATCTCCATCACCACCCAGCTTTCGGGCGGGGCACCCACGCGGTAGTACGAGCGATTGCTCGCGTCTCCCTTCAGCTTCTTGATGGGAGCCATGGGCACGGGACGGCCAATGGCCTGTCCCACCTGGTCGCGCAGGGCGGCCTCGAGTTCCATATCGACGGGGTTCTCCAAGGGGGTAGTGGCGCCAGAGTATCGGAGGGGCGTCGGTGCGCGTCAAAGGCCCCGCGGGGGGAATGCCCCCAAGCCCCCTCCCCTGTCGCGCAGGCAACGGCGACAACGCAGCCCAGCGGACTCTAGTCGCGGCGCGTCGCGAGCCCCCGGCCGCCCGGCCCCTGGACGGCCCCCCCTGGAAAATCTCCCCGGTGGACACTGTTACCCCTCGACACGGGAGCCCTTCTCCCGCTGTCGACCGGGCCTCGCCGGCGGCATATAAGACGCGCCGCGAACCCCTCTTTTTCTGGAAGCCGCGATGGACATCCACGACAACATCCTCAACGCCATTGGCAACACGCCCCTGGTCAAGCTCAACAAGCTCGTCGGTCCCAACGACGCGACCGTGCTGGTCAAGTGCGAGTTCATGAACCCGGGCGCGTCCATCAAGGACCGCATGGCGCTGTACATCATCGAGAAGGCCGAGAAGGAGGGGAAGCTCAAGCCCGGCGGCACCATCGTCGAGAACACCTCCGGCAACACCGGCATGGGCGTGGCGCTGGCGGCGGCGGTGAAGGGCTACAAGTGCATCTTCACGATGCCGGACAAGATGTCGCTGGAGAAGATCAACCGCCTGAAGGCGCTGGGCGCCCAGGTGGTGGTGACGCCGACGAACGTCCCCGCCGAGGACCCGCGCAGCTACTACGAGACGGCCAAGCGGCTGCACCGCGAGACGCCGGGCGCGTTCATGCTCAACCAGTACCACAACCCGGACAACATCGCGGCGCACTACGCCCTCACGGGTCCGGAGATTCACGAGCAGACGAGCGGCAAGATTGACTACTTCGTCTCCGGCCTGGGCACCGGCGGGACGATGAGCGGCGCGGGCAAGTACCTCAAGGAGAAGATTCCGGGCCTGAAGAACGTGGGCGTGGACCCGGTCGGCTCCGTGTACGAGGGCTACTTCAAGACGGGCAAGATGACCGAGCCGCACGTCTACAAGGTGGAAGGTATCGGCGAGGACATGCTGTGCGGCGCCATGGACTTCAAGGTCGTGGACGACGTGCGCCAGGTGGATGACCGCCAGTGCTTCATCGCGGCGCGGCGGCTGGCGCGCGAGGAGGGCATCTTCGCGGGTGGCTCCTCCGGCGCGGCGGTGCACGTGGCGGTGCAGCTCGCGAAGGAAGTGGGCAAGGGCAAGACCATTGTCGTCGTGCTCCCCGACTCCGGCAGCAGCTACATCAGCAAGTTCCACTCGGACGAGTGGATGCGCGACAACGGCTTCATGGAGGACAAGGGCACGGGCACCGTGCGCGACATCATCGGCGCCAAGCAGCGCGACGTGAAGACGGCGCGCAAGGGCGACCGCGTGGACCAGGTGGTGGAGACGATGCGCGGCCACGGCATCAGCCAGATGCCCGTGGTGTCCGAGGACGGCCGCGCGGTGGGCATGGTGCACGAGTATGACCTGCTCAACGCGCTGGTCGCCGGGAAGGTGAAGTTCGCCGACGCCATCGACTCCATCGTCGCCCCGCTCCAGGGCGCGCTGTCGCTGGACACGAGCATCGCCCGCCTGCGCGAGATTTTCGCGATGGACAACGTCGCCGTCGTGAAGGAAGGCGAGAAGGTCGTCGCCATCGTCACGAAGATCGACCTCATCGACTTCCTGCACCGCACGACGGCGTCCTAGCCGTCGCCCCGTCCGTCCGTTGATTCACGCGAAGGGCCTCTCACCTCGGGTGGGGGGCCCTTCACGCTTGCGGGGGGCCGCGCCATTCATGTCCGAAAACCGCGAGCGCGGGCAGCGCGTGGGTGACACTGTTCCGGCATGGACCTGCTCGATTCCGACGCCTGCTATCGCGCCCTTCAGACGCGGGATGCCCGCTTCGACGGCCGGCTCTTCGTCGGAGTGACGTCGACCGGCATCTACTGCCGCCCCATCTGCCCCGCCCGCACGCCCAAGCAGGAGAACTGCACCTTCCACGCGTCCGCCGCCGCCGCGCAGGAGGCGGGCTTCCGGCCCTGCCTGCGCTGCCGTCCGGAGACCGCGCCGGACCTGGCCTCCTGGCGAGGGACCTCCAACACCGTGTCGCGTGCGCTGGCCCTCATCGCGGAAGGCGCCTTGGACAGCGGCGAGGCGGGCGTCGAGGCCCTGGGCGAGCGGCTGGGCGTGGGCGAGCGCCAGCTGCGCCGCCTCTTCAAGCAGCACCTGGGCGCCACCCCCGTGGCCGTCGCGCAGACGCGCCGCGTGCTGTTCGCCAAGCAGCTCATCCAGGAGACCCGGATGCCGCTCGCGGAGGTGGCGCTCGCCTCGGGGTTTGGCAGCGTGCGCCGCTTCAACGAGACGTTCCAGGCGCTCTACCAACGCCCGCCTGGCGCGCTCCGCCGCAAGCACGCGGCCTCCGCGGAGTCCTCCAGCGCGGTGGCGGAGGCGGGCGTGACGCTGCGGCTTCGCTACCGGCCTCCGTATGACTGGGCCTCGATGCTCGAGTACCTCGCCGCGCGCGCCATCGACGGCGTGGAGCAGGTCTCTCGCACGAGCTACCGGCGGATGGTGTCCCAGGACGGTGGCGTGGGCACGGTGGAGGTGTCGCACGAGCCGGCGCGCAACAACCTGGTGGTGACGATTCGCTTCCCGCGGGTGGCGTCGCTGCCGGCCGTCGTCGCGCGTGTGCGGCGGGTGTTCGACGTGGGCGCGGACATCGAGGTGATTGGCGCCCACCTCGCCAAGGACCCGTTCCTCGCGCCCCTCGTCGCGCTGCGGCCCGGGCTGAGAGCGCCGGGCGGGTGGGACGGCTTCGAGCTGGCGGTGCGAGCGATTCTGGGCCAGCAGGTGACGGTGGAGGCGGCGCGAAAGCTCGCCGGCCGGCTCGTGGCCTTGTGCGGCGAGGGCCTCCCGATGCCGGAGGGACTGCCACCGGAGCTGGGACGGACCTTCCCCTCCCCCGAGCGCGTGGCGAGCGCGGACCTGACCGCCCTGGGGATGCCCTCCGCGCGCAAGGGCACGCTGAAGGCCCTGGCGGACGCGGCGCTGGCGGACCCGCTCCTCTTCCATCCGTTCGGCACCGTCGAGGAAGGCATCGCCCGGCTGCGCTCCATCCGAGGCGTGGGTGAGTGGACCGCGCAGTACATCGCACTGCGCGCCCTGCGAGAGACGGACGCCTTCCCGGCCAGCGATGTCGCGCTGCTGCGGAGCGCGGCGACGGATGAGGGCGCGCGCCCCTCGCCCGAGGACCTGTTGCAACGCGCGGAGCCCTGGAGGCCCTGGCGGGCCTATGCCGCGCAGCACCTGTGGGCCTCGGACCCGGGCCCTCGCACACGACTTCCGGAGGCACGTCATGGCTGAGACGCTTCGCTTCATCATCGACAAGACGGACACGCCCATCGGCGAGCTCATCGTCGTCGCGGACCCCGAGGGCCACCTGCGCGCGGTGGACTGGACGGAGCATGACGGGCGCATGCGGCAGTTGCTGCGGCTGCACTATGGCGAGAAGGGCTACGTGCTCGAGGCAGGGCGGAACCCCGGCGGCCTCACCGAGATGATGCGGGCGTACTTCGCGGGGAGGCTGGACGCCATCGACCCCCTCCCCTCGCGCACCGCGGGCACCGCGTTCCAGCGCGAGGTGTGGGCGGCGCTGCGCGAAATCCCCTGCGGAGACACCGTCTCGTACTCGGCGCTGGCCCAGCGCATCGGCCGGCCCGCGGCGGTGCGCGCGGTGGGGATGGCCAATGGCGCGAACCCCGTGGGCATCGTCGTCCCGTGTCATCGCGTGGTGGGCGCCAATGGCTCGCTCACCGGCTATGGGGGTGGCATCGAGCGCAAGCGCTGGCTGCTGGCGCATGAAGCGAAGGCACGCGCTTCTTCCGCTGCCTGAAATCCCCCTCGGCATTATGCAGTCGGCCCAACGCTTCCCCTTCGAGGACCCTTTCCATGCCCCTTGCTCCGCCGAGTTCCCTCCGTGAGTTTCGCCAGCTCCACCAGTCGGGACTGCTGTTGCTGGCCAATGCGTGGGACGCCGGAAGCGCCCGCGTCATGGAGAGCCTGGGGGCCAAGGCCATCGCCACGACGAGCGCGGGCCTGGCCTGGTCCCAGGGCTACCCGGATGGAGACCTGCTCCCGGTGAGCCGGCTCCTGGACGCGGTGGCCTCCATCGCACGGGTGGTGAAAGTGCCGCTGACGGTGGACATGGAGGGGGGCTACTCGAGCGAGCCGCATGCGGTGGGAGAGCTGGCCGCGGGGGTGTTGGACGCGGGGGCCGTCGGCATCAACCTGGAGGACGGCTCGGGGACGGTGGACCTGCTGTGCGCGAAGATTGAAGCCGTGAAGCTCGCCGCGGCGCGCAAGGGCACGGACCTGTTCGTGAACGCGCGCACGGATGTGTTCCTGCGGGGAGTCGGCCCGGCGGAGCGCCGCGTCGAGGAGACGCTGGCCCGCGCCCGTCGCCTGCGCGACGCGGGCGCGGATGGCCTCTTCGTCCCCGGCGTGAAGGCGCCCGCGGACATCAAGGCCATCGCCTCCGAGGCGGGCCTGCCCCTGAACGTCATGGCGATGGTGGGCATGGCGCATGCCTCGGAGCTGGAGGCGCTGGGAGCGCGCCGCCTCAGCTCGGGCGCGAACATCGCCACGGCCACCCTGGGACGCGTGGCGGCGCTCACCACGGAGTTCCTGCGCAATGGCGGCGCCGTGTCGCCGCCGGAAGCGGGCATCACCTACCCCGCCCTCAACGCCCTGCTGACCCGCGGCTAGGCTGCGTCACCGACGGACCTGGGCGGCTCCGCGTCTTCCGCGAGCCGCCCGCCGCGCTACTTCGCCTCCGTGCCCTCGGGGCGCCGGGAGAAGAGCGCGTTGGCGATTTCCGTCATCACCACTTCGCCAGACTGATTGCGGACCTCGAAGCGGAACTTGATGGCGCCTCGGTCCGCCTTGCTTCGCGAGGGCGTCGTCGAGACGACCTCGAACCGCGCGGTCAGCGCGTCCCCAGGCCGCACCGGACGCAGCCACCGCAGCTCGTCCAGCCCTGGAGAGCCCAGGCTCGCGGAGCCCTTCAGCAGGTGCTCCACCACGAGCTTGTGGCAGATGGACGCGGTGTGCCATCCGCTCGCGATGATGCCGCCGAAGATGCCCTCGCGCCCCCCTTCGTCACTCAGGTGGAAGGGCTGCGGGTCGAACTGCTTCGCGAAGGCGATGATCTCCTCGCGCGAGATGACGTAGGGCCCGGCCTCGCTCGTCTCACCGGGCTGGAAGTCTTCGAAGTAGCGCATGAAACTCCTCTCCCCGCACTCCATAGGCCGCCCCCGGGAGCGAGGCAACGGATTGAAATCTCCGCCACGACAGGTGACCACACTTCCGCGTCTTTCTCGTTTCATTCCACCCATGACAAGATGGGCGAGCCACACCCGACATGCATCACCAGGAGACACCATGTTCGCGAAGCTCAAGAGCCAGCGGTCCATGTTGCTGTCCATGTTGCTCGTGCTGGGATTCGCCGCCCTGTCGTTGGGAGAAGCTCCCGCCGCGCTCACCGGGGAGGACGGGGATGCGCTGTGCAGTGAGCAGGTGAGCACCCCGCCCAGCATGGTGCTCGCCGACAGCGAATACTCCAACGCGGCGTGCCGGCCCACCTGTGTGGGGCCGTGCTGGACCTGTGTCATCGGTGTCTGTGAAAACCGCTGTATGTGATTCCTCGCCGCGCGCCGGACACCTGCGTGTGTCCGGCGTCGGCCCGGCTCCCCGCTGACGTCCGGGAACCAGGCCGCCGCAAGCGGACACTCCACGGCTCGAGGCGTGTTGACGCCACACCTCGCCGAGCATCCCCCCGAGGGGACCCTCGACCGCTGCCCGCAGGCGGGCGCACTTGGACGGACACCTCTGGCCCGCCAGTGCCGGGCCCGCCCTCATACAGGGCGGGAACCCACACGTTGAGCCGTCTCACCGACCGCCGCCAACGGGTGCGACATCACGGGTGCATCAACACCCAGGAAGACCTGGCGCGTAGGGCGCTAAGCTCCGGTCCCTATTTCCAGGAGGAACCGAAATGAGTGCCAAGACGTGGCTGGTCGCGCTGGGGTTCGCGGCCGTGGGGCTCGGCTGCAGTGGAGATGACGGTGCAACGGGGTCCCAAGGTCTCCAGGGCACCCAGGGCACGCCCGGCCCGCAGGGAGAGCGAGGCCCCGCGGGGCCACCCGGTCCCACGTGGCAGGTGGGCACGGGCCTGGCGCTGAGCAACAACGTGCTTAACCTCCGGTTCGGAAACGGGGCGGAGTTCCCCGTCTCGGACAATGACTTGCGCCTCTCCAACCCGCGCGAGCCCTTGCCGAACAGCGGGAGCTACATCCAGAACGCCCTCAACAACAACGTCCAGGACGCCTCCTTTTCCCTCAAGGGTGAGGGCACCACGAAAGGAAGGATGACGACGAACACCGAGCTGCTCGTCGACGTCGCGGCCGAAATCCCCACCACCCCTCCCACCTCCCCCACCACGCTTTTGAGGCTCCAGAACACGGCCAGCACGGGCGTGAAGTGGAACAAGTTCCCCCTGCTCACCGTGGACTCCGCGGGCAGCATCCTGGCGCGCGGCGAGACGGGCCAAGGACTGATTCCGATGACGGGCGCGGGCGTGCGCCTCATGTGGTGGCCTCGCCAGGCCGCCTTCCGCGCGGGCAATGCGGAGGGCCAATGGGACAGCGCCAGCGTGGGCCTGTACTCCTGGGCCGGTGGCAACCTGACCACCGCCAACGGGCAGGGAGCCTTCGCCATGGGCGAGCGCTGCACCGCCAGCGGCCGCAACTCCGTGTGCCTGGGCAACGGCAGCAGTGCCGCCGGCGACTCCAGCATCGCGCTGGGCTATCGGGTGTCGACCAGCAACTTCCCTGGCTCCTTCGTCTTCGGTGACCAGTCGAGCCTCGACGTCCACGCCGTCACCGCGCCCAATCAGTTCCTCGTGCGAGCCTCTGGCGGCATCCGGCTTCGCACCAGCTCCAACCTCGCCTTGGGCTGTGACGTGCCGTCCGACACCTCCGAGCTGCGCTGCACGTCCGACCGCAACGAGAAGGACGACTTCCGGCAGGTCGACGGCGAGGCCCTGCTCGGCAAGGTGGCCAACCTCCCCATCTCCACCTGGCGCTACAAGGCCGAGCAGTCCGACGTGCGCCACATGGGCCCCGTCGCGCAGGACTTCCGCGCCACGTTCGGTCTCGGCACGGACAACAAGAGCATCGGCCTGCTCGATATCTCCGGCGTGAACCTCGCGGCCATCCAGGCGCTCGAGGTCCGCACCCGGGAGCTGCGCGAGAAGAGCGCCGAGGTCGACGCCCTCAAGTCCGAGATGGCCGAGCTCAAGCGCACCATGTCCCGACTCGAGGCCGCGGTCCTCGCGAAGGACGCGCGCCCGTAGGTCTCCCGATGGACGAAGGGCCTTCGTGCAATCCCCCGCAGGGAGCACGAAGGCCCTCGAACCCGCCCAAGAGGACCCTGGCCTACTTCACCACGTCGAGCGCCTGCGACAGGTCGTCGATGAGGTCCTGCGAGTCCTCGATGCCCACGGACAGGCGGATGAAGCCATCCGTGATGCCCAGCTTCTCACGCGTCTCCTTCGGCACGGACGCGTGGGTCATGATGGCCGGGTGCTCGATGAGGGACTCGACGCCGCCGAGCGACTCGGCGCACGCGAACACCTTCGTCGTCTTGAGGAAGCGGCGCGCCGCCTCCAGGCCGCCGTGGATGTCGAACGTCAGCATGCCGCCGAAGCCCTTCATCTGCTGCTTGGCGAGCGCGTGCTGCGGATGCGTCTCCAGGCCCGGGTAGGTGACCTTCTTCACCTTCGGGTGCGAGACGAGGAACTGGGACACCTTCATCGCGTTGAGCGCGTGCCGGTCCATGCGGACGTGGAGCGTCTTCACGCCACGCAGCACGAGGAAGCTGTCGAACGCGCCGGACACACCGCCCACGGCGTTCTGGAGGAAGTACATCCGCTCCGCCACGTCCTCGCGGCTGGTGCAGACGAAGCCGCCCACCACGTCGCTGTGCCCGTTGAGGTACTTCGTCGTCGAGTGCGTCACCACGTCGAAGCCGAGGTCCAGCGGGCGCTGGAAGTACGGCGTCATGAAGGTGTTGTCCGCGACGGCCAGGATGCCCCGCTTCTTGGCGACCTCGGCGATGCGCGCCAGGTCGATGAGCTTGAGCATCGGGTTGGTGGGCGACTCCACCCACACCATCTTCGTCTTGGGCGTGATGGCCGCCTCGAAGGCCCCCGGCTGGGACAGGTCGACGAAGGAGAAGTTCAGTCCGCTGCGCTTGAAGACCTTGTCGAAGATGCGGAAGGTGCCGCCGTACACGTCGTCGGAGACGACGACGTGGTCACCGGCGTCCAGCATGTGCATCAACATGTCCGTGGCGGCCAGGCCCGAGGCGAAGGCCGCGCCGTGCTTCGCACCCTCGAGCGCCGCCAGGCAGTCCTGGAGCGCCTTGCGCGTGGGGTTGTGCGTCCGGCTGTACTCGTAGCCTTTGTGCTCCCCTGGCCCATCCTGGACGTAGGTGGAACTCAGGTAGACGGGAGTCATGATGGCGCCCGTAGTTGGATCCGGCTCCTGGCCGGCATGAATCGCGAGGGTGTCGAAGCGCATGGGCGGGGACTAACACAGCCCCCTTTGCCGCGCATTACCTCGACGGCGCTACTCGAACGTCCCGTGTCGTCCGGCCCCCTTCGCGAAGCGGGTGGCGCCGGCCATGGATTCGCTCTCCAACACTTTCACCCCGCAGAGGAACTCCTGGCGCAGCGCCTGCTCCAGCCCCTGCCCCACCTGCGCATAGGCCGAAGCCCGGTCCGCGTTCATGCAAGCCTGCGGAAACGCGGCCACTTCCAGGGCGAGCGCCTCCGCGGCCTCGCGCGCCTGTCCGATAGGAACCACCCGGTTGGCCAGCCCCATGGCCAGCGCCTCCGGGGCCCGCACCGGACGCCCCGTGAGGATGAGGTCCAGGGCCCGGGACAGGCCGATGAGCCGGGGCAGCCGCACCGTGCCCCCATCGATGAGCGGCACGCCCCAGCGCCGACAGAAGACGCCCAGCACCGCGTCCTCCTCCACCACGCGCAGGTCACACCACAGCGCCAGCTCCAGCCCTCCCGCCACCGCATGGCCGCTGATGGCCGCGATGACGGGCTTGCTCAACACCATGCGCGAGGGCCCCATGGGCCCGTCCCCGTCCACCTCGAGCCGAGGCAATCGGCGCTCGGACACGGCCTTCAGGTCCGCGCCCGCGCAGAACGTCCCACCATCTCCATACAGCACCCCCACGCGAGCCTCGGTGTCGGCGTCGAAGGCGCGGAACGCGTCGGCCAGGGCCTGGGCGGTGACGCCATCCACCGCGTTGCGCACCTCGGGCCGCTGGAGGATGACGGTGGTGACGGGGCCCCGCTTCTCGATGCGCACGCTCATGGCCGGAAGTCTTCCTCCGCCGGGCGGCCGCCGCAATGCTCCTCGGGGGGCCAGGCGTCTGTCCCGGGCTTCGAGGAACGGACACCCCCGCCCCTGGCCGGAACGCGGCGCCCTCTCCGCGCTTGTCGTTCGAGGGAGAGTCGGGGATGAGTGGGGCCCGGTGGTCTGGACGGAAGGACGCGTGGGCATGGCTGCACCCGAAGGCACTCGAGGCAACGGCGGCGACGAGGCGGGCATGTTCGCCAATCGGCTCCGCAAGGGCGCGAAGCACTTTCGCAAGTGGGCCCGCGCCCAGGGGCTGACGGCCTTCCGCGTCTATGACCGGGACATTCCCGAGTACCCCTTCGCCATCGACTTCTACGGCGACTGCGTCCACGTCACGGAGTACCCGCGCCGCCGCGCGCTCAAGTCCGGCACCGCGGAGACGCAGCGGACCGAAGTGCTCGAGGCCGTGGCCGCCGTGCTGGAGGTCCCCGCCGAGCGCATCTTCGTGAAGACGCACACGCCCCAACCCTGGGGCCGCGCGCAGTACGGCCGGGTGGGCGAGGGCAGCGGGCGGCTCGTGGTGGAGGAGCGCGGGCTGAAGTTCTGGGTCAACCTGGGCGACTACCTGGACACCGGCCTCTTCATGGACCACCGGGACACCCGTCAGCGGGTGCGCGAGGAGGCCCGGGGCAAGCGCTTCCTCAACCTCTTCGCGTACACGGGCGCCTTCACCGTCTACGCCGCGGCGGGGGGCGCCTCGAGCACCGTGACGGTGGACCTGTCCAACACGTACCTGGACTGGGCCGAGGACAACCTGGACTTGAATGGCCTGGCGAACTCACGCCACGAACTCATCCGCGCGGACGCGAAGGCGTGGGTGGACGCCCAGGCCGAGGGCGCCGAGCGCTATGACCTCATCGTCTGCGACCCGCCCTCGTTCTCCACGTCGAAGAAGATGACGGGCTCCTTCAACGTGCAGCGGGACCACGTACGGCTCTTGGATGCGCTCCGGACGCTGCTCGCGCCCGGAGGGGTCCTCTACTTCTCCAACAACTTCCTCGGCTTCCAGCTCGACGCCAAGGCCGCGCGCGGCTGGAAGTCCGTGGAAGAGCTCACGCCCGCCTCCATCCCCGAGGACTTCCAACGCAAGGACATCCACCGCTGCTGGCGGATGGTGGCGCCCTGAACACAGCCGGGCGCCACCCCTCACGCACTACCGCCAGCAGGCGTTGTTGACGCAGCGCTCGCCCGCGGGGCACTCGCAGTTCGCCTGACAGGCATTGCCGCTGCCCTGGGGCCTGCAGGCCCCCTCCACGCACACCTGCGACGCGGGGCACTCGCAGTTGGCGCGGCACACCGTGCCCGCGTCGGGCGAGGGCTGCGGCTGTTCGCAGGCGCCGTTGGTGCAGACCTGACCGGAGGGGCACTCGCAGTTGGCCGTGCACGCGGGACCGGGGCCCGGGCCCGCATCCGGAGGAGGCGGCGGCGCGCGGCAGTAGCCCTCCTTGCACACCTCACCCGAGGGGCAGTCGCAGTTGGCCAGGCACGCCTTGCCCGGGTCCGGCTGCGAGGAGCGGCACTGGCCATTCGTGCAGACCTGGCCCGAGGGGCAGTCGCAGTTGGCGCGGCACTCGCCGCCGTGGGGAATGGGCTGGCAGTAGCCAATCTCGCAGGCGTGGTCCGCGGCGCACTCCGTGGTGGACGAGCACTGCGCGCGGCACTGGCCGTTCACGCAATCCTTGCCACCCGAGCAGTCCGTCGCCGAGTAGCACGCGTTCGGGTCCCTGGGACGCGGACGGCAGACATTGGCGCTGCACGTCTCCGTGCTGGAGCACTGCCCATCCGTGGTGCAGCCGCGGAAGCACTGGTTGTTGATGCAGTAGTTCCCCGCCCCACAATCCTTGTTCACCCAGCACTGCGGACCCGGGCCACCATCGGTGGGCGGATGACCGCCGTCCGGACGCGGGCCCCCATCGGGGCGAGAGCCGCCATCGGGACGCGGGCCTCCATCGACGGAGCCACCATCTCTCGACGGAGGCGTGGTGGGCGCGCAGAAGCCCGCTTCACACTTGCCTCCCGCGCCGCAGTCCCCAGGACGCGAGCAGGGCTGGAGGCAGACGGAGTTGATGCAGACCTCGGAGCGCTCGCAGTCCGTGGACGAGAAGCAATCCCGAGCGTTCGGTGAGCGGTCCCGACAGTAACCGGCACGGCAGAACTGGTCCGACTCACAGTCGCTGCTCGAGACGCAGGCACAGAGGTCGTCTTCATCCATCCAGCCGTCATCGCTCTCGCGAATGATGCAGCCTTGTAGGAAGGCCAACAGCAAGACGAGTGGCGTCAGCAAACCGCGTACGGCGGGGGGATGCCTCATGGGCGGGGACTCCGAGCTTTCAGGAACCGGTCCGGCCACCGGGTGGGTTGTCCGGTTTCTCCCGCGTTCGTCTCCTGGCCGCTGACGGATGATCAAAAATCTTTTTTGATCGTTCGCTGTCGCGGCGGCGACCCAGGGGGCGCGGAGGTAGTGTGCTGACCTGGACCTTTCACATGGACGGCGGGGAGTTCCTCCAGGGGGGGACCTCATGGCGCGTCCCGGAGGGAGAGCGTCCGGTGATTTTCCGTGAAGCCCAGGTGCTGTCCGCGACGGTGTCGCCCGAGGAGCGCCCGGGGCCCGAGTCCTCGTCACCTCCCACGTCGGATGACCAGCAGCTCCACCTGCTCGTGCGCCGGCTCCAGGAGGGGGACCTCACGGCGTTTGACCACATCTACGAGCTGACCCGGGTGGACGCCGCGCGCACCTTGCGGCACCTGGTGGGCAATCGCGTCGACGTGGAGGACCTGCTCCAGGAGACGTACCTGCGGCTGCTGACGGCCGTGAAGGGGTACCGGGGCGAGTCGCGCTTCCGCACGTTCTTCTACCGGGTGTGCTCCAACGTCGCGCTCTCGCATCTGCGCTGGAAGCGGCGAAGGCCGGAGGACTCCGTCGCGGAGCCCCCGGAGTGCGAGGCGCCGGGAGAGGACCCGGAGCGGGCCGCGGCCCGGCGGCAGGCGGCTCGGCTGGTGGAGGTGGCGTTGGAGCGGCTGAAGCCCAAGAAGCGAATCGTCTTCGTGTACTACGAGCTGTGCGGCATGAGCCCCGACGAAATCGCCGAGGCCGTGGGAAGCTCCCCCAACACCGTCCGCAGCCGCCTCCACCACGCGCGACGGGAGTTCCACGAGGCCATGCAGCGACTGCTCGTCACCCGCCGCCCCGGAGGCGACCATGGCGCACCTTGAGACCAAGGCGCTGTGGGCGCTGGCGGCCCATGAATCGAGCGCCGAGGAGACGACTCGCGCGCAGGCGCACCTGAGCCAGTGTGCGAAGTGCGCGGAGGAATGGGAGCGCGTGCGGACGACGCGCGCGATGGTGCAGGAGGCTCGGGCGGAGCAGCCGTCGGTGCCGTGGGATGCGTTGGGGGCGAAGCTGCGGAGTCAGGCGGCGGCGCGACTGGCGGAGGATGCAGCGCGGTGGCGATGGCCCAGGCTGCCGGCGGTGCAGTGGCCGTGGGGGCTCGCGCTCGCGGGCGCTGTCGCGGCGATGGTGGCCTTCTGGGTCGCGATTCCGAGGGAGCCTTCGACGCAGGCGAGCCCCGCGGACACGGTGATTGCGGAGCAGCGACCCACGGACTCAGGGGCACAGGTCGCGGAGACGGGGGCAACGTCGTCGCCGGACAGCGACACCGCGCATGCGGAGAGCACCACGGGCGCGATGCTCAAGGAGCGCGGGGGCGAGCTGCGTGAGCTTCGTGCCGGGATGCGCTTGAGCGCGGGCACGGCGGTCAAGACTCCGGCGCGCGCATCGGCGATGTTGCGGCTGCCGGACGCGAGTCGGGCGAAGCTCTCGGCGGAGTCGGAGGTGGAGCTGTCTCGCGCGGAGGCTCGGGATGTCCACCTCACGGTGCATCAGGGCCGGTTGTCGGTGAAGGCCTCGCACGCGGAGCGACGCGGCTTCCGCGTGGACGTCGCGGACCTGCGCGTCTGGGTGGTGGGCACGGTGTTCACGGTGGAGCGGACAGCCGAAGGGGCCTCGGTCGCGGTGGCCGAGGGCCGCGTGCGAGTGGAGCGCGATGGCCAGCCGCCACGGATGGTGGGCGCGGGAGAGCGCATCGAGCTGAGCGAGCGCGAGAGTGAGCTGAAGCAAGAGCCCTTGTCCGAGCCAGACCGTGAAGCGCTGGATGCGGTGAATCAGTCTCCAGAGCCTGCGCTGCCGGAAGCCGGACTCACCGTACCCACGGCCGCGAACACACCGGAGGCAGCCCAGGCCGTGCGCCCGGCCGTGGCGCATGCGCCTCATGCGCCGTCCACGGTGAAGCCGGCGCTCGCGACCACGCCATCGACGCAGCCGGAGCCCCGGTCGAAGGTCATGTCCGCGTCCATGGCGATGAAGCACGACAAGCCGCAGAGCCCCGCGTCGGCGGTGCCGCGCGCTGCGCCGGAGACGATGGTTCCTGAAGAGCCTCGGGCCACGACGGCCGTGGCGAAAGCAGGCAGTCCGTCAACGCCCTCGGGGAATCCAGAGCAGGAGTTCGCGCCCTACCCCGCGCCCTCGGTGGCGGAGTCGCTGCCGCCACCTCCCCCGACGAACAACGCGCCCGCCGTGCCGCCTCCCGCGCCACCGGTTCAGATGGCACAGACGCCTCCGCCCAAGAAGAAGTCGGAGGGACTCATCTCGATGTCGCTCTTGTCGAAGGATTCGGACGAGCGGTTCCTTGGCTATGCACGGCTCCAGATGGGGCCTCGGACGTGCGAGAACTTCCTCGCGGGGCTGGAGGAGATCGCGGACCGAAGTCCTCGCACGGACCATCGCGAGCAGGCGCGCTATCTCCGTGCGCGCTGCTTCGAGGAGCGGCTCCAGGGACAGGACGCGAAGATGGAGTACCGCCAATACCTCAACGAGTTCCCACGCGGCCGCTACGTCCGCGAGGCAGGCGCCGCCATCCTCCCCTGATAACCGGCTCACGCACCGCACGACGCCAGCGTGGGCTCGGGGTTCGCCCGCCACGGTGCATCCCCACCCAAGCCACGACGAGGCGCGCGCACACAGGCCGTCGGCCCGAGGGAGCAAGCGGAGGCGTCACGCACTTCGTCGCCTCACGCCTGCGCAGCCCGAACATCAGCGTGCGCGCCCTTCCATCAGCCCTGCACGACCTCGGGCTGCTTCACGCGCTTCATCGGCTCGCGCGCGTTGCCCCGGTCGACGAGCACACGCAGCACGGACTCCAGCGCGCGGATGCGAACCCCCGCGCGCCCAGGCGCCCAGAGCGGCACCTCCGGACCGCTCAAGAGCGCCATCGCGTGCTCCACGCTCCCAGCCTTCCCCTCCAGCGCCCGCGCCGTGGCGAGCCGCACGTTCCGCGCGGGCCTGCGGCTCACACCGCCCTCCCACAACAAATCCAGCGCGAACGACGTCCACACCGCCAGCTCATCACTCGGACGCAGGAACCGCTCGAACCGCGCCAGCGCCTCGCTCCGAGGCTCCCCCGCCCTCAACACGTCCTCGGACAACTCCACATGCAGCGGCGTGCTGCGAGCCAGCGGCTGCTCGGGAGCAATGACCGCCTCGAAGCGCTCTCCCGAGGCAGGCCTGCTCGCCACCACATGCACCAGCTCCGCCGGAATGTCCGCCCCCGTCGGGTGCGCGTTCGCCTCGCCGTAGAACACGACCAGGTTCTCGAAGCCCTCCGCCAGCTCGCGCAACTCCAGCGGCGGACGCCACGGGCCATAGTGGATGCGGCGTCGATTGGGCGACGTGCGCGTCGACTGTCGCCCCAGCTGCGTGTCCACCATGTACTCGAACGCGCGCAGCATCGTGTCGAAGCGCTCGGGCTCGCCCTCCAGCAACCCCAGAATCTCCACCACCGCCTCGATGGTCGAGACGCAGTGGTCCGCGGGCTCCGCGCGAATGCGGTAGTTGCTCGGGCGCCGCGGCACGAAGCCGATGCGAGGCAGCCCCGCGAGCACCGGGTTGCGGCTCACGACCTTCTTCGCCTGCGGCCACGTCCCATCCACGACGATGAGCGTCTCCGGCGGACGCATCCGCGCCTGCTCCACCGAGATGGCTTCCTCCCCCGGGAAGAGCACCGCGACGGACTCGGGCCGCGCGGCCAGCTCCTCCAGCCGCGCATGTCCGGTGAAGTCCACCCCCTGGTGCAGCTCGGAGTTCGCCAGCGCCAGGTGCGCCATGCGCGCCGTGCCAATGGCCACACGCCGCTCACGCGGGTGCTGGAGGAAGACGACGCGGGTGCGCGTGTCCAACCGGGGCGGCAGTTGCGAGCAGTAGCAAGCGCTCTCGGGGCGGTAGCAACGAAGACAAAGGGAACGCACAGCCCGGCTTTACGGCACGGCCCGGGGCCGGGCAAGCACTGCCGGTGGAGGAACCAGCGGCCCGCCTGGCGCTCTGGCGCCCGCCCCCGTCCGGAAGAAGCCCCCCACCACCCCTCGTGGGCGGGGTACACAGGCGCTCGTGAACCTGCTGCTGCTCTTCGACGAGGACTTCCTGCCGGACGGAACCGCGCGCCTCACCGGCCGCCGGGCCCAGCACGCCCGAGAGGTCCTCCGCGCCGAACCCGGCGAGTCCCTGCGCGTCGGCCGCCTGGGGGGCCTCATCGGCACGGGCGAGGTGCTGGAGAACACCCCTGGCGTCCTCCACCTGCGCGCCACCCTCACCGAGCCCCCTCCCCCCCGAGCCGGCATCGACCTGCTGCTCGCCATCCCCCGCCCCAAGGCCCTCAAGAAGGTCCTCCCCGCCCTGGCCTCCCTCGGCGTGGACCGCATCGTCCTGGTCAACGCCGCCCGCGTGGAGAAGAGCTACTTCGACTCCAAGGTCCTCGATGGCGCCTTCGTCCGGGACCTCCTGCTCCAAGGCCTGGAACAGGCCCGCGACACCCACCTCCCGGAGGTCCTCGTCCGGGAGCGCTTCCGCCCCTTCGTCGAGGACGAGCTCGACGCCGTGTTTCCCACCAGCGCCGCCCGCCTGCTCCCCCACCCTCCGGCGACCCAGCCCCTGCGCGCCGTGGCCGCGGCGGCGGGCCAGCGCTCCGTCCTCGCCATCGGCCCAGATGGGGGTTGGGTGTCTTTCGAGGCGCAACTGTTGGAATCCCACGGTTTTCGCCCCTTCTCGCTGGGGCCTCGAATCCTCCGGGTGGAGACGGCGGTTCCCGTGCTCGTCGGGCAAGTGGCCCTTCTCGCGGAAGACAATGCTCCGCGTCAGGATGCATCTCGGGCTTGAAGGGCCCTGGCCGCTGTTCAAGAGTTCCGCGCCATGGCCACGTCCATCCCGTCGTCCTCGGTCGCTTCCGACAGCACGCAGCCCGCTATCGGTGAGCAGCAGCCCCTCGTCACGTCCGAGCCCCAGGCTCCGGCGGCGAAGCCCGCCAGCCACGACTCGGCGCCTCCTCCCGCGCTGTTGGACTTCATGCTGAAGAGCTGGAAGCCCGCCGCGCAGAAGCTCCCTCCGAAAATCAAGTACGCCGGGGCCTTCAAGGCGCGCCGTCAGGCGCTGTCGAAGGCGTACCCCGGCGAGACGCTCGTCATCCCCACCGGCCACGAGAAGGTGCGCGCCAACGACACCTACTACCGCTTCCGGCCGGGCACGGACTTCTACTACCTCACCGGCAACCTGGAGCCGGACTGCGTGCTGGTGCTCGAGCCGAAGGACGGCGGCGGGCACACGGACATCCTCTTCGTGGAGCCCAACCCGGGCCGCTCCGACGCGACGTTCTACACGGACCGCGTGAAGGGCGAGCTGTGGGTGGGCCCGCGCCTGGGCGTGCCGGAGAGCCGCGCGCGGCATGACGTGGACGAGGCGCGCGGCCTCGACACGCTGGCCGACTACCTGAAGGGGCTCAAGGCGGCGTCGACGCGCGTGCTGCGGGGCCACTCGGCCAAGGCGGACGGCGCGGTGGCCGAGGGCGGCGAGCGCGACAAGGCGCTGGCCACCACGCTGTCGGAGATGCGCCTCATCAAGGACGCGCAGGAGCTGCGCGAGCTGCAGACCTCCATCGACGCCACGCAGCGCGGCTTCGAGGACGTCATCCGCAGCATGAAGGCGGACGCCAAGAGCGAGCGCTACGTCGAGGGCGTCTTCAACCTGCGCGCCCGCGTGGAAGGCAACGACGTGGGCTACAACACCATCGCCGCCAGCGGCTCGCACGCGTGCGTGCTGCACTGGACGCGCAATGACGGCCCGCTCGTCCCCGGTGAGCTCCTGCTCCTGGACGCGGGCGTCGAGGGCCACACGCTCTACACCGCGGACATCACCCGCACGCTGCCCATCACCGGCCGCTTCTCGCCGGAGCAGAAGGCCATCTACGACCTCGTCTATGCCTCGCAGGAGGCGGCCTTCGCCGCGGTGAAGCCGGGCAACGACTTCATGGAGCCCAACCGCGCCGCCATGAAGGTCCTGGCCAAGGGCCTCGAGAAGCTGGGCATCCTCGAGGACGCCGCCGAGGCGCTCAAGGACGAGCACCAGTTCTACAAGCGCTACTCCCTGCACAACGTCAGCCACATGCTCGGCCTGGACGTGCACGACTGCGCGCAGGCGCGGCAGGAGGCGTACAAGTACGGCAAGCTCCAGGCGGGCATGGTGCTCACGGTGGAGCCGGGCCTGTACTTCCAGAAGGACGACCTCACGGTGCCCGCGCGCTACCGCGGCATCGGCGTGCGCATCGAGGACGACCTCGTCGTCACCGCGCGCGGCTGCAAGGTGCTCTCCGGCAACATCCCGCGCACGGTGAAGGACATCGAGGCGTGGATGAGCGGCGTGTGGAACGCCGACAAGGCCCCCGCGAAGTCGAAGGGCAAGAAGGCCGCCTCGAAGAAGCAGGACAAGTCCCCCGCGAAGTCGAAGGACAAGAAGGCGAAGAAGGCCAAGGCCGGCAAGCGCAAGTAGTCCGCGCGCCGTCTGCCTGATGAAACCGGCCCGGAGCCCTCGAGCGCTCCGGGCCACGCCCCTCGCGTCAGGACACCGGCGCGAAGTGGACGTCGTGGGACGCCACGTCCGAGGCCACGCAGGACAAGAGCCGCATCCCCTCTTCCGTGAGCGCGTCGCGGTCCTCGCGAGACAGCCGGGCGAAGGGCTCGACTCGCAGCAGGGCCTGAGCCTTCTTCCGCTCCAGCTTCCACATCCCTCGCACGAAACCATCCACCAGCACCGTCGGACGGATGATGCCGTTGAGGGTGAAGACGCGCTTGCGGTGGGGCTCCGAGATGATGCGCGTGCGGTCCGAATGCGACAGCAGCAGGTTGTCGAAGTCGGGGATGAAACGCACCGGCACGGGGGTGTCCCCGTGGGGCCGAGGCGCATCCGGCACATCGAAGAGCTCGACGCCCTGCTCGTCACGGAAGGTCCGCAGCCGAGGCCGAAGCTGCTCGAAGACCTCGCCCAGGTGAATCATCCCGGACCACTGCTGCATGTCCTTCACGCTCGCCGGGCCGAAGGCGCCCAGGTAGCGAAGGACCACGTCCTCACGTGACTGCGCGGGGGCTTTGGAGGGACCGAGCCACGAGTCGGCCGGAGTGAACTCCACCTCTCCGCCCACGCCCCACGTCCCGAAGGGGGGCACGGTGATGAGCGCCCCCGCCATCCGGACCACCATGCTCAACGCGGCGCCATCCCGGTCCGGCCACTTCAGCTGGAGACGCCGCCCGAGCTCCGCCGCGCTCAAGGGCTCCTCCACCATCAACCGGCGCCCCTCCGCGAACACCTGCGCCATGTCCAACCCCTCCAGCTCGCGTGGGAAGGGGCTGTGTTTGATCATCCGGTCCAACACCGGCTGAAGCACGGGGCGGAGGGCGTGACAGTCGCGCGCGGTGACCAGGTGCTGGGTGGAGCGCATCATCGAGGCGCGCACCACGCTCCGAGCTTCATAGGCCCGGGTCAGGTCCTCGAGCTTGAAGTCCTCCATCCGCGTCCAGAGGCCCACATAGGGCGCGTTTCCGGCCTGGGCTTGGAGTCCAATGAGGTGCTCGATGACCTCCAGCAGCGGGCGGCGGGTCCGGCTCACCAGGAACTGCCGCTGGAGCAGCGCCCGGTTCAGCTCCCGGGTGGATAGAACAGGTGCCAGTCCGCCCTTTGTTGCGCGGCGCGGACTTCGAACCTCCTGAGTCATGCGGGGACGCCTTCCTGTTCTCTTCGCGCTTGCTGCCTTGGAGCGCCCCTCATCGACCGGAGCGAAGGGAAAAGGCAACATCATCAAGGAGATGGGAATCATGGGGGAGCCTGGGGTCCTACGAGTCCGGAGCGACTCGACGACTTGACGGGCTCCACCATGACGGACGGGCGTGACAGCGCTCTGTCAGGTATCAGCGGGCCTCACTGCGCCGGTGCGCCCTCCAGGGGCGCGGGGGGCGCGGGAGGCGCGGGGGCCTCGGCGGCCGGAGCAGGCGTCGGCGAGGCGGGCTCCGAGGGCACCGTCCCCGTGGGCTTGCGCGTCTTCTCGAACGCCTCCGCGGACAGGGGGATGACCTCCTTGAGCGTGGAGTACTCCACCTTGAGCTCGCGAGGCTCGGTGCGCTCATCGGCGCCCGCGGTGAAGGACAGGCGGTTGATTTCATGCCCGGCCTCCGTCTCCAGCACGACGCGCCAGTTGCCGGGCTTCAGGTTGGACGTGGTGGCGTAGTAGCGGTAGCCGCCATCCGTCCCGTTGCTGCTGACGTTGGCGATGAAGCCGTTGCCGTTGGTCGTCCAGCCCTTCTCCGGGTGGTCGTAGTACCAGCGCACGCGCACCTTGTACGGCGCGAAGTTCTTCGGCGCGAAGATGCGGAAGAAGTAGTACGGCTTGTCGCCGGGCCGAATCACGAAGTCCGGACCGAACCACGTCCACGGCTTGTACCAGATGGAGTCGTCCACCGACGTGAGCTGGTACACGCCCGGGCTGACGCGCTTCACCTCGTGGTAGATGCCCGCGTACTGCACGGCGAGGGGCACAGGCGGGATGACACCCACCAGGTAGCAGACCAGCAGCGCGGCCTGCACACCGAAGCCCGGCACCGCCACCTTCCGCACCACGTATTCCACGTCCGTGCGCCAGCGCGCCATCAGCCGCATCAGCCCGTACATGCTCGCGCTGCCCAGCGTCACGGCCAGCAGGAACACCCAGAAGCCGATGCGGCCAATCAGCACCGGCAGCAGGCACGCGAAGTACATCGTCACGCAGAGGCTGAGCAGCGACACGCGGACGACAGGGCCCATCTGCCGGAAGCGCGGCAGCTCGTTCGCCACCAGCAACCCGAAGAGGGCCACGACGAAGAGGTAGGGCATGAAGCCCGACGTGCTCTTGAACAAGAGCAGCATGAAGACGCTGATGAGGCTGCCGAAGAAGAAGTGGACCGCGTCCTCCCTCCAGCGCCACACCTTCGCCAGCAGCGCGGGGGGCTCGGTGCCCTCCGGGTAGCGCTGCTCCAGGAGCAGCAGCGACGCCAGGATGAGCAGGTAGCCGAAGCTCTGCACCAGCGTGAGCTTGTCGTCGATGCGGCTCAGGGAGACGATGTCGTAGAGGAAGCCGCCGAAGAAGAAGGCGGCCATCTCCCACTTCTCGTGGCGGGTGCGGAACGCCTGCACCTTGTCCATCAAGGTGGGCGTCTTCTCCGTGGCCACCAGGTCGTCGGGGTCCACCGCCGCGGGCGAGGCGCCCTGGGGGGTGTCCGTCAGCGCGACGGCGGCATTCGGGGGAGCAGCGGGGACCGGCGCCGGGTTACCGGATGGGTCGGCGGTCTCTTCGTTCTTCTCGGAGCTGTTGGGCGGAGTGGCGGTGACCACGGAGATTCCTCGCGGTTGCGGCCGCCCATTCTAGCCGCGGACGTGGGGTCGGGTCTGCCCTCCCCCACGTCGTTCCAGACGGAATCTCAGGCGGGCGGCTTGCCGGCGACCAGGTCGGCCAGCTCGCCCCGCTCGGCCAGCTCGCCCAGGATGTCCGAGCCGCCGATGAACTGCCCGCGGATGAAGATCTGCGGAATGGTGGGCCAGTTCGTGTAGTCCTTGATGCCCTGGCGGATCTCGGGGTCGGCCAGCACGTCCACCGTGAAGACCTCACCAAGGGGCTGCAGCAGCGACAGCGCCCGCGCGGAGAAGCCGCACTGGGGGAACAGGGCGTTGCCCTTCATGAAGAGGACGATGGGGTGCGACTGGGTCAGCTGGTCGAACCGGGCCTTGAGCTCTGGGGTCATGGCAAAGGTCTCTTTCTCTAGCGGTTCCCGAGCTTCTTCCACTGCTCGGGCGAGTACGTCTTCAGGGCGAGTGCGTGCAGCTCGCCGGTCTCCAACCACGTCTGAAGCGGCGCATACACGAGCTTGTGCTGCTGGACCATCATCTTGCCGGCGAAGTCGGGGCTGACGACACGAGCCTCGAAGTGGTCTCCCGTCCCCGTCGTATCCCGCACCTCCACCTCGGAGCCCGGCAGGGCCTCCAGGATGCGGCTGCGGATGAAGTCTGCGTCGAGCATCAGTTCATTCCCCTTCCCATGACCAACATGGCCGGGTCCACGCCCATGCCACGTAACGTGGTCTCCCACAATTTGCCGGGCTCCTGGCCCAGCACCGCCTCCGCGGTGGCCTCCGTGAAGAGCCACGAGCCCGCCGCGATTTCACTCTCCAGCTGCCGAGGGCCCCAGCCCGCATAGCCCAGGCAGAACCGCAGCCGGGGAGAGGCCCGCTCCAACAAGGGCCCCAGCGCGTCCAGCGTCACGCTGAGGAACAGGCCCGGCAGCACCGAGTGCTTCTCGAGCAGCTCGTCATCGTCGTGCAGCACGAAGCCCCGCTGGGGCTCCACGGGGCCGCCGACGAAGACCGGGTGACTGGAGCGGTCGGTGTGGATGTCCAGCTTCTGCCCTCGCGCCAGCTCCCCCAGGGTCAGCGCCGCGCCCCGGTTCACGACGAGCCCCATGGAGCCGGACTCCCCATGCTCGATCATCAGGATGACGGAGCGGTAGAAGTTCGGGTCCCCGAGCTGAGGCATGGCCAGCAGGAAGCCGGGAGCAAGGTTCTTCACGGAGCGAGCATCAACCGTTCGAGCGGGCGGCGCAACCGGAACCGCCCCACTCGTGGGATTGTGCGCGCCGCTCGGCGGGGCCTTGGGCTCTCAGTGCCAGCTGGTGTGCTTGGACTGGAGCGCCTCGGAGAGCCGCTCGGGGTTCAGGGGCTTGCCGATGAAGAGGTCCGCGCCCAGGCCCTTGCACTTGCGCGCCATGGCCGAGTCACTCATCGCGCTCACGCCGATGAGCACCGCTTGAGGGAAGCGCTCGCGCAGCCGTGACATCAGCGTGGCACCGCTGCGGCCGGGGAGGAACACGTCGACGATGGCGGCGTCCATGCGCTTGTTGCGCACGGCGAACTCCGCCTCCTCGGCGCTGCCCACGGGCATCGGCTCGTAGCCCCAGTCCGCGAGCATCTCGACCAGGATCTCGCGGTGGGCCGGGTCGTCCTCGACGACGAGTACGGCGCTGCGCACGGGCTCCAGCTTCAGCCCGTCGTCGCGCTCGGTGCGCTCCTTGGCTTCGCCGTCGAGCACGGGGATCAACTCTTCGGTGGTGGGCAGGGACATGAGGGTCACCGATGGGAAAAAAGGTTCCGTGTGATGGGAACCCACATTTCCACGGTGGGAATTCCATGCACCCCGCAGGGGAGGCCCGAGGCTCAGGTGGCCTTGCGAGGGCTCGCCGAGAGTGCCTGGGAGGCGAGCGATGCGCCGAGCACCAGGAGGACCAGGAGCGCCCAGGCGGGGAGGACGACGCGCGAGCCGCCCTCGTAGATGAGCGCCGCGTAGCTGGTGCCCAGGTAGCGGCCCAGGGACATGGGCTCCATCCGGGCGATGCCGAAGAAGCTCACCGTGGACTCGGTGAGGATGGCGGTGGGCAGGCGACTGAGGAACACGGCCAGCGCGAAGGGGCGCAGCGCGGGCCACAGGTGGACGCGAAGGATATGGGGGCCTCCGCCGCCCAGGGCACGGGCAGCGGCGACGAACTCCTGTCCCTCGAGGGTGGCCAGGCGGTTGCGGAACATGCGCGCGGGCCCCGCCCAACCCACGAGCGCGAGCGAGGCGACCATCAACCCGAAGGGCCCCAGTCCCCCACTGTGTCCCGCGTCCGCGAGCGACTGGCCCGCGAGTTGGAGCACCATCACCACGAGCACGTCGGGCAGCGCGAAGACGGCATCGACGCCGCGAAGAATCGTCTGCTCCCATGCGCCGCCCAGCAGTCGCGCCAAGGCCGCGACCAACAGGCCGATGAGCGTGGCGAGACCACCCGCGCAGAGGCCGATGGCGAGGGAGACCCAGAGCCCACCGAAGGCCAGCTCGCAGACGGTGCGGTCGGGCCGCATCGGGTCGACGCCCAGCGGGCAGGTGCTGGCGAGCGTCTCGGGGAAGAGGCGCCCGGCCACAAGGCTCAGGACCCCAAGGCCCACGAGCAACACGAGTCCCCATCGAGCACGAGAGGGAACGGCACTCATGCGCGAGCCTCCCGGGAGCGCGGGGTCATCACGAGCAACACGAGTCCCCAGTGAGCACGAGAGGGAATGGCACTCATGCGTGAGCCTCCCAGGAGCGTGGGACCACCATGCGCACCCAAAGTCCCCAGCGAGCACGAGAGGGAGTGGCACTCATACGCGCCCCCTGGGAGCGCGGGTCCACCGCGTGCACCACAAGTCCCCAGCGAGCACGAGAGGGAACGGCGCTCATGCGCGAGCCTCCCGGGAGCGCGGGTCCACCACATGGCGCAGCACTTCGACCCCGAGGCTGACGATGACGAGCAGCGAAGCGAACGTGGTGGTCGCGACGACCACCACGGCGACCTGCTTGTTGAGGACGGCGAGCACGTAGAGCTGACCGAAGTAAGGGAGCCCGAGCACCCGCTCGGCGGCGAATGAGCCCGCGAGCAGCGTGGTGGCGACCGGGCCCACCGCATCGAGCAGCGCGGGCAGCACGTTGGGCAATACGTGGCGGCGCAGGACGGTGCCGGGGGAGAGCCCCTTGCCCAGCGCGGTCCGCACGTAGTCACGCGAGAGCTCCGTCTCCAGCGCGTCACCGACGAGCGTGCCCAGGAAGATGCCGGGCCAGATGGAGGTCACCAGGGCCGCGGTCAGCTCCGGCAACATGTGTCCCCGCTCCACCACGGCGGGGGCGAACAGCAGCGCGGGGATGAACACGGGGGTCCCGAAAGCGAGCGCCGGAACGATGTCACCGAGCGCGGCCCATCGCCCCTTGCGCCACTGCGTCCGCACCAGCGCGAAGCCCAGCGCCCAGGCCAGCGCCAACGGGAGCGCCATCATGCCCACACCGACGCTGCCGGACAGCTTGCGCGCGAGCTCATCCCCCGTGATGCCCTGCGCACTCGTGCCGAGCCGCTCGCCGCGCCAGAGCTTCTCCCAAGGCCGCAGGAATCCGAGCGGCTCACCGATGCCCAGGTCGCGCTTGTACGAAGCCGCGAGCTCCGGGGACACCTGCCGCTTCGCATCGCTCTCCGTGGTGAGCGGCAACATGGCCATGAGGAAGTACGAGGCCACCGCCACCACGGGCACCAGCACGAGCTGCCGGCCCAACTTCTGGAACAGGGTCCTCACGAAGGCACCTGACGGCTCGGGCACTCGAGGACATGCACTCGCAACACCCGCTCGAACAAGGTCGTCACGGCGTGCCCTCCACATGGCTCGGGCACTCGAGGACATGCACTCGCAACACCCGCTCGAACAAGGTCGTCACGGCGTGCCCTCCACATGGCTCGGGCACTCGAGGACATGCACTCGCAACACCCGCTCGAACAAGGTCATCACGGCGTGCCCTCCGCACGGCGCGGGCACTCGAGGACCAGCACTCGCAACACCCGCTCGCGCAACGTCATCACGGCGTGCCCTCCGCACGGCGCGGGCGCTCGAGGACCAGCACTCGCAACACCCTCTCGCGCAACGTCGTCACGGCGTGCCCTCCGCCCGCTTCGCCTCGGGGACAGGCGCGGACATCCGCAGCGTGCGCAGCGCCAGGAAGTTGAACGGGTCCACATCCAATCCGCGCAGCGTGTCGCGCGCCCGGAAGTAGCGGTCCGGGTGGTACACCGGCGCAATCACCGCCTGCTCCCCGACCAGCACCTCCTGCGCCTGCGTATACAGCGCACGCGCCTTCCCTTCGTCCGCCTCCCCATCCGCCGCCTCCAGGAGCCGCTCGAATCGCCCCATGGGCTCACCACCGCCCTGCGTCTCCCAGCCCGTCTGGTGATTGCCCGAGCGCTCGAACAGCGTGAAGAACGTGTTCGGGTGCGCGTAGTCCCCGCCCAGCCTGCGCAGGTACAAGTCGTACGCGCGAGGCCCCTGCGCCGTGCGCCGCGCAATCTCCGCCGAGAAGTCCGAGCGAGCCTCCAGCACCACCTGCACGCCCACCCGCGCGAGCTGCGCCACGATGCGCTCCGCGATGGCCACCTCGGGCACGAAGTTGTCGCCACTGCGATACACGAGCCGCAGCGGCCGCTCCATCCCAGGCACTCCCGCCAGCTCCGCCTTCGCGCGCTCCGGCTCGTAGTGCGGCAGACGCGCCGCTTCGTCGGACGAAGCAGCCCCGGGCAGCTCCGGAGGAAGCAGGACATGGGAAGGCCGAGCCGCCGGCAAGAGCCCCGACACCAGCGCCTCCCGGTCCAACGCCCGAGACAAAGCGCGACGGACCTCGGGCCTGTCCAGCGGCGCCCGCTCCGTGTTGAAGGCCAGGTAGTACGTGGACAGGAGCGGCTCGCGCTGGAGGTCCTCCGGCCGCTTCACCCGAAGCGCCGCGGCGCTGTCCACGAAGACGAAGTCCACCCTCCCCCGCTCATACAGCGCCGGACCAATCTCCGACTTCATCAACGTGATGACGGGCACGGGCGACTCGCCCTCGGCCAGCGGCGGCGGAAACGCCGAGCGCGGGTTGTAGACCAACCGCACCCGCTCCCCCGCGCGGTCCCAGCTCTCCACCCGATACGGCCCCAGCGCCAACGGACGTCCATCGCGAGGCCGGTCGAAGTAGTCCCGAACCTCCTCCACCGAGCGCCCCTCCAGGTCCGCCGACGGCGCGGGGTAGAAGATGTACACATTCGCCACACGGGCCAGGAAGTAGCTGCGCGGATGCGCCAGCGTCACCCGCAACGTGTGCGAGTCCACGGCCTCCACGCCCACCCTCTCCAGCGCCGCGACGATGTCGGCCTCGGGAGCCATCCGGTCCTGGAGCGCGAGCGCCTCCGCCGCGCCCTCCAGGTCCGCCATCTCCCCGCGCTCACGCCCACGCAGCGCGCGCCGCCACCCCACGACGAAGTCGCGCGCCACCAGCGGCGAGCCATCCGACCAGCTCACGTCCCGGCGCAGGTGGAAGACGTAGACCTCACGCCCTTGCGCATCGCGAGACCGCTCCCAGCGCTCCGCCAGTCCCGACCGCACCGCGTGGTCCGAGCCCAGCACCGTGAGCCCCCGCTGCGTCGCCAGCATCACCGGATAGTTGGCCCAGCTGTCCGGGTCCGAGTGACTCCAGTCCAGAGTGGTGGGCATCGCGGGCACCACCACCTTCACGCCCGCGTCGGGCTGGAAGCCGCAAGGTCCACAGGCCCCGGTCACCCAGGCCAGCAACAGACACCACCAGGCGAGTCGAGCGCGAGGAGCCACCGTCCCGCGTTGTACCGCGAAGCACGCACCCGAGGACACAGAAGCCCGTGCCCCCTGCCCGCCTGCCCCAGAAAGACAGAAGCCAGGGGACCGGCGAATCGCACCGGCGCCCTGGCTTCGAGTCACTCGCGGAAGGCCGAGGCCCCCCGCGTCATCCCACCGCTACACCGGCGCCGGAGCCGGCGAGGACGGCGTCTCCGTCGTCGTAGGCAGCTTGAGTCCGTCGGAGACCGGCTTACGGCCGAACTCCTCGGGCTTCTCCAGCACCAGGGCCTCGCGCAGCACGTCGTCCACGAACTCCACCGGGACGATGCGCAGCTGCTTGCGAATCTTCAGCGGGATGTCCTTCAGGTCCTTCTTGTTCGCCTTCGGGATGAGCACCGTCTTGATGCCCGCCCGGTGCGCCGCCAGCGTCTTCTCCTTCAAGCCGCCGATGGGCAGCACCCGCCCGCGCAGGGTGATTTCACCCGTCATCGCGACATCGCGACGGATGAGCACTCGCGTGAGCGCGCTCACCAGCGCCGTGCAGATGGTGACACCCGCGGACGGACCGTCCTTGGGAATCGCGCCCTCCGGCAGGTGCACGTGGATGTCGTAGTTCTCGAACACCTTGCGGTCGATGCCGAAGCGCTCCGCGCGGCTGCGCACGTAGGACATGGCCGCCTGGGCGGACTCCTGCATCACCTCGCCCAGCTTGCCGGTGATGATGAGCTTGCCCTTGCCCGGCATGACGGTGGCCTCGGTGGTGAGGATTTCACCGCCCAGTTCCGTCCACGCCAGACCCGTGACGATGCCCACCTGGTCCTCCCGCTCCGCCACGCCGTAGCGGTAGCGCGGGGTGCCCAGGAACTTCATGGCCATCTTCCGGTCCACCTCGATGTCCCGCTTGCCGTTCTTCAGCACGTCGCGGGCAATCTTCCGGTACACGCCGCCAATCTCGCGCTCCAGCGAGCGAACGCCGGACTCCCGGGTGTACCGGTGGATGATGGTCCGCAGCGCCTCGTTGCTGAAGTCGACCTTGATGTCCGACAGCCCGTTGGCCTCCTGCTCCTTCGGGATGAGGTAGCGCCGGGCGATGGAGAGCTTCTCCGGCTCGGTGTACCCCGCGATGCGAATCACCTCCATGCGGTCCTGCAGCGGACCGGGGATGTTGTGCATCGTGTTCGCGGTGCAGATGAACATCACCTTGGACAGGTCGTAGTCGAGGTCCAGGTAGTGGTCGTTGAAGTTGTGGTTCTGCTCGGGGTCCAGCACCTCCAGGAGCGCCGCGCTCGGGTCGCCTCGGAAGTCCGTGGACATCTTGTCGATTTCGTCGAGCAGGAAGACGGGGTTGTTGCTGCCCGCCTTCTTCAGCGACTGGATGAGCTTGCCCGGCATCGCGCCGATGTACGTGCGCCGGTGGCCGCGAATCTCGGCCTCGTCACGCACACCGCCCAGCGACAGGCGCACGAACTTGCGGCCCGTCGCCCGGGCAATCGAGCGCGCCAGCGACGTCTTGCCCACGCCCGGAGGACCCACGAAGCACAACACGGGGCCCTTGAGCTTCTTCACCAGTTGCTGCACCGCCAGGTACTCGAGGATGCGCTCCTTCGGCTTCTTCAAGCCGTAGTGGTCCTCGTTGAGCACCGTCTCCGCTTCCGTCACGTCCAGCCGGTCCTGGGTCTCGTCGTACCAGGGCAGGCTTATGATCCAGTCGATGTAGTTGCGGACGACCGTGGCCTCGGCGCTCATCGGGCTCATCATCCGGAGCTTCTTCAGCTCCTTCTTGACCTTGAGCGTGGCCTCCTTGCTCATCCGCTTGTTCTTCAGCTTCTCTTCAATCTCCTGAATCTCGTTCTTGAACTCGTCGCGCTCACCCAGCTCCTTCTGAATGGCCTGCATCTGCTCATTCAGGTAGTACTCCTTCTGGGTCTTCTCCATCTGCTTCTTGACGCGCGTGCGAATCTTCTTCTCCACCTGGAGAATCTCGATTTCGCCCTGCATCAGCTCGTAGAGCTTCTCCAGCCGCTTCGCCGGAGACTCCGTCTCGAGCAGCGCCTGCTTGTCGTTCAGCTTCAACGACAGGTGCGCGACGATGGTGTCCGCGAGCCGCGCCGGGTCGTCGATGCTGGCCACCTGCATCAGCATCTCGGGCGGGATGCGCTTGTTGAGTTTGACGAAGGCCTCGAACACGGAGTGGACGCTGCGAACCAGCGCCTCCAGCTCCACGCTCTTCTCCGTCTGCTCCTCCACCTCCTCCACTTCCACCATGAAGAAGGCGTCGTTGGGGTGGAACTTCTTCACCTTCGCCCTGCGCACGCCCTCCACCAGCACCTTCACCGTGCCATCTGGCAACGGCAGGAGCTGGATGACATGGCCCATGGTTCCGAAGTGGAAGATGTCGTCGGGAGAGGGGTCGTTCGTCTTGGCCTTCTTCTGGGCGGCCAGCAGGATGACGGCCTTGTCGTCCGGCCCCTTGTGCGCCATCGCGTCCTTCAACGCCGCGATGGACTTCTCCCGGCCGACGAACAGCGGAACCACCATGTGCGGGAACACGATGATGTCCCGAAGGGGCAAGAGCGGGACGGTGAGTCCCCGCTTCTGGGCTTCCTTCTTGTCGTCACGTCCGAAGAACATGTATCCGCCACCTGCTGGCCTACCGGGGGGGTAGGCCCCTGAAGAGTTGCCCGGTTGCTCGAACTCCCAAGCGCGTACCCGGGGTGAAGCACGTCTATAACACGTCGGTTTCAGGTGCCGTTCCCCGCCTCAAGATTGGGAAACGTCCTCCTGCCATCAAGGGAACACCCGCAGCTGCCTTGGGCGTCCGCCCAGGGTGTCAGCGCCCCTGCGCTGCCTCCCCACCCTGGAGCCCACCAACCTCCAACACCTTGAAAAGAAACGCGTACATGTCCGCGGAGGATTCAATGCTCTTGGCCACCTGGTCCGCGCCACCATGTCCCGCGTTGACTTCAATGCGCAGGAGCGCGGGGGCCTGGTTGCCCGCCGCGTTCTGCACCGCCGCGACGAACTTGCGCGCGTGCAGCGGGTCCACCCGGTCATCGTGGTCCGCGGACATCATCAGCAGCGCGGGGTAGCGCACGCCCGTCTGGACGTGGTGGTAGGGCGAGTAGGCGTGCAGCGTCTGGAAGTCGTCCACCTTCTCCGCCGTCCCGTACTCCGTAATCCACGTCCGGCCGCTGCCGAAGAGGTGGTAGCGGACCATGTCCAGCAAGGGGACCTGGCACACCACGGCCCCGTACAGCTCCGGGCGCTGAGTCATGGCCGCCCCCACCAGGAGGCCGCCGTTGCTGCCTCCCTGGATGGCCAGCCGCCGGGCCTGGGTGAACTTCTCACGCACCAGGTACTCGGCCGCGGCGTGGAAGTCGTCGAAGACGTTCTGCTTGCGCGCCAGGCGCCCGGCCTCGTGCCAGTCCTTGCCGTACTCGCCGCCCCCGCGCAGGTTGGCCACCGCGTACACCCCGCCCGCGTCCAGCCAGGGCAGGATGCTGGCCCGGAAGTTGGCCTCCATGTTCACGTTGAAGCCGCCGTACCCGTAGAGCAGCGTGGGCGCCGTGCCATCGCGCTTCAGGCCCTTGCGGTACACCACGAACATGGGGACGCGGGTGCCGTCCTTGGAGGGGTAGAAGACCTGGTCCACCTGGTAGGCCGACGAGTCCACGGGCAGCTCCACCTTGGCCCACAGCTCCGACTTGCCGCTCTTCACCGACGTCTTGAAGACCTGCCGCGGGGTGGTGAAGGAGGTGAAGACGAAGTACGCGTCGTCCTCGTCCTCCAGACCCGCCAAGTTGGAGGCGGCGCCCACGCCGGGCAGCTCCACCTGGCGCACGGGGACACCCCGCAGCGTCGCCACGCGGACCTGCGTGGTGGCGTCCTTCATGTACTCCAGCGCCAGGTGCTCCCCGACGATGTTCACGCCCTGGAGCGAGGCCACCGGGTCCTCGGGGACGATCTCCTTCCACGCGGCGCGCTCGGGCTTCGCGGGGTCCACCTCGAAGACGCGCTGACGGGGCGCGCCCTCGTCGGTCGTGACGTAGAAGCGGCCCTTCCAGGCCTGGACGCTGTACTTGGCGCCCTCCCCCTTCACGAGCAGGCGGAAGTCCTTCTCGCCCGGCCGCTTCCAGTAGACGTCGTTCTCGCTCCAGCCGCGGAGGATGTAGACGAAGAGGAACTTTCCATCGCGGCTCAGGTCGCCGGAGAGGAACGTCGTCGGGTCCCCCGTGTGCGGGTGCACCAGCGCGTCCGAGCCGGGGCTCTTGCCCAGCACGTGGAAGCGCAGGGACGTGTAGCCAGGGCGCGCGTCCACGGGGATGGAGGCATCCGTGGGCAGCCACTCGTAATAGAAACCCTGGCTGTCCGGCGTCCACCGGGGCGCCGCGTACTTGGCGCCCTCGATGACGTCCACCTGGGACCACTGGCCCGAGTCCACGTCCACCACGTGCAGCACCGCCTCATCGGCCGCGTTGGGCTTGCGCGCGAAGACCACCTTCTTGCCGTCCCAGGACGGCTCCCAGGTGCCCAGGGAGATGGAGCCATCCGCGCTCCAGCCATTGGGGTCCAGCAGGACCTTCTCCGCGCCCTTCTCTCCGTCACGCCAGTAGAGGACGGCCTTCTCCTTGTCCTTGTGCGTGCGCGAGTAGAAGTAACGGCCCGAGCGCTTCCGGGGCATGGAAATGGAGTCCACGTAGAACAGCTCGCGGAAGCGCTTCACCAGCGAGTCCCGGACGGGCGAGCCCGCCAGCGCCGAGCGCGTGAAGGCATCCTGCGCCTTCATCCACGCCTGCACCTCCGGGGCCTTCTCGTCCTCCAGCCAGCGGTAGGCGTCCGGCACCTGCACGCCGTGCAGCGTGTCCACCACCGCGTCCACCCGTGTCGCCGGGTATGACATGCGAGCGCGTTCCTCCTGGGCAGGCACCTCCGAGGGTGCCTCCCGCACCGCTGGCCCGGAGCCAGCACAAGCGACGAGCATCATCAAAGCAGGCACGGAGAGCTGTCTCATGGAGTCAGCACATACAGAAAGCCCCCGGCCCGTCCCACAAAAACCGTGGGCGGCTCGCGGCCGCCCGTCCCTTCCGAATGCGAGGGGCGCGCCGGGCCCTCCTGCTGGCCCTTGACGCGCCCCGTCACCTCACCCCGAGGGCCCCTGGAAGAGGCCCCGGTGGCTCAGGCGGATTCCTTCTTGGGCTCCGCCGGCTCCTTGTCCGTCGCGGCATGGAGCACGACGGGCTCGCTCTTCTTGAGGATGACCTCCTCGGAGATGAGCACCTCGCGCACCGTCTTGCGGGACGGGATTTCGTACATCACGTCCAGCATGGCCGACTCCAGGATGGAGCGCAGGCCACGGGCACCGGCCTTGCGGCGGATGGCCTCGCTGGCGATGGCCTTGAGGGCGCCATCGGTGAACTTCAGCGCCACGCCGTCCAGCTCGAAGAGCTTGCGGTACTGCTTGGTGAGCGCGTTCTTCGGCTGGTTGAGGATGTTGATGAGCGCGGGCTCATCCAGCTCCTCCAGCGCGGTGATGATGGGCAGTCGGCCGATGAACTCCGGAATCATGCCGAACTTGAGCAGGTCCTCCGGCTCCACGTGCTTGAGCAGCTCCGTGAGGTTGCGCTGCTTCTTCGACTGGATGTCCGCGCCGAAGCCCAGGCTGCGCCCGCCCAGGCGCCGCTCAATCACCTGGTCCAGCCCGCCGAAGGCGCCGCCGCAGATGAAGAGGATGTTGGTGGTGTCCACCTGCAGGAACTCCTGCTGCGGGTGCTTGCGGCCCCCCTTGGGCGGAACGTTGGCCACCGTGCCTTCGATGATCTTCAGCAGGGCCTGCTGGACCCCCTCGCCGCTGACGTCGCGGGTGATGGAGGGGTTCTCCGACTTGCGGGCAATCTTGTCGATTTCGTCGATGTAGACGATGCCGCGCTGCGCCCGCTCGATGTCGTGGTCGGCCGCCTGGAGCAGGTTGACGATGATGTTCTCGACGTCCTCGCCCACGTAGCCGGCCTCGGTGAGGCACGTGGCGTCGGCGATGGTGAAGGGGACGTTGAGGATGCGCGCCAGCGTCTGGGCCAGCAGCGTCTTGCCGCTGCCCGTGGGGCCGAGCAGGAGGATGTTGCTCTTCTGGAGCTCCACGTCCTCCAGGGCGACCTTGGACTCGATGCGCTTGTAGTGGTTGTGCACGGCCACCGACAGCGTCTTCTTCGCGCGCTCCTGGCCGATGACGTACTCGTCCAGCACGGCCTTGATTTCAGAGGGCCGGGGGATGCGCAGCTTGGTGTCCTTGGTCTCCTCGCGGTCGATCTCCTCCGCGATGATGTCGTTGCACAGCCCGATGCACTCGTCGCAGATGTAGACCGTCGGCCCCGCGATGAGCTTCTTCACTTCCTTCTGCGACTTCCCGCAGAAGGAGCAGCAGAGGGTCTGGTTGTCTCGCTTCTCCACGTTCTTGCCCGCCATGAAATCCCTCGCCGCGTCTTGAAAGCCGCCGCCCTGGTTTGCGCCACCCGCCTTGGCCTCAAGGCAATCTAGTCAGCCCCTGTCTGGGACGTCCACGCGCCTTCCCGGTACTTAACAAGGGGGTGGGGGTCGGCGCAGAAAGCAGAAAGCCGGAGGCACGGGGGCGAATTCCCGCGTCTCCGGCCACCCGCCGAGGCGTCAAGCCCCGGCGACCGCTTACTTCTTGTCGTCCTTGCCCAGCCCCACGACCTTCCGCGGGTTCTGGATTTCGTCGACGATTCCGTACGCCTTCGCCTCCGTCGCACCCATGAAGTAGTCGCGGTCCGTGTCCTTCTCCACCCGCTCGATGGACTGCCCGGTGTGCTTGACGATGAGCTCGTTGAGCTTCGCCTTCATCCGGAGGATCTCCTTGGCCTGGATTTCGATATCCGTGGCCTGTCCCCGCACACCGCCCAGCGGCTGGTGAATCATGATGCGACTGGAGGGCAAGGCGTACCGCTTGCCCTTCGTCCCGGCCAGCAGGAGCACGGCCCCCATCGACGCCGCCTGGCCCACGCAGATGGTGGACACCGGCGGCTTGACGTACTGCATCGTGTCGTAGATGGCCATGCCCGCCGTGACGGACCCACCCGGCGAGTTGATGTAGATGTTGATGTCCTTGTCCGGGTCCTCGGACTCGAGGAAGAGCAACTGGGCGACAATGACGTTCGCCACGTCATCGTCGATTTCAGTGCCCAGCATGATGATGCGGTCCTTCAGGAGCCGGCTGTAGATGTCGTACGAGCGCTCACCGCGGTGAGTCTGCTCGATGACGTAGGGAACGGGCATGAAGGGCATGTCGACCTCGAGAGAGAGCTCGGAAAAGGGACCTCAGGAATACTTCGCCCGGCCCTTCAGGAATTCAATCGTCTTTTCCTCGCGCAGTCGCAGAGACAACCCGAGGCGCTCGTCCGGGCCCTTGAAGTACTTCTTCACGGCGGCCACGGGCTGACCCGCGTCGGTCGCGAGCTGCTCGATGCGAGCCTCCACGTCCGCGTCGCTCGCCTGGATGCCCTCCTTCTGGGCGATGGCCTCCAGGAGCAGGGTCCCCTTCACTTCCTGGACAGCCTTCTCGCGCATCTCCTCGCGCAGCCGGTTGAAGTCCAGGTTGAGACGGCTGGGGTCCACGCCCGAGCGCTGCAGCTGCTGCAGGGCTCCGCGCAGCATGGAGTCCATGGCGCGCTCCACCATGGCGCGCGGCACCTCGAAGGTGTTGCGCTCGACGAGGAGCTTCATCAGCGCCTCGCGCTCGTCGTTGTCCGCTTGCGAACGGCGCGCGCGCTCCATGTCCGTGCGGACCTTGGTGCGCAGCTCGTCCATGGACTGGGCGATGCCCGTCTCCTTGGCGAACTCGTCGTTCAGCTCGGGGCTGATCTCCTTCTTGAGGGCCTTCAGGGTGATGTGGAACCGACCCGTCTTCCCCCGCACATCCTCCACCCGGTAGTCGGCCGGGAAGGCGTAGTCGATGTCCTTGGACTCGCCCACCTTCACGCCCTCCAGGGCGGCAATCTTGGACTCGACCAGCTCACCGGGCTGCACCTGGACGGTGATGCCCTCGGCCTTGCTGCCGGGGAACGGGTTGCCGTCCACCGTGGCGTCGAAGTCGACCGTCGCGTAGTCACCGGAAGCGGCGGAGTCGCGGTCCGTCACCGGGTCCAGACGACCCAGGGACTGGCGCATGCGGTCCAGCTGCTCGTTGATCTGCTCGTCGGTGACGGTGGCGTCCGCCTTGGTCAGGGGGAGCTCGGCGTACTCCTTCGCCTCGACCTTGGGCTTCACTTCCACCCGGGCCTCGAAGGAGAAGGGCGCGTCGGCCTTGAGGCCCGCGTTGGTCACCTGCGGGCTGGCCACGACCTCCACGTTGTGCTCGCGCACCGCATCCATGTAGGCGGTCTGCACGACGCGCTGGATGACCTCGTCCTCGACCTGGTCCTTGAAGCGCTGCTCCAGGATGCGGCGGGGGACCTTGCCCTGGCGGAAGCCCGGCAACTTCACCTGCTGCCCGAGCCTGGAATAAGCGCGGTTGAGCTCCTCCGCCACGCGGGCTGACTCGACCTCGATGGAGAGCTTCTTCTCGATGGGAGAAAGCTCTTCGACCTGGACCTTCATACGGGCCTCGCTCGCCGCCGCCTCGGACAGTCGTCCCGAGCGGCGCCGGTTAAGTGGGACGTGCGCCTTTAGGGGATAGCCACGAACGGGTCAACGCGAAATGGGCGAGGAGGGACTCGAACCCTCACACCTTGCGGTACCAGATCCTAAGTCTGGTGCGTCTACCAGTTTCGCCACCCGCCCGGGTGTCTCGCGTGTCGTGCCGTACATACCGCGAAACGTCCGCTGCATGGCAGCCAGCGGATCGCGCCAAAAAAGAAGGGGCCTCTTCATTTCTGAAGAGGCCCCTGAGTGAGAGCGGAGGGAATCGAACCCACAACCTATGGATTAAGAGTCCATTGCTCTGCCAATTGAGCTACGCTCCCGGCACTGCCCCGGTCCGTCTGCTGCGTGACGGCGAGGTGGCGCGGTAACTACAGAAGCCCTGCGACGCTGTCAAAAAGTATTTTCGATCCCCGCTGATTTCCCCTCGGAGCGATCAACGCACGAGGGTCGATTCGCCCGAGCCACGCAGCGTCGTGTTGCTCGCCCAGCGTGCTGGCGACGGGTCCCCCCTCTCCGCGCATGAAACAGTCTCGGCGCCCTCCTGTTGATGGTGGCCACGGCTGCGCGGGTGGCCAGTCCACGGAAAGAGCGGGTTCGGTTCGCGAACAGTCCGGGACACCCCAAGCGCCGCCGAGGCACAGGCGGGCGGACGGAGGTCGTCCGCCCTTTTCGCGCAGGACGCATGCAGGAGACGACAGTGACGGAAGCCAACATGTCCCCCAAGGAAGACGCGGGCTCGACGCTGGGTGGGTGGAGCCGGGAGCGGATGGAGCTCATCCGGCGGACCATCTGCCCCCGGGGCATCAGCGAGGACGAGTTCGCCCTCTTCATCGAGCAGTGCAAGCGCAGTGGGCTGGACCCGCTGCTCAAGGAGGCGTTCTGCGTCGCCCGTCGGCAGAACGTGGGCAACCGGGAGCGTCCCAACTGGGTGACGAAGTACGAATTCCAACCGTCCGAGGCCGGCATGTTGGCGCGCGCGGAGCGGTTCCCGGACTTCAAGGGCATCCAGGCCAGCGCGGTGTTCGCGGAGGACGACATCGTGGTGGACCAGGGGCGAGGCGAGGTGGTGCATCGCTTCAATCCGGCCAAGCGCAAGGGCGCGCTGGTGGGGGCCTGGTCCCGGGTGGTGCGGGACGGGAAGCTGCCGGTGGTGGTGTGGCTGGACTTCAGCGGCTACGTCCAGCAGACGCCCCTGTGGGCGAAGATTCCCACGACGATGATTGAGAAGTGCGCGCGCGTGGCGGCGTTGCGCAAGGCGTACCCCGAGGCCTTCGGAGGGCTGTACGTCCGCGAGGAGATGCCCGCGGAGGACTTCGAGTCCGCGCAGCCGGAGCCCGCGCCGGTGGGAGGCACCTATGAGGTGCTGGGCGCGAGGCCCGGGCCGGTGAAGGCGTCGTTCCCCGCGCTCCCGACGGTGGCGGTGCCGGAGAAGGTCTCGAAGCTGGAGGAGGCGGAGCTGGTCGCCACGCCTCCCCTCAAGCCGAGCGCGGTGCTGGTGGCGTTCGGTCCCTATAAGGGGAAGACAGCGTCGGAGCTCTCGGATGAGGAGCTGAGCGAGAGCATCGAGCTGGCGAACGAGAAGCTGATGGAGCAGCCCCGGGCGCGCTGGGCGAAGGCGATGCGGGAGAACCTGACCGCGCTGGAGGCGGAGACGGAGCTGCGCTGCCGAGTCCCGACGACGGCGGACAAGGGCGGCAACGGCGCCTCGCGCGAGGCGTGACGGGCTGATCCGTCGAGGCGGGCCTTCCGCCGAAGGTGGGGAGACTTCGGTGGGGGCACGCGGACCGCGAGGAGACGTGCCCGCAGGCGGACGGGGGGCCCGGAGAATCCAGCGTGGGAAGCTCCGGCGACGAAGCCCGTTCCCGAGGATTTTCAGGGACTTAAGAGCGCGCTCGGAGGGACTTGAACCCCCAACCCCTGGGTTCGAAGCCCAGTGCTCTATCCAGTTGAGCTACGAGCGCAAGCTACTCGGGGGAAGAAAGTGGGCGGCCAACCGGGGTCGAACCGGCAACCTCTGGAGTCACAGTCCAGCGCTCTAACCAGTTGAGCTATGGCCGCCGTCACCGACACGGCGTTTGAAGCGGCGCTTTCCCTACCGTGGAAGCGAGGGCCAGTTCAAGGCCCAAATGTGAAGCGGGTCGATTGGCCCCCTGAACGAGGGGGCAACCCCACGCCCCCTGCCCTCCCGAACCCCGAGAGCGACACAGGCGACGGCGAGTTCCTGACCGACTTCCCAACCGCCGGGAGTTCCTCGCTCTTTCCTTGGGGAGCAAAGGGCTCGGGAGGTACGGGCCGCCACGAGGAGGCGCCCCTCCTTCCCATGGAAGCAAGGAGCGCGCTCGGTCGACCCCGACCGGAACCACCGGCTCACGCCCTCTCGTTCCACCGCGACAGGCTGCTACAGGAAGCGCCGCACCTGGGACGCCCCCGCTTCGCGCTGGCGGCGCGGAGCCAGGTCGAAGCTCGACCCTGGCGCCTCGCGCCGGACGTCCTGGGGCTGCATCCACTTCGTACAAATCCAGCCAAACACAGGCACCGCTCCGCCAGCGCCTCCGGTTCGACTCAACGCTTCACATCGTCGCCGGACGCGACGTCCTCAGGCTGTCTTGAACAGACAACCTGGGTGAACCTTTCATACCGCCCCCTGACGCCCCAACGGGCAGTCATACCATTGCAGTCACACCGCTTGTCTCCAACGAGCTGAGTCATGGCCTCGTCACTGAACCAGTTGAAGGTCCACATCGTCCGGCCGTTGCAAGGCGGCTCATAGAGCCCCTCTTCGGACTCCGACAGGTTCAGGACAGCATCCCCTTCAGGCCCCGCCAGCGTTTCCAGGTCAGGGCTCTCGAGTGTCGCCCCACCACAGCCAGCCACGAGTGCCAATCCCAGGACAACTCCAGCGGCGAGTCGCGCCATCCTCATACGATGTGCTCCTTGACGAGTGTGTGACCCAACGGCGCGGCAGCATTTCCCGACAAGCACTCACAGTCAACAGCTATCCACAAATTTCCGGCACCACTCCTCCATACGCCATACCTTCACTTCTTCATGCGCGACGCCACGACAACCCCAGCCCAGTCCATGAAAGTCTTCAGCGCCATCACAATCACTCTCACGCATTGACCAGCCAACCCGAAAGGCATAACAATCGGAAATGCGAGACACAGCTCGCCTGCGCCTACCAAGGCGACAGCACCTCCAACCCAAGGGATGCTCATGAAGAGGTTTCTGACGGGATTGCTGCTGACCCTCTCGATTTCCGCCTGTGGCCCGGGCCAAGAGGAAGGTGCTCCGAAGAGCAGTCTGGCCGTGCACATCTCCGAGAAGCAGGAGATGTCTGTTGAGCCCTGGAGCACCGAGAAGAGCGAGCAGATGCCTGCGCTGGCCTCCACCGCCGGCGATGAGTCTCTGGCCTGCTGGGTGGTGCTCAACTGGTGTACGCCTCCCGCGGGTCAGCCGCACTGCACGGCCACCGGCTGCACGGTGGAAGAGGCCGTCCGTCACTGCAGGGCGCTCTACGACCGGACCTGCTAGGTCGACAGGCCTGGCATGAATGAAGCCTCCCGGCCGCAAGCCGGGGGGCTTCTGTCTTTTGGGGAGTGCCGTCGAGTGGGAGAACGCCTGTCGAAGTGCTGCTACGCTTCAGCACGACTCCCACAGGTGAGAGCCCACACATGCGGACAAGCTTCGAATCCATCCAGGAGATTCTCAAGGCGGGGGCGAACGTCCACCTCCATGACCGATTCCCTCCAGGTGACGTGGAGAGACTCGCGCTCATGGCTCGCGAGCACGGCGGCCACCTGCTCGTGTCCGGCGACTACACCTCGGACTGGCTCGTCCGATGGGCCAAGGCCGGGGGAAGCCACTTCACGTTCGTCGTCCAGTCCAACCTCAGAGGAGGAATGTAGGGCGCGCGCCCCCTGGCTCGAGCATGGCCGTGGGCCCAGCAGCCCATGCGCCCGTGCCATCCCCCAGGGCTATCACCCAGCGTTTCGAGGACAAGAGGCAGGAGGGCCTGCCTCGCGCACGACAAACCGCCACCGACTGTGCATTGCGCCACGCGAGGACACCGAGCACCTCTCTGGCGGAGCACACCGATGGCAGGCCCTTCCCCCAAGCACGACAGGAACGCAGCGGCACGTGCGCAGTCTCGATTCAACTCCGGATTGGAGACCCTCATCTCTCTGTACGCGGGAGGGTTGATTTCACTGCTTTGTGCCATCGGCCTCGGCTGGCTGAGCATGAACAGGGCCCCCCTCGTGGTTCTGTGTCTCAGCCTCGGGCTTCCCTTGATGATCGCCGGGTGGAAGGTGCTTGCATGCCTTCTCTGGGGACGCGCTCCTCGCGACGCCCGGCCCGAGAGCATCGGCTCAGAGCCAGTCGCGGATGCCAGCATCCCCTTTGAAATGGGCGACGTCAGCGACCTCCCCAGCGGAGATGCATCCTGCGGGGATTCCAGCGGCGGCTCGTCCTGCAACGAATGATCGCGCGCCGTGCCCTCTCCCCGGCCTTCATGGCGCCGGCGTGAGCCGTGGGACTCGGGCGAGGCGCCGCACGCCGTACGGTTTGCCGTTGATTCTCCCCTATCGAGCGCTGAGCATACGGGCAGAGGGGGAATCACAAGCATGGCGACGGACGATTTGAAGGACCTCATGGCGAGGTTGGTGGAGCGCAGGAGCGCATCCGGGCATCGCAGGGAGTCCTGGACGCGCGTGTCCAAGGAGCTGTTCCAGAAGCTCGAGGCGCTCGTGAAGGAGGCCAACCAGGGGAAAGGAACGGGAATCTCGCTGACGGCCCGGTTCGCGAATGAGGCCGCGTGGAGAAGCGTCCCCGTGGTCTCTATCGCTTTCGACACGGGCCCGCTCGGCCTCTCCTCGCCGAAGGGTCAGTCCGAGGTGCCCATCATGGCCCTTGGAGCTGAGCTCACGTTCTGCATGCAGATGTCTGGCATGGCGACGGTCATCCACGGGGACTGGAAGCTCGAGGGGATGCCCTGGATGGACGCGGCGACCCGGAAGTCCGAGGTGATTCTCCTGGCCGAGCCCGTGGAGCTGAACAACATCCACCTGCTCCGGAAGCTGGTTGCCGACTTCATCGTGAAGGCGACGGCCACACACTGGTCGACGCCCGAGAAGAAGTAGCGACACCTTCAAACCGATTCATGGGCGATGCACATCGGGGTTCGCTCGCCCATGAGTCTCCTCCTTGCTCTTTGTCTTGTATTGAACAGAACGGGCCGAGCGAGCCCGTCACTCCCACCGCCCACCCGGTCAAAACACGCATCCTTCGTCGACACGCAGCGACCTCCCCACCCCACCCAGGCCCCATTCCATGCAGACGACACCCGCCAGCCTCCCTGTCGATGCCGCATGCGCCCATCATCCGGACCGGCCAGCCCAGGAGGTCTGCGCGCGCTGCGGGAGCTTCGTCTGCGAGCACTGCAAGGAGCGCAGCGCTCGGTCCTGCGACGCCTGCCAGGCCACGGTGAGGCAACGGCTCTTGCCCTCCGCTCGCAGATGGGCCGTCGTTGCCACCGCGGCCATCTCCCTGCATGCCGTGGCCGAGGTGGCCCTTCTCGCCGTGAAGTTCTGGCTCTACCCGTTCTTGGAAGGACTCGGTTTGACGACGACCGACGTCATGGTCGCGTATGGCACCGCCATCGGAACCCTCCGTGCGCTCATGGTCGCGACGACGATTCTCGGCGTGGTGGGCTTCCTGCGGTGGCAATACCAGGTGTTCCAGCTCGCCAGCGTCCTCGACGTCAGCCAGGCCTCCCCTCGCCAGGCCCTCCTCGGCTGGTTCATCCCAGGTCTGAATCTCTTCAAGCCCTATCAGCTGCTTCGTGACCTCTGGCGAGACCTGGGTGGAGAGACCTCCAGAGCCCATTTGATACGGGCCTGGTGGCTCATGGGGCTGGTCAGCCTCGCCGTCGGAACGGGGTATCAGCTGATGCGCCGCCTCAACGAAGTCATGTTCATCAGCAGCGACACCCGCGCGATGGTCAACATCGTGCACGCCACGCTCTTCGCTCTCGTCACCGCGTTGTGCATCGGCGTGGTGTGGCGCATCCAGCGGCAGCTCGTCCAATTGAAGGGGGAGGCCCGTCACGTGGCCACGTGAGTCCGCTCCGTGGACACGACCCCGCTCGCACAGGGCCGTCATCAGCCGTGCCTGCGAAGACGCTCAGAACGCGGAGTAGGCGAACAGCTTCGCTCCGGTGCTGACGTCGTAGCAGAACAAGTCTGTGCGACCATCGCCGTTGAAATCGGCGACGGAGAATCGCGCGGAGAGGCGGTTGCACCACTTCATGTCCTGATACCAGTCCGTCCCGACGAAGTACCCACCCGGACGGGCAAAGGCGATCCACTTCTCCCCTGTAATCGAATCATGGCAGAGCATGTCCGCGCGGCCATCTCCGTCGAAGTCCCCCGTGGAGAGCTGGCTCCCCTGTCGATTGCACCACCCCATGGCGGCTTGCCAGTCGTTCCCGGCGAAGTGCCCATCGGGCGCACGCGCAAAGGCGATCCGCTTGTCGCCCGAGAGCCAGTCGTGACACAGCAGGTCCGCCATGCCATCGCCATTGAAGTCATTGATGAAGAGCTGGGCTCCGAAATAGTTACACCACTCCATGTTCGTATCCCAGAGCCAGAAACCGGTCGCCGCCGGAGCCGGGGCCGGGACCGTCTCAAAATGGCCATTCGCGTCTTTCGCACTCAAAGCAACGAGCAGCGGCGTCACAAGCAAGAACAGCTTCGGCCCACGCATTGTGTCTCCCCAATCCCATTGGAGTTTTCAGACTCAACCATCGGCCATCTTGTCGAGACATCAAATGGGGCATCAGTCGCAACAAGTGTTAAGGCTCGACACACCACCTCGCCCCGAAAGCGGCCATCAGTGGCCGAGTCCATTGTCCTGACATGATTGCCTCCTCTCGAGTTGCTACTGCTGCTTGGATTACAGAAGATACCAAGAGCCCGGTCGCTCATCGCTCGCACAGCACCCCCAAGACGAGGTCCACCATGAAGAGTTTCAATCTGTTGCTGTTGGCCTGCCTCACCGTGCTCGCGGTTGGCTGTGGCGAAGCCCCCACCGAGGTGGCTGACTCGGGCGAGGAGATGAGCACGTCGTCGGAGGAGCTCTCGGCGTGTACCGCCTCCTGCGCGGCGGGGTCGGTCAGCTGCCCGTCGGGAACCACGAACTGCTCCGCGGTGAATGGGCAAGGCGTGACCTGCGATGGAACGTTCTACGCCTGCCCGACGTGCAGCTACTTCAGTTGTGCGAGCCGGGACACGCTGGAATGCGCCATGCCCGGGTACGAGACTCCGTGCTGCAGGGCCAATGGCAGCGTGGGCAAATGCCGCTGCGGCGTGAAGCGCTGGTCCTGTTTCTAGACTTCGGGCTGCCGTAGAAACCCGAAGCGCCCAGCCCTCGCGCGACTCCCCGTGGGAGACAGCACGACGGCAGCAGTCGCGGACAGCCAGCCGGGTGGAACCTCAGCGACAGCGGTGGTTTCCCCGGTGACACCCGCCTCCTGTGAAAGCACCGCCACCGGAGGGGTGTTCTTCAATGCTTGGCGTCCGTGGCAATGACAGGCCCGAATCGGGAGCGGCAGGGGATGATCCGAGGCGCTCGACCGGAATAGGACCGGAAACAACGGGGAGGACACAGCCCCCACCCGGGTGGGCAGGGGCTCTTTCCTGAGCGAGTCCAGTGGGTTGGGCAGCGCCCCAGGCAGGACTCGAACCTGCGACCCCCGGCTTAGAAGGCCGGTGCTCTATCCAGCTGAGCTACTGGAGCTGGTTGGGCCACCCGCTCTGATTCCACTGCTTTACTTCAAGTCGGGGCGAGAGGATTCGAACCTCCGACCCCCTGCGCCCAAGGCAGGTGCGCTACCAGGCTGCGCTACGCCCCGAGAAGTAGAGTCCGGCATTGTTGAACCATCGCGCACGGACGCGCAAGAGCAACGTGCCTGACACCTTCACTCAGTTGCCCTTCCCCAACTCCAACAGCCGGGACTTCATCTTCCGGAAGGCCGCCCCTCGGTGTGAAACCGCCGACTTCTCCTCGGGCGTCAGCTCGGCCATGGAGCGGCCACTGTCCGGAAACATGAAGACAGGGTCATATCCGAAGCCATGCGTGCCCCGAGCCTCGTGCCCGATGCGGCCCTCGCAGCGCCCCTCCTCCACGTGCGTCCGTCCATCAGGCCACACCAGTGCCAACGCGCACCGGAACGACGCCCCGCGCTTCGCCTCCGGAACCCCCGCCAGCTCCACCAGCAGCTTCTCGTAGCGGGCCTTGTCGTCGCCCGGTGCGTACCGCGCGGACAACACTCCAGGCCGCCCATCCAGCGCGTCCACGCACAGCCCCGAGTCATCCGCCAGCGCCGGCAGCCCCGTCGCCCTCGCGTACTCCAGGGCCTTCTTCACGGCGTTCGCCTCGAACGTCTCCCCGTCCTCCTCGGGCTCGGGCACCGGCGGCAGGTCCGCCAGCGACACCACCTCCACCGAGTCCCCCACCAGCGCGCGCAGCTCGCGCAGCTTCCCCTTGTTCGTGGTGGCGAAGAGCAGCTTCGCCTTGCCCGCCGTCATTCCAACACCTTCGCCTGCGCGGCCACGAGCTGCTGGATGGCGGCCAGGCCCCCGTCGAGCATCGCGTCCAGCGTCTTGCGGTCGAACAGCTGGTGCTCCGCCGTCCCCTGCACCTCCACCATCCGCCCATCCCCCGTCGCCACGATGTTCAGGTCGACGTCCGCCTTCGAGTCCTCCTCGTAGTCCAGGTCCACGCGAACCTCGCCGCCCACCACGCCCACGGACACCGCCGCCATCGGCGTCAGCTTGGGCATCTTGCTGATGACGCCCTGCTTCTGGAGCGAGCGCAGCGCGAGCACCAGCGCCACATACGCCCCCGTAATCGACGCCGTGCGCGTCCCGCCGTCCGCCTGCAGCACGTCGCAGTCCAGCGTCAGCGTCCGGGTCCCCAGCGTCGACAGGTCCACCGCCGCGCGGAGCGAACGGCCGATGAGGCGCTGAATCTCCATGGTGCGGCCCGTCTGCTTCCCCTTCGCCGCCTCACGCTGGCTGCGCGAGTGCGTGGCACGCGGAAGCATCCCGTACTCCGCCGTCACCCAGCCGGTGCCCTTGCCCATCAGGTGCGGCGGAACCCGCTCCTCCGTGGAGCAGGTGACAAGCACCTTGGTGTGGCCAAACTCCACCTGCACGGAGCCCTCCGCATAGCGGGACACTCCGGGGGTGAGGACAACGGGACGAAGGTCCAGCACACCACGTTGGAAGGAACGCACGGCGAGCTCCTGAGGGAGAGGAAGAGAGCGGCCCCTCTCTACCAGAGCCTCCCCGCCCGCCGTCACCCGCTATCGACTCACCGGGCCCCGGGGCTCGCCACCTGGGCAGGCCGGGAGGCATCCCTCCGGCGCGACTCACGCAAGAAGGCAAGCACCCCCTCGCTGATGGCCTCGGCCAGCTTCTCCTGGTAGTCGCCTCGCGCCAGCTTCGCCCCCTCCTCGGGATGCGAGATGTAGCCCACCTCGACGAGCACCGCGGGGCACTCCACCCCCGAGAGCACGAAGAATGGCGCCTGCTGAACGCCCCGGTCCGCCGCCTTCGTGCGGGCCACCAGCTTGGGATGAATCGAGTAGGCCAGCCGCGACGAGTCCGCGTGTGCCTCCGTGCGCACCAGGTCCTCGAGAATCAACGCCAGCGTCGAGTCCCCGCGCGCCGCCCGAGCCACCGGCGCCTCCGCGTTCTCCCGGTCCGCCACCGCCAGCGCCGCCTCACCCGAGGCATTCGCCGACAGGAAGTACGTCTCCACCCCTTCCGTCCGCGCGCGCATCTTCGGCGTGGGCATGGAGTTGGCGTGGATGGAGATGAACAGGTCCGCGCCGTGGTCGTTCGTCATCGACACGCGCTCGGTCAGGCTCATCAGCGTGTCCCGCTCGCGCGTCAGGTGCACCTCGCCCCCGGCCGCCTCCAGCTTCGTGCGCAGCCGGTGGGCAATCTGGAGCGCCACCTCCTTCTCGCGCAGCGCTCCGGGCCCCTTGGCGCCTTCCTTCGCGCCCCCGTGGCCCGGGTCGATGACGATGCGCGCGGGCCGCTCGGCGGCCTCCACGCGAGCGGGGAGCAGCCAGAGACACGCCACCAGGGCCAGGAGCGGACGGAGGGACAGCGTCATGCCGGGGCGGAATGGTAGCGGAGCCCCACCCCGCGCGCGAAATCCCCGCCCGTCCTGCCCTCAGCCGATGATGTCGATGCCGGGCCGGCCCGCCTGGACTTCACCGATGAGCGCGGCGTCCACGCCCACCTTCTCCAGGGCCTTGAGCGCCTTGAGCGCGTCCCGTGCGGGCACGCTGGCCAGGAGGCCTCCGTTGGTCTGCGCGTCCGCGAGCACCCACTGAATCGCCTCGGGAAGCCCCTTCGGGAAGCGGACCTTCTTCTTCACGTGCTCCAGGTTCGACTTCGTCCCACCCGGCACCACGCCCGCCTCGGCCAGCCCGGGCACGTCCGCGATGAGCGGGATGCGCTCCAGGTCCACCGCGGCCCGCGTCTTCGCGCCCGTCATCATCTCCAGCAGGTGGCCCAACAGGCCGTAACCCGTCACGTCCGTCAGCGCGTTCACCTTGAACTTGCCGGACGCGAAGACCTCGCCCGAGGCGCGGTTGAGCGTGGACATCAACGCGATGACCCGCTTCGAGAGCTGCTTCGACGCCACGCCCCGCTTGATGGCCGTGGTCGCGATGCCCGTGCCCAGGGGCTTCGTCAGGAGCAGCACGTCCCCGGGCTTCGCCCCCGCGTTGGTGAGCACCTTCTTCGGGTCCACCACGCCCGTGACGGCCAGGCCGTACTTGGGCTCGGGGTCTCGGATGCTGTGGCCCCCGAGGATGGAGATGCCCGCCTCGTCCACCTTCGACTGGCCGCCAGCGAGAATCTTCGACAGCACGGACATGGGCAGGCTGTCCGGGAAGCCCACCAGGTTGAGCGCGAACAGCGGCTTGGCCCCCATCGCGTAGATGTCCGACAGCGCGTTCGCCGCGGCGATGGCGCCGAACTGGAACGGGTCGTCCACCACGGGCGGGAAGAAGTCCACCGTCTCCACCACGGCCAGGCCGGGCGTGAGACGGTAGACCGCCGCGTCGTCATTCGTGTTGAAGCCCACCAGGGCCTGAGGGCCTCGGGAGGACTTCAGTCCCCCCAGGATCTTCTGCAGGTCCCCTGCCCGAAGCTTCGCCGCGCAACCCGCGCAGTGACTCAGCTCGGTGAGGCGCAGTCGCTTCACCGACTTCGCGTCCGCCACGGCGTGTTCCCCTTCTTCCGGGCCCGCCCGGAATGGGGCAGGCCATGTGTCCGACTCAGGCGATGCGCACGTACTCGCGCTTGAGCAGCTGCACCAGGCCCTCGGCGGTGACGATGTCGTCCGCGTCCGCGCGGTCCAACACCCCCGCCAGGCTGCCCTGGTTGATGACCAGCTGGAGCACGTCCAGCAGCTCCGGCGTCAGCTCCTTGAGCGAAGGCGCCAGCGGAACGGACAGCTGGAGCGCGGCCTCGGGCGGCGGGAGGCTGGGCTGCAGGCGCTTGAACTCGTCGAGCTGCCGGAGCGCGTCCATCAGCAGCGCCTCCGTCGACGAGTCCAGCTCCACCATGAACTCCTGGCTGTCGGCTGGACGCAGCTCGAAGTCACCCGACTCCCAGGTGATGATGCGGTTGAAGCTCTTCTGCGGACCCAGGTTGTGGTTCTCGTTGATGACCGCGTAGTACACACGGCCCTGGCGCAGGTAGATCTTCCCCTCTTGAGCGCTGGTGACCACCAGCACGCCGTTCTTCTTGGAGGTGTGGAAGAGCTGGAGCAGGTCCGGGAGGGGAATCTCCTCGATCTTCCCCGTCATGGAGCTGCCCTTGGTGGTGGTCCGCGCGGCCTGGGCGGCGGCGGCCTCCTCCAGCTTCTGCTTGGCCACGCTCTCATCCACGTTGGCGCCTTCAGCACCCTGGTGCACCAGCTTCAGGATGGAGGTGCCGATGAGGATGCGGTCGCCTTCCTTCAGGCGCGCCTGCTTCACCTTCTCGCCGTTGACGAAGGTGCCGTTCGTGGAGCCCATGTCCTCGATGGTGATCTTCCCGTCGGAGAAGCTGATCTTCGCGTGCTTGCGCGAGACCATGTCCTCCACGAGCACCATGTCCAGCTCACTGGAACGGCCAATGACGATGTGCTTCTCCGCCTTCAGGGGGAACTCGCCCCCCTGGTACTTCCCGGAGATGAACTTCAGGGCATAGCTCTTCGAGATATCCATGGTCATCAACCCGCCTGCTCCACCTTGCCGGGGTCCTTCACCAGGTTGAGATACATCTGAGCGCTCTTGTTGTCAGGGCTGCGCGCCAGCACGTCTTCCCACACCTGCACCGCCTCCACCCTGCGTCCCGCGGAGTACAGCGCCACGCCGTACTGGATACGGCCTGGGATGAAAGACGGGTTCTGCGCGATGACCTGTTCGTACTCGGTGATGGCCGCCGCGTTGTCGCCCGCGTCGCGCAGGGCGTTGCCCAGCTTGAGCCGGATGTCCACGAACTGCGGACACAGGCCCAGCGCGCGCCGGTACTCCTCGATGGCCTTCTGCCAGGCACCGCTGGAGGCGTAGACGTCGCCAATCTCGCCGTACATGTTGGCGATCTTCTTCTCGACATAGGGGTCCAGTTCACCTGGGCCCGTCTTCTGCCGGGAGAGGGCGGCCTGGTAGACCTCCTTCGCCTCGGCGTACTTCCCCATGTCGTTGTAGATGACCGCCAGGTTCAGCGCCGCTTCGGTGTACGCCGGATTCAGGTTCAACGCGGACTCGAACGCCCGCTGCGCCCGGGCGAACTGGCCCTGGTCGTGGTAGATGATGCCGAGCATGTTGAACACGTCCGCGAACGTCGGATTCTGCTCGACGATCTTCGCGAGGTACTGCTCGGCCTGGGCGTACTGCTTCTTCTCGAAGTAGCCGCGCCCGAGGGTCAGTAGCTGCTTGAGGGGCTCTTCCATGACTCGGCCCGTCCTCGGGCCCTGCCTCCGACGCGGGGTAGCCTACATGAGGCCGGGCGAAAACAAGAATTCATCACCGTGAAGCGTGAGCGACAGCGACCGCTGGCCCCGGGTGTCCACCGGCCTCGACGGGAGGGAGCCCTGGAGCCGCCAGTGCTCCGTGACCTGCGCTTCCTCCCGCTCCAACCGGATGTACCACGCCTCCGCGCGATAGACGCGGTCTCGCATCATCTTCAGTTCTTCCCACTCGGGTCCCGCCACTCCCGGATTTCCAGGCGGCACCAGGTGAGCCAGGGCCTCCGCGTCGGCGGACTCGAGCGCTCGGCGCCGAGCCTCCAGCGCCCGGACCACCGCCACCAGCCGGGGGGACTCGGTGCGCTCCGGCACCCACTCCCCGCTCTTGGAGACGTAGGGCGAGCGCTCCACGCCCGCGGTCCCCACCTGGGTGGCGCCCAGCGCTCCGGTGAAGTCGAGCGTCGAGTGGGCCACGGCCCGCTTCCCGCCGGGCTCCACCGTCACGGTGATGCGCGCGAAGTGGTGCTCCTGGGCGGTCAGCGGCACGGACACGCCGGGGATGCTCAGGGAAAGCCCGTAGGACTCGGTCCGCTTGAGCGCGGTGATGACCTCGACCTCGGGCCCCGTGGCGAAGCCGAGGAGCCTGGGGACGAGCAACGCACAGGCGGCGAGCACCGCCAGGCCGGCGATGACCAGCCCGCCCAGGCGGCTCCACTCCTCCGTCGTCCTCACGTGCCCAGCATGCGCTGGGCCTTCTCCGCCGCGGGAGTCCCCGGCAGGCGGCGCAGCACCTGGCGCAGGGTGTCCTGCGCGCGCTTCTGGTCATTGAGCTTCACGTAGGCGTCGTGAAGGTCGAAGAGGACTTCTTCCTCGTAGCTCGTGCCCGGGTACTTCGAGAGGACGGCCTCCAGTCGCTGGGCCACGGCCTTCCAGCGCCCGCGCTTCTGGTAGAAGCGGGCCACGTAGAGCTCGTGCTCGGCGAGGCGGCGGCGCGCGTCGGCGGCGTGCTGCTTGGCCTCCGGGACGTACTGCGACTCCGGGTACTCGCGGAGGAACTCCTCCATCGTGGACAGGGCGGAGCGGATCTCCACCTGGTCCTTCTCCTCAGAGGGAGGCAGCGCGAAGAACTCCGACGGGTAGTCCTCCACGTGGGTGAGCGCGGAGCGGTACGCGGCGTAGTCCACCTTGGGGTGCGTGGGGTGGAGCTTGATGAAGGACTGGTACTGGTCCCGGGCCTCGGGGAAGGCCTCGCGGGCGAAGTCCACGTCGGCCAGCTTCAGCTCCGCCTCGCGCGCGGCCTCCTGGTAGGGGAACTTCGCGCGGACGTACTCGAAGTACTTCTGGGCCTTGAGGAAGTCCTTGTTCTCCAGGGCCTGGCTGCCCAGGACGAGGTTCTCCTCGGCGGTGAGGGCGTAGTCGGGCTCGCCCCCTTGTGAGCCGGACAGGGCGGCACAGCCCGAGGTGAGCAACAGGAGGGTGGTCAGGAAGGCGACGGCGGAACGCATCGGCGCCACGCTATTCGTCCGGCCCCGAGGGGTCCAGCGAAGCTTCACCCAGCAGCTGATGGATGACGTCCTCGGAGAATCCGCGGCCCGACAGGAGCCTCGCGGCCCGGGCCCACGACTTCCCGTCGAGGGGCCGAGCCGACAGCCCCCGCTTCTCCAGCACCCCTCGCGCGGCGGCCAGGGCGTCGAACTCCACCGCCCCGCTGGCGGACTCGAGGGCAGACCGGGCTTCGTCTTCGGACAGGCCGTGGGCCTCCAGTCGCTGGAGGACGGCGCTGGGGCCCTTGCCTCCCCTCAGCAAGGCGGAGGCGCGCTCGTGGCCGAAGCGGGCATCGTCGAGATAGCCCCAGCCTTCGAGCCGGGCCAGGGCCTGTTCTCGGACGGTGGGGACGAAGCCCTTCTTCGCCAGGGCCTCCAGGAGTTCCTGGCGGGTGCGGGCACGGGCGGCCAGCAGCTTGAGCCCGGCATCCGTGGCGCGCTGGACGGCCTCTGGCCCCTCATCCTCCGAGAGCATGGCGGGATACCTAGCATGTGGTAACAGGCCCCGCATGCATCCAGTCCTCGCCCGCTTCCTTGCAGCCGATGTCGCGAAGGAGACGCTCCGCAAGCAACAGGCGGGCGGCTCGCTCACCCCCGAGGAGATGGCCTTCGCCGAGGCGGCCAAGGCCCATCCGCGCCAGGCCTCCATCCTGATGGACGTGGGGGGCCGCGCGCTGTCCTCCGACGCCCAGGCCGCCGTCGTGCTGCTGGCGGCGCATGCGTCCGTGCGCGCGATGCAGGAGGACGCGGAGCTGAGCGAGCGCGCGCGCAAGGCCCGCGAGGCGCTTGCCGAGGAAGGCGCGAGCGAGGAGGAGACGGACGCGTTCATCGCCTCCATCCTCCTGGAGGAGGCGTTCGGCTATGAGCAGGACGTCGACACGTTCGACCGCGAATACGTGATGGAGTCGCTGGGTGAGGTGCCCGCGCTGGCGGCGCTCACGAAGGAGGCGGTGGATGCGCTCTTCCTCGGCTTCGTGAAGGGCGCGGCGGACGACGCGGAGCGCAAGGTGCGCGAGACCATGGCGCGGGCCCTGTTCGACATCGCGTGGGCGGAGGGCCCCGCGCCCATCAACCCCGAGCACATCGAGGCGCTGCTGGACGCGGAGGTCGCCGACAAGCCGGAGGAGGAGCAGGAGGCCAAGGTGCACGCCACCGCGCACCTGCTCCAGGCCCTGGCGCGAGAGGGGCTGATGGGACCGCTGCGCCTGTCCCGCCTGCGCGCCATGCTGGGCGAGGAAGACGCGTAGCGCCGAGGAAAGGCCCGCGGGGCGAGGGCCCCGGGCTTCGCTTGGGAGGCGCTCTCGGAAGTGCGCCCAGCGCCCTTGGTTGTATGCGGCACGGGGCCAGGAGCCGGGGCGGGCTGCTTCGCGGGCCGGGCCTCCGAAGGTGCACCTCCCATGTGCGGCGAAGGGCTTCAAGCCAGTTCGGCCTGCTTCGCGGGCCGGGCCCTCGAAGGTGCCCCCATCACCGATTCATCGGATTCGGCGAAGGGCTTCAAGCCAGTTCGGCCTGCTTCGCGGGCCGGCCCCCTCGAGGGTGCACGCATTGCCGCTCACCCGGTGCGTCGAAGGGCCTCAAGCCAGCGCGGCCTTAGTGCCCCACTGCCCGCGCGTGGGCTCACGGTCCTCATGAGACCCACGCGTCGTCGGACGCTCAGAAGCGTTCGATCTGGAAGTCGTCATCCCCACCCGCCGCTGGAGCAGGCGCGGGGGCAGGCGCCGGACGTGCGGCGGGAGCGGGCGTCGCAGGCCGCGTGGGCGGAGCCGGGGTCGACGGGCGTGCGGCGGCCGGGGCTGGTGCCCCCGGAGGACGCGCGGCCTGAGGCGCGGGCGCGGGGGGCGCGGGCGGAGGCGCCGCTCCCACGGGCGCTCCCTTCTGCGCGAACGCGGCCGAGCCCGGAATCGGACGGGCCTCGCCGGGCTTCGCGTCGAAGTTGTCCCACTTCGAGTCCGACGTCCCACTGATGCCGGAGAAGCGCAGCGCGAAGTCGTCCGGGTTCGACGCCTGACGATGGGCCTCCTCGTACGTCACCAACCCCTGCCGCACCAGACTCATCAGCGACTGGTCGAAGGTCTGCATCCCGTACGAGTCGGTGCCCTGCGCGATGGCGTCGTGGATCTCCTTCGTGCGGTCCTTGTCCTCGATGAGCTCGCGCACGCGGGCCGTGACCCGCAGCACCTCCACCGCGGCCACGCGGCCCTTTCCATCCGCGCGCGGCACCAGGCGCTGACTCACCACGCCCTTGAGCACGCTCGCCAACTGGATGCGCACCTGCTTCTGCTGGTGCGGAGGGAAGGCGGACACGATGCGGTTCACCGTCTCCGTCGCGTCCAACGTGTGCAACGTGGACATCACGAGGTGGCCCGTCTCCGCGGCGTGCAGCGCCGTTTCGATGGTCTCGTGATCTCTCATTTCGCCCACGAGGATGACGTCCGGGTCCTGCCGCAACGCGCTCTTCAGCGCCTGCGCGAAGCTCATCGTGTCCACACCGACTTCGCGCTGGTTCACGATGGAGCGCTTGTCGCGAATGAGGAACTCGATGGGGTCCTCGATCGTCATGATGTGGCTGGTCTCGTTGGAGTTGATGTAGTCGATCATCGCCGCCAACGTCGTGGACTTGCCCGAGCCCGTCGTCCCCGTCACCAGGATGAGCCCGCGCTCCTCTCCGCAAATCTTCGCGAGAATCTGCGGCAGCAGCAGGTCCTGGATGGTCATCACCTTGAACGGGATGACACGCAGCACCGCGCCCACCGTGCCGCGCTGCTGGAAGACGTTCACACGGAAGCGACCCAGGCCCGGAACTCCGTAGGCCAGGTCCACCTCGTTGCTCGCCTTGAACTTCTCCTTCTGGAACTCGTTCATGATGCCGAAGGACATGCGAGCCACCTCCTCCGGCGGGAGGCGACGGCCATCCTTCAACGGCACCAACGAGCCATCCACCCGGAACATGGGCGGCAGACCAGCCTTCAGATGAATGTCGGAAGCACCGCCGCGAAGGGCGATCTGGAGGATCTCATTGAGTTCCATGGGCCTCCGAATCGTAGCAGACGCCCGCGCGGCGATGCGACCCGCGCATTCCGGTGAGTCCCCGGAAACACCACGGCGGAGACCCTCGTGAGAGAGCCTCCGCCGCGGAGGAACAACCTGAGCAACCAACCCGCAGGGGTTAGCGCTTGGAGAACTGGAACCGGCGACGCGCGCCCGGCTGACCGTACTTCTTGCGCTCGACCGCGCGAGCATCGCGGGTCAGGAAGCCGGCCTTCTTCAGCGCGGGACGGAACTCCGGGTTGAAGGCGCACAGCGCACGGGCGATGCCGTGGCGGATGGCGCCGGCCTGGCCGGAGAGACCGCCGCCGCGAACGTTCACGGTGACGTCCAGCTTCCCCTTCTGCTCCAGAATCTCGAGGGGCTGGTTGAGCACCATCTTGGAGGTCTCACGACCGAAGTAGTCGTTGATCTCGCGACCGTTGATGATGACCTGACCGGTGCCGGGACGCACCCAGACGCGGGCGGTGGCCTCCTTGCGGCGGCCGGTGGCGTAGAAACCAAGCTCTTGATGGATGGGCATGGTCGTTGTCTCCCTTACGCCTCAACCGAGAACGCAGCCGGCTGCTGGGCGGCGTGGGGGTGGGTATCACCCGCGTAGACCTTCAGCTTCGTCATCATCTGGCGACCCAGCGCGTTGCGCGGCAGCATGCGACGCACGGCGTTGATGATGATGTCCTCGGGGTGCCGCTGGCGCAGCTTCTCGAGGTTGGTGATCTTCAGGGCGCCCGGGAAACCCGCTCGCGGGTGCCGGTAGTACATCTTGTCCTGCTCCTTCGTCCCCGTCACCTTCACCTTGTCGGCGTTGATGACGATGACGTGGTCGCCCGTATCGATGGACGGCGTGTACATGGCCTTGTGCTTGCCCTTGAGCAAGGTGGCAATCTGACTCGCCGCGCGGCCCAGCACCTTGTCGGACACGTCGATGACGTGCCACTGGCGCTTGATGTCCCCAGCCTTCGCGCTGTAGGTCTTCTGCGACATTTCGTGCACTCCAAACTTCTCGCGGTCGCCAGGTGCATGCCGGGGACCGCATCTCGTGCCAAACGGACCACAGGTCCTCCGCCGTATCGCGCAGAGGCCCGGAAAGGCCGACCCTCCTAGCGGGCATGGAGGATCAAGTCAAGGTTGGTGAGAGCCCTCCCACCCCAACCTACCTCCCAGGCACGCCCCCTCCCCCGGGGGCAGCCCCAGGGGTCGGCTTCTTGAAGCGCTCCTTCAGGTTGGCGAAGAAGTTCTTCTCCTCCTTGGTCGGCTCGCCCTGACGCGGTGCATCCATGGCGATGACCTCGGAGACCTCGGCGGGGAGGTCCTCCAGGAAACGGGAGGGCGTCCTGGGGACTTCCTTGCCGCGCTTCACGCGGGTGACGGCGCGGGTGAGGTAGAGCAGTTCCTTCGCGCGGGTGATGCCCACGTAGCAGAGGCGGCGCTCCTCCTCGAGGTTCTGCGCCTCGCCCTGCATGCCCCCGTGGGGCATCAGGTCCTCCTCCATGCCGATGAAGAAGACCAGCCGGTACTCCAAGCCCTTGGAGGAGTGGATGGTCATCAGGGTGACGCGGCCCTTGGCGCCGGGGACTTCCTCCTCGTCCTCCTGGCGGTTGTCCAGGCTCAGCCGGTTCAGATAGGTGAGGAGGCTGGCCTTGGGGCCCTCGCGCTTCTCGAAGCGCTCGAGCGAGTCCAGCACGCCGTCCACGCTCTTGAGCTTCTTGTCCGCGCTGGTGGCGCTGGTGGCATGCGCGCGCGTGGCGTCCCGGAAGCCAATCTCCTCCAGGAGCTTGCGCGTCACGGTGGCCAGCTGCCCCTGCTCGTAGGCGGCGCGGTAGCGCTCGATGAGCTCCACGAACTCGCGCACCTTCTCGCCCGCGCCGGGGGGCAGGTCGTCGAACTCCGTCGCCCGGCGCATCACCGTCCACAGCGTGACGCCCTCGGCGCGCGAGTGCCCGTGCAGCCGCTCCACCGTCACGTCACCAATCCCGCGCGACGGGACGTTGATGATGCGCATGAGCGAGATTTCATCCAGCCGGTTCACGATGACCTTGAAGTACGCGATGACGTCCTTCACTTCGCGCCGGTCGAAGAACTCGCTGCCGCCCACCACCTCGTAGCCGATGTTCTTCTCGCGCAGCATCTCCTCGATGGGGTGCGCCTGGCCGTTGGTCCGGTAGAGCACCGCGATGTCATCCGCGGGCACCCCCAGCGACATGTGCTTCTGGATTTCGTGGGCGACGAAGCGGGCCTCCTCCTCGTCGTTGGGGCAGGCGACGACCTTCACCTTGGGACCGCCCTTGCGGTCGGTCCACATCTGCTTGGCCTTGCGCTCGGGGTTCTTCGCGATGACGGCGTTGGCCGCGTCCAGCACCATCTGCACGGAGCGGTAGTTCTGCTCCAGGCGCACTTCCTTCCCGCCCGGGAAGAAGTCGTCGAAGTTGAGGATGTTGCGCACCTCCGCGCCGCGCCACGAGTAGATGCACTGGTCGTCGTCCCCCACCGCGCACACGTTGCGCGACTGGCCCGCCATCAGCTTGAGCAGCTCCAGCTGGGCGAGGTTGGTGTCCTGGAACTCGTCCACCAGCAGGTAACGGAAGCGGTGCGTGTACTTGAGGTACAGGTCCGAGTGCTCACGCAGCAGGCGCGAGGGCAGGAGCAGCAGGTCGTCGAAGTCCACCGAGCCCTGCGCCTTCAGCGCGAGCTGGTAGTCCGGGTAGACCATGTGGGTGATGAGGTCGTAGTCGTCGCCAATCCCCTCCGGCTTGGGCTCCGGCGCGGCGCCGGAGTTCTTCGCCTTGGAGATGAGCGTGAGCACCTTGCGCGCGTCGAAGGCGCGGTCGTCGATGCGGTGCTCGCGCATGGCGCGGCGGATGATGGCCAGTTGGTCACCCATGTCCGCGATGGCGAACTTCTTGGGCCACCCCAGCCGGTGGATGTCCTCGCGGAGCATCTCCGCGCCAAAGGCGTGGAAGGTGCACACCAGCACGCCCTGTGCCCGAGGCCCGGCCATGTGGACCAGGCGCTCCTTCATCTCCGAGGCCGCCTTGTTGGTGAAGGTCACCGCCAGGATGTTGCGAGCCAGGATGTGGTCTGGCCGCTCGTTGAGCAGGTGGACGATGCGGTGGGTGATGACGCGGGTCTTCCCGCTGCCAGCGCCCGCGAGGACCAGCAGGGGCCCTTGGAGGGTGACCACGGCCTCGCGCTGAGGAGGGTTGAGCTTCGAGAGGTCCATTGCGCGCGGGCCGGGGATACCTTTTGATTCGGCCGTGCGCGACAACTTTCTCCTCCGCCTCGCCGCCGCCCTGCTCGCGCTCGCCCCGGGTGTCGGATGTTTGAACCGGGATGCCGCCTCCCCGGAGGTGGAGACCTCCGTCCCCGCCGCCAGCGCGCCTTGCGTCTACTTCAAGTCGCTGGCCCCGTTCCTGCCAGAGGCCCTGGAGGGCTTCACGGTGGCCCGCACCCAGGGCTCCACCGGCAAGTACGGCGAGGTGTCCGTCTCCGAAGCCGAGCGCCTGTTCACCCGAGGTGAGGGGCGAGAGGTCAAGGTGCGCATCGTGGACACCACGATGGGCGGGAAGATTGGCCAGGCCATCCGCGACGCGGCGGAGCGAGCCAAGGAGAAAGCACCCAGCGACCCGACGGCGCCCATCCATTGGCAGGATGCCGTGGGCTTCGTGAGGTACGACGCGGAAGAGGCGCTGGCGGAAGCCAACCTCCTGGTGGGGGAGCGCTTCGTGGTGGCCATCACCAGCCGAGGCTTCCCCGGTACGGTGGAGGTGCGGCGGGTGGCGCGAGGAATCGACCTGGCCGGGTTGGCCAAGCTTCAGTGAGCCCCGAACGAGGGCAAGGAGTGTCCCGGGTGGCGAAGGAGAAAGGTACGCGAGCCGAGGCAGTGGACCCGCTCGCGGAGGAGAAGGTGGCTCGCGAGCTGGTGGCCTCGCTCGGCAAGCGGGAGTTCCTGGAGCAGCTCCAGCGACTCACCAAGAGCTACGCGTCGGACCCGGGCAACCCCGGCTCCTATGCGTGCGAGGGCTGTCAGCGCTGCGCCAACTGCATGTTCTGCAAGGAGTGCGACAGCTGCTTCCAATGCACCCACTGCACCCGGTGCGAGCTGTGCAACAACTGCTCGCACTGCGTGGACTGCAAGAGCTGTCATGCGTGCGCCTACTGCGTGCAGAGCGAGAACTGCACGACGAGCGCCTACCTGGTGCTGTCGCGCAACCTCCAGGACTGCAACTACTGCTTCGGCTGCGTGGGGCTGGCGAAGAAGGACTTCCACATCCTCAACGTCCCCTTCTCCCGGACCGAGTACTTCAAGGTGGTGGGCAAGCTGCGCAAGGAGCTGGGCCTGCCCTGATGTCTCCCCTGCCCGTGCGCGCTACAGGGCGCGCACGTAGAGGGCCTTGAGGTACTCCGTCTCCAGCAGCCCCCCCAGGACGGGGTGGTCCAGCCCCGCGCCCCGGCGCTCCAGGATCTGCACCGGGCGCTTCGCGTCCATGGCCGCGGCGAGCACCATCTCCTCGAAGCCCGCGCGGTCCAGCTTGCCCGAGCACGAGCAGGTGACGAGCAGGCCGTTGGGCTTCAAGCAGCGGAAGGCGCGCAGGTTGAGCTCGTGGTAGGCGCGCAGCGCGGTGGCCAGGCCCTCGCGGCGCTTGGCCAGGCCCGGCGGGTCCAGCACGATGGTGTCGAAGCGCCGGCCCTCCGTGTCGAAGCGGCGCAGCACGTCGAACGCATTCGCGTGCTCCACGCGGACGTTGTCCCGGCCGTTGACGCGGGCATTCTCCTGGGCGCGCGCGGCGGCCTTCTCGTCCTGCTCCACCGCCACCACCGAGGTGCTGTTGCGCGACAGGGCCAGCGCGAAGCCTCCGTGGTAGCTGAAGAGGTCCAGCGACTCGCCTCGCGCCAGCTCTCCGGCGCGCAGGTGGTTGTCCACCTGGTCCAGGAAGGCGCCCGTCTTCATGTCTCCCAGCAGGTCCACGGTGAAGCGGTTCTCCCCCTCGTGGTAGGTGAAGCGCGCGTCGCCCTGGCCGTGCAGGAAGCGGGACTCTCGCGGCAGGCCCTCGAAGTCGCGGCCGGAGGCGTCGTCGCGGCAGACCACGTGCGTGGCGCCGGTGAGCTCCACCAGCACCTTCGCGAGCGACTCCTTGCGCGCGTCCATGCCCTCGGAGAGCGTCTGGAGGGTGAGGCCGGAGCCGTAGCGGTCCACGAAGAGGCCGGGCAGCAGGTCCGCCTCCCCGTGCACCAGGCGCAGGCCATCCCGGTGGGACAGCATCGACCGGCGGGCGAGCGCGGCCTCCAGGCGGCGGCGGAAGAAGGCGTCGTTGACGGGCTCCTCGGCGGGGCCCTTGCGCGTCAGCAGGCGCAGGGCCAGCGGGGAGCGCCTGGCGTAGAGGGCCTGGCCAATGGGGTTGCCTTGCGAGTCCACCACCAGCACCACCGCTCCAGCGCCCTTCACGTCGGGCGGAGCGGCGAGCTCGGTGCGGTACAGCCAGGGGTTGCCTTGGCGCAGCGACTTCGCGCCCTTCGGCGTGGTGCGTGCCACCGGAAGGGCTGCTGGGGGGGCCATGTGCGTCACTCCAGGCCGCGCGCGGCCAGTTCCTCGTCGTCCTCCCCGCGCAGATGCCCGATTTCGTGCAGCAATGTCACGCGAATCTGCTCATTCAGCTCGGCGGGCGTGCGAACCGCCCTCGCCAGGTTGCGCCGGTAGAGCACCACCGAGCGGCAGGGCGACTCGGAGCCGTCGCACGGCGCCCCCAGGGGCGGGCCCCGGAAGAGCCCCAGGATGGTGGGTGACAGGGGCGGCTGGTTGGCCAGCAGGTCCTCCTCCGCGGGCAGCTCCTCCGCGGAGACGGGGACCCCCTCCAGGTCTCCCCGCATGTCCGCGGGCAGTTCGGCCACGGCGCGGGCCACGTCCTGGCGGAAGGCGTCCTCGGTCGGCATGGGCGGCGAGGGGAAGTCCTCGGGCGCGAGGCCGCGGGCCTTGTCGAAGTGGGCCTGCGCCTGCTTCCACTTGCCCTCGCGCTCCAGGAGGAGCCCCAGGTGCTGGTGCGCGTGCGCGGCCCGCTCCGGGTCGTTGATGAGGCCCTGGAAGGCGGTCTTCGCCTCGGAGAAGCGGCAGAGTTCGAAGAGCGCCAGGGCCCGCTCGTAGAGGGCCTCGCGGCTGGCGGGGTCCCTGGCGAGGACGATGGCGGCTCGGGCCAGGGCCTCTTCCGCCTGGCCCAGGTCGTTGAAGGCCATGGCCGCCACCAGCGCCAGATGCGGGATGAGCTCCGGCGGCGTTCCAGGTTGCGACAGGCCGCGCTCGGCGTAGAGCGTGCCCAGCTCGTCGCGCTCACGCGTGGAGGGCAGCTGCACCGCGTACAGGTGCGCGGCCCCCAGGAGCGCATCCGAGTCGCCAGGGTCGATGGCCAGCGCCCTCGAGAAGGCGAGCTGCGCCTCGGCCTCGCGCCCCAGGGCGGCGAGCGCGACACCTCGCTCGGCGTGGGCCGCGGCGAGGTCCGGCTCCTGGGCCGCGGCTTGCGCCGCGCAGGAGAGGGCCTCCTCGAAGCGGCCCCCGTCGTAGTAGCTCCGGGCGGCGTCCAGGGGGGAGCTCCCCTTCGCCCGGCACACCGCGAGCGGCTTCACCGGCTTCGCCGCGCCCTCCCCCACCTCCACGGGCGCCGCGTTGGCGGCTGGAGCTCGCACGACGGAGGACACCTCGGGCAGTCCGGCGTCTCCCGTCGTGGGGGCCGGCGTGCTCCGCTTGCAGGCGGTGAGAATGAGGAAAAGGGCGAGCAGACCACGCCGCGACATGGGGCGTCAGGCTACGGCATCCCCTCGTGGCCGGGAAGCGGGGACATGCACGCCCGCTGAGCGGGCAACATCGCCCTCGCCCTTCCTGGTGCATTAGGCTGGGTGCCGCGATGAGAGACTTGATTCTGGCGTCCACCTCCAGTGCCCGCCGCGCGCTCATGGACGGACTGGGCCTGCCCTACCGCACCCAATCCCCCGGCGTGGATGAGCAGGTGTCCTCCCTTCACTCCGCGAAGGAAGCCGTGCGGGAGCTGGCCGAGCGGAAGGCTCGCGCGGTGCATGCGCGCAACCCGGAGGCGTGGGTGCTCGGCGCCGACCAGCTCGTGGAGGTGCATGGACAGACACTCACCAAGCCCGAGGACCGGAGCGCCGCTCGCGCCCAGCTGACCCGGCTGCTCGGGCAGACGCATGACATCCACACCGGGGTCTGCCTGATGGGCCCTGGAGGCCAGCTCTTCGAGGGCCTGGAGACCGCTCGCCTCACGTTCCATGCCGTGACGCCCGAGGAGCTGGAGCGCTACCTGGACCTGAACGAGTGGGAAGGCTGCTGCGGCAGCTACCGCGTGGAAGGCGCCGGACAGGCGCTGCTGGCGCGGCTGGAGGGAGACCGCTCCAACGTGCAGGGTCTCCCCATGGTGATGGTGGTGCGACTGCTGCGGCAGGCGGGCTTCACCTTCTTCGAGCGCCGGTAGCGCCCGCCCCGCCGGGCGTCAGCCCGCGGTGGACAGCTCCGCGAGAATCTCCTGGTACGCGGCGCGGGCCTTGTCCGACTGGTCCGCCTTGAAGCTGGCCGCCGCGACCACCGGGTGGCCTCCCCCGCCGAAGCGGCCGGCAATCGCGGACAAGTCATGCTGGCGCAGCTCCGGCTTCCACGGGTTGGAGCCCAGCGACACCTTCGCGCGCGACGCGCCCTTCCCCACCCACAGCGTGTAGCGCGCGTCCGGATAGAGCGCGTACGCGATGAACTTGTTGAGGCTGTCCACCCCTTCGTCCACCAGGTCGAAGAAGACGACGCCTCGCTCGTAGCGGGCCTTCGCGCGCACCAGCTCGATGTTCCCTTGATGACGCGCGAGCAGCGGTGCCAAGGGATTGGCAATGAGCGGCGAGGCGGCGATGTCCGCGAGCGACTCCGTCTGCATGCGACGGATGACCTCGGGGATGAGCGCCGAGTCCTTCGTCGCCTCCAGCACCGTCATGATGCGCAGCGCGGGCTCCTCCAGCGCCACCGCCATCCGAGGCGAGGGGAACAGCGCCCCGTCGATGATTTCCGCCCAGTGGATGAGGTCCGCCAGGGGCGCCGAGTCCCAGCCGAAGCGCTCACGCGCCACGTCCGCCAGGTACTTCGTGCAGCTCTTGCGGTGCGCATCGTGGAACTTGCGCCCGCTCGAGTCCGCGCGGAAGTGCGCCTCGTCCCCCGGCTGCTGGAACGCGGAGGCATGGTGGTCGAACCACCACGTCAGCCGCGCATCCTGGCTGTAGCGGAAGTCGACGATGGCGTTCTCCTCGCCCGTGAAGACCGCCGGGTCGATGCCCTCCGCGCCGGGCTTGTGGTTCAGCCCCTGATACCGGAAGGCCGCGTCGGCACGGACGCGCTCCCGGTAGAAGCGGGAGAACACCGCGGCGCTCGCGGCACCGTCGAAGCAGTTGTCGTGGAACAGGACCTGGACGTTCATGGCGGCGCCCCTTTACTGCAACACGAGCCCCTCGCCCACCGCCGCGAAGGCCGCCGAGCCCTGAGCGTCTCCCGCCTGAACATCCGCCGCCCCGGCCGCCACCACCGCCAGCCCCACCAGTCGGCCATCCGCCAGCAGTCCACACCCCAGCGTGCCTCGCGCTCCGCTCGACGTGCTCAGCCCATGGAACTGCGTCCGGCTCCCCAGCGCCGCGGGCACGACGGGCCGGCTCGCGTCCAACCCCGGGCTTCCCCCCATCGCACGCAACAATTCCTGACACCCCGTCGCGAGCGTCACGCCCGAGCCGCGCTCCACCCACAACATCCCGTAGCGCCCTCGCGCCGAGTCACCGAACCCCACGGCGCTCCCGCCCACCGTCGCCGGGGGCAGCACCATGTGCGTCGCGAGCTGCTCGCGCGTCAGCCGCTCCCACCCCACCGGCAGCTCCAGCCGATACCCCAGCTCACTGCCCACCAGCAGCTGCCGCACGCCCCCTCCAGACGTCAGCGCGCCAGGCATCGCGAGCAAGAGGCCCGACACCAGCGCCAGGCACAAGCCCAACCCCATGCTCAGGTAGCGCCGCACCACGCCCGGCTCGCCCATCACCAGCGACAGCGCCACCAGGCCCAACAGCCCATACGCCACATGCACCGGCGCCGTCGGCGAGGCCCGGGCCAGCCACAGCGTCATCCCCAGCTGCACCACCAGGCCCGCCTGCGCGATGCCCTTCACGGGGCCTCGGTTCAGCACCAGCACCAGCGCGAGCACCAGGTCCAACGCCACCAGCCCATACGTCCACGACGGGTCCTGGAGCGAGCCCACCACGCCTCCCGCCCGCAGGAACCACGCGAGCGCCCCCGCCCCCAACACCGCCGCCACCGGCCCGGGATGCGCCGACACGGCGCTGGTGACCAGGTCACCGCCAAACACCGTCGCGTCGTCGTCCACCGCGTCGCCCAACCGGTCCAGCCGCGTGCGGCCCACCTTCTTGTACGTGGGGAGATGGTCGAACGGGTCGCCACATGCGGGACAGGCCGCGGCGCCCCGGGGAATGGGGCTGTGTCCGCAGCTCGGACAAAGTGTTTGAGGCATGTCACGGCGTATACCGCACCGCCCACACTCCCCTCACACCCCGGCATGACGACGGCGTCAGTCCGCACCCTCGACTGCCAAATTTTCGCCCTCGAGGGCGGGGCTCACCAGACCCCCGAGTCGCACGAGACCGAGAGGACTCTCATGTCTCGCTGCTTCTCATCGACTTTGGACTCTTGAACGAAACGTCGAGATTGCAGGGCTGGATGAACGAAAAAACTCGACAGAACGAGGAATCGTTTCCGGGTCCTGACGTTGGGCAAGAAGACGCGAACGCAGAACCCCGCCTCATGACAGGGAAAACCCGTAGTGCACGTTACCTGTTGGATGGGCGTCCCACTGGCACCTCGTCTGCATATGTCAGACCCCAGGTGTACTCACCCGCATGGAGACCGCGCGGTGGGAGGAACACATGGCCAAGAGGACGACACGCAAGAGCGTCACGGTTCGACGGCAGGGCCGCCGGGTGATGCCCGCGCTCCGCCGGACAGCTCAGCGGGCCCGCGTGGCCGCGGAGCGGGCCCAGCTCACCGTGGGGGAAATCATCGCCGCGGCCTTCGACACGGCCGGCGGGGAGCTGGGTGAGGCGCTGGAGTTGATGACCTCGCCCCAGATGACCCGCGCGCTGGGCCGCCGCATCGTCGTGGAGGGCTGAACTCCAGCGCGGGACAGGCTCGCTACTCTCCCGCCATGAGCACGCCCGTGGTGTAGCGCTGCTGGGTGGGCTCACCCGCGAGCGCCCGGGCGAAGTCCTCGGCGTTGTTCGGGTGCACCAGGAAGGTGCCCGCCCGCGTCTCCAGGCGCACAGGCTCCGCGTCCGGGTGCGGGTCAGCGGCCGCGCCGCCGCCGCTCCCCGAGTCCACCGGCGTCGCCGGCACGGTGGCACAACCCACGAACAGCAGGGCTCCCAGCAACATCGACTGACGCTTCATCCTCGGCCTCCGGGCAGGGGCCCGAAGCCGGGCCAGGGGCCCTCCCTATTCCTGGAGCCCTTGGAGCCGCAAGGCCCACCGCGTCGCGCACGGAGGATGGAAGGCCCGCGCCCCGGACAGGCCGTGGGGCGCGGACCTCTCGAGACACTCCGCTACCGAGGCTGCCAGCGCGGCCGGTGGTCGTCGCTGTCACCCGTCTGGAGCGTGAAGCCCGCCTTCGGATGGACGACGGGGGCGTTCACCAGGGTGCCCGCGGCGGGGTCCAGCTGCTGAATCTGGAGCTGCCCGCCCTTGATGAACGCGATGTAGCGGCCATCCGGCGAGAACGACGGGAGCGTGCCGTCATCCGCGATCCGCACCTCGTCCCCCGACGCGGTGCCGTCCGCCGGGTTGATGCGCTTGAGGAAGATGACGTTGCCAGGGCGCGACTGGCAGGGCGACACCAGCGAGCCGCACAGCACCGGCTTCCCGGACGTCGGCTTGAAGTAGTACGCGCGCACGTACGCGGCCCAGCTCCCATCCGGCGCCCAGGTGGGCGCGGCGATGAACGACTTCACGTCGCCCCCCGTGGAGGACTCCGTCGTCACATCCGCGACGAGCTGCGGCTGTCCGCCGCCCGTCACGTCGATGTTGTACAGGCGGAACAGCGACGTGGGGAGGCTCTCCCCCTCGAACGTCTCCAACTCGCCCGCGGGGTTGGCCAGGTACAGCAGTTGCTCATTGGCGCGGTTGTAGTGCGGCTGCTCGGAGCTCTTGTCCGCGTTGGCCA